>CAZGES010000019.1:5407-18482 GCA_964524375.1 uncultured archaeon
GACCCGATTGGAGTCGGGCTTCAATCTCTTCAGGGGTGGATCCCCAGGCTTCGGGTCTGACCTGCGTGACTAACCGCGAGTTAACACGGCGTGCCTCACCCTTGCGGGTTGCGCACAATTTGGTTTCCCTACGACTGCGCTCTTAACAAGCTTAGTCTCGCCACGCAGATAAACTCCCTCGCTCGTGCTTCAGGACGTACGAGGCGACATCGATCGGACAGTCTCACTCGTGGATTACTCCACTTCGCTTTGACCATCGTCGTTTCTTTCATGCCGCCTCTCTCCGTCACCTAATCGTTTCAGGCGCTTTTGACCCCCTTTGAAGGGTACTCTTTCAGCTTTCCCTTACGGTACTCGTGCGCTATCGGTTTTGGGATGTATTTAGAGTTTCCGGATAATGACCGGAATGTTCAGTCGCAATATCCGATGCAACCTACTCTGGATACTCAGCATTAGCCCTTTTTGATACGAACACGGGACTATCACCCTCTGCGGTAGTGTGTTCCAACACACTTGTTCTCTCAAAAAAGCCTAGGCCTGAGTCCGAACCCCACATCTCTTTTACGTTACCGTAAAAGATTCGGTTTGCTCTCTGCGGTTTTCGATCGACTCTAATCACCGCATCTCGTTCGATGTCTTTTCCTGCCGGTACTAGGATGCTTCGATTCCCGGCGTGCCCATTCCTCAACGGAATAATTCGGAAATCATGGGATCAGCCCCTGCTTGCGGGTCCCCCATGCTTAACGCAGCTTGCCACGTCCTTCTTCGGCTCCCAAACCCAGCCATTCACGATCAGGTTACTTAACTTCGCCAAATTTTTCTAACAAGCAATTTTTTCTTCCATAGTCGTTTAACGGACTAAAAAAAGACCCCATTGCTCATTTGTCATTAAGGCATTCCTTTGAACCACTAATATTTATGGACTGACAAAAAAATAGTCATCTCTTGCGAGACGATTTTTTCCTTTGCCAATCACGGGATCAATTTTAACTGAATTTTATGATGGCATTGGTCTAAACCTATGGTGACTCATTGGATAATCGTAAAACGATTCCCGTCGCGAGACGAATAAGCGACAGAGCACTAAATCGTCCCGGACGCTTAACCCTTATCCTGTGACCCCTGAACACCGAAGTGTTTTACTCAGGAGCTGCAACGCGTCTGATAGGTTGTCGAAAAAAATAGAGAGTTTTTACGCTCCCCGTCCTTGTCTCCAACCATGACGGTAACTCAAGGTTCAAGCCCTTTGAAAAAGGCAAGAAACTAACCTAATTCTTCGAGAGAACGATTATAAACAGAGTGGCTGACCTTCCCCATTTTGCATCTGGAAAACGCTCCCCAAAATGGGAATGAAACGCATGATTCACGCGCCCACGAAGGGGATATTGGTTCTGTTCACATTTGTTTCGTCCCAAATTATGCGATTTTACGCCCAACGTGTGGCCAGACAACCCTTCGTTTATTCCCGTAGAGTGGGAAATATAAAGGAGAATTTCACGATATGACTCGGGTTAGGGAAATAACTTACTATTCAATTAAGTCATAAAAGTCGAAAATTCAAAAACCAGTCTTGTTGGGAGGTTGGTCCGTATGAATTGGGATAACATAGAGCGTTGGGCGGAAAAGAACACGCGTTACGTGGGATTTTTCGTCGTATTAATTGTGGGTGTGTTGGGCATTGTTCACGCAGCCGCCATTTAGTCCATAACATTCACCCTGGGGTTTACGCCCCTCAATTATTTTTTTTATCCAAGATTTTTCCACGCACAATAGGACAGCGTCACGCGGAATGTCCTCGCATGAAAATATTTTGAATTATGTCTTTGTCCATGTCACGCTTCGTCGAACTAAATCGCGGTCGAGGCCCCAGCCGTTATTGAATTGCACAAAGTAAATATATCCGGTCGCGTCACTCTTTTCAAAATTAGGGTCCGTTGGGTCGTTGAGTTGGTCGTGGTCAATGTACGACGCGTAGGCGATGGATGGCGCTCCCGAAACACAGTTAGTGTAGTTTGGATTATTGTACCCGGAAATGTGTGTCGCTTGCGACCAATTAATCAAATCATCAGAGAGCGAGTAAAATAATCCGCAATTTGCGCCATATACGCCGCTGGTAATCATGAGATATTTCTTCATGAATGTGTTGTACGTGATCGAGCCAACGGCATCCAAAATATTACTCTGACTAATGATTGAACAATGTGGCACGCCCGTGGGAGCGGGTTGATTGAGTGCATTGTAGGGTTTGTACATCGTTAAATCAAAATCTTGCGTGGCAGCATTCCATGCTCGCCACGAAAGGGGGTCGGACAAATTATTCGTGCGTGCCACACACACGCCAGCGGGGGTGTTAGAACCAATTCCTTGCACGGAGCGAAAGTGCATGTAATAGTAAGTTGTTCCACCCTCGTCGCGCGAAATAATATTTCCCGGTTCCATGGGACCGTGCGGGCTCGCATTCATGCTTGCCACGTTCCAAGGAAATGGAGAAGACGAAATTACACTCACCGGATTTGACTGCGTGAACGTTAATCCATTTGATGACGATGCATACGTTAGGCCATTATACCAACAAATATTTCCCGGTGCCGGGGAAGAATCACACGGCGGGGTGGTGTCGTGATACTCATTGTGCACGAATCCATGAACAATGCCACCTTGCGCATAAATGCTCGTGAGCCACTCGTAATTGTTGTAGGTGTGGGCTTGCGCGCTCAGCGAAGAGGCCAGGGCGGGTTGATTGGGCGGGCAGACTGAAGTTAAATTACTAAAATCCGTTCCCACTCGCATGTAAAAAGTGGGTGCGTTTCCCGAGGCTAAAAATAATTGATTATTGAATTTCACCGCCCTCGCTTGAGTGTCGGCTAAATCTAAATTATTGGTTGTACCACACAAATCACCCGGTGCATTTCCCGCGCCCAATTGATCGAAAACTACTTCTGGGGAGCTTAGTGCAGCAGTATAGGTTGGCACGTGCGGCTGCTCCAAAATGCTGGGTGAGGCCGCGCAATTAGTTGGAACTGCGGAATCACATGCGCGAATACGATAATAATAACGCACTCCATTCGTGAGGCCGGTGTCATCCACCACCGCAACAGTTCCGCTTGGAAGAACAGCAAATGCGCCTAGAGCAATAGCAGTAATGTTATTTGTCGCGGGAGGATTATCAAAACTATTCACTGCGCCCGAAAGTTGAACAGCATCTAACACAGCTTGGCTGCCAATTCCATTTGCGCGGAGCAGCGTAAACGAAATGGGATTAGTTGTGCTTTCCAACGCTTGATAGGTTATAGTAACTTGGGCTGAATCCCAATCAGACGAAAAAATTACGATTGACGGGGGCGTGTTGTCTGGAACCGGGGGCGTTGGATTTCCTCCTCCGGAAAAAAATTGTGAAATATTGAGCTGATATCCCGTGAGCTGGTTTCCTAAAAAATCATTTCCGTTCGTTTGAGAAGCGAGAACAACCACTATAATGATGGTCGCCACCATCACCGCGCCCGCGATGAGTAGAAGATACTCCAAACTTGATTGTCCGCGCGGGAGCATTCGATAGAATATTTTTGTTGGTTAAAAAAAGAAGCGGTTGAACGAAATGGCAAAAAATCCTAGGGAAAATCAGATGAGGGATGATACCATCATCCCTCCATACAAGTACCGCCGGATTGACACGGCGATGGACGCTGGGGGATTCGAACCCCCAACCTTCTCGTTGCAAACGAGACGCGCTACCGTTGCGCCAAGCGCCCAAAGCTGCATTATCAGCTGACACTAATGGACTATCTTCGCTTACGCTCGATAGGCTGATGCATTAGATTGACCTGCCAAACGAATATAAATCCGGCAAGCGGTTGCCTAGTAGGAGAGTGTGTGGTTATGCGATTTTTATCGATTTTAGGAATAGTATTGGTAGCCGGATTAGTTGTTTCGATGAGCACGGCAGTTAGTGCAATCCTCTATTACCCGCATGGCGGAACCACTTCAGATGGCACGAACGAATGTGCGGCATGGGGTCATTATCGTTGTGTTTGTCCCATTGAACCATCTCCCGAAATTATTGCAGAATGCGCCGCGTGGGGAAACATTGGTCGAGGACGCTGAATAATAATTTTTGTAACAGAGTATTCGTCCGGGAAAACGTGAAATGTTTTTCGCGGACGAAGTTTCTTTTTCTCAGATGCTCATCAGCATGTACACACCCATCGCAATGAGGAATAAACCTATTCCTAATCGCATGAGTCCGCGGTTCTCTTTACGCCAGGCTTCCAATTTCTTGGAGGTGGTTCCAACGTAAACGAGACCAATGATGACAAACAAAGGAAGGACGAAGATGAAGTTGTAGAGCAAAAGCAATGGAAGACCGTCCATAATATTTCCCGAGGAGAGCATTCCCAAAATAGCCAAGTAGGGTGCTCCCGTGCAGGGGAGTTCGACCATGACCACAAACACTCCCAATGCGAAAGCAAGTCCCAATGCTACGACCGGGTGTTTCGTTTCCACATTCTTCAGCATTGACGTGTATTTTTTGATTCGCTCCGCGCCGCCGGGAAGAATTTGTAGGGAAAAACCTTTTCCATACCAAAAAAAATCTTTAATTTCGAGCAAACCTGCCCCAATAGCAACGAGCGCGGCCAGCCAATAGAAACTGGTTGAAAGCCCGGTGTTTTGTGCGATGGCAATAATACCCAATCCTAAAACTAAATACGTCGCGTACACGGAGATGACATAAATCAATCCCGCAATGAGCATTTTGTGCTTATTTTTTTTGAAAACGGCTGTCATGTACGCGAGCAAAAAGATGAGCACGCCGAAAACACATGGATTAATACTGTCCGCGAGCGCGGCGCCAATAATTAATCCGAGAGTGAGTTGTTCGACCATTGCGTGTTCACCATTTGTTTTTTTTAATTCTCCAAACTATTTTTGCGGACCCGGATAGGTACACCCGCTCAATGTCGCAAGGGCTTCAAACGATTGGAAGCCTTCTAAGCGTCCTGACTCTTGACCATTAACCTCGCGAATCCACGTGGGGGTTTTGGATATATTTTTGTTCAAACACAATTCAACTTGCGGATTTTCACCGTTGGGGTGGCATTCAATCTCCGTAATTTGAGAAAAAGTCGCGCCGAAAGATTCGCGCTGTTTCTTGCACGACAAACACGTGAACGAGCCGTACATGAGGGTTCCACTCGAGTTGATGCATTGTGCAAACGCGGTGAATTCGGGCGTTTGCGGATGCGCAGATTCTCCACCGACGCAGCCGAGCAGGGCGATTAGACCTACTAAAAAAAGTCCAACCATGGGTTTCACACTCATACTATTTCCTCCTGGATTTTTTTTGAGATGAATTTTCAGTACGCGAAATAGTTGGACGTGAACGGGTTTGCATCAGCGGATAGTAATGATACAGCGCATACGCGAAGATGCTCAACATGATGAGGTGCGAGAGCATGCACCACGTGCAAATGGCTTCTAGCACGAAAACCATTAGATAAACAAAATAGGCAATCCCCACCAAACTTGCCCCGGCGACGAAAACTAATCCCATGAGGGCGGTTTTCTCGTCTATTCTGCGGTGCCAGGCCAGCCAACTTACAACTAAAAAGAATGCAAACGCGAGCAAACCAAACACTGAAACGGGAATGCCAACAATTTCGGAATACACGCTGTTATTTACAAAATCACAACTCCCTCCTAAAGGGCAGGCAATCTCATGGCTCGTGATTTTGTTGTAAAATAAAATAAAATCCGTTCCCAACCCTGCGAATGTGGCGAGAATAATGGCCATCCAATTAACTTTTGATGCAGACATGCTCGAAGGAACCGATTCACGATTATAAAGGAATATGTTGGTTTCCGAAACAAAAAAATGATGCTGATGCGACGCGAAACAAAAAAATTATTTTATTTTCAATACTGGCTTTTGCACGCTATTCTAAAATGGGATTCTCTTTCACGATGCGGGTTTGGGACCATTGTTTTCCAAAACCGTACCAGTGTCCCACGTTCATTCGCGTGAAAGCGAGGAGAATAAACATGTACACAATGTGCTCATCCACCAAAGGATTGTGCGACTCCGGAGCGAAAAAAGGCAACGCGGCGAGATACATCATGAAGACGAGCAACGCTCCAAAGTATCCGGCGAGTTTCATTCCCATTCCACTTAACAAGGCAAAACCGATGAGTGCGAGGCCGAGCATGAATAACCAGTCCACCCACCCTTGTCCGGCGAGACTTTGAAAAATTGTGGAGAACGGCCCCGCGGTGGCGAATTTGAGAAAACCGGCGGTGGGAGAATTTCCCAACAACCACGACTTGTCGGCGGCAGTAGTGTATCCTAATCCGAATAATTTGTCCAAAAATGCCCAGAAGAAAATTATTCCTAATGAGATACGGGCACCCGCCCAAGCTTTTTGTTCAAACTTCATCCGAGTCACACTCCACAAAACACGCAGCGGGTTGAATATTATAAACGTGTGTTTAGCACAGGGCACGCACACGCCCAACCGGGAAAGTGTTCCAAAACCGCTCAAATTCCTTTGTTTGACGAACAAAAAGAGGGGTGGAACGACTCACTTAAATGGTCCAAAACCCATTATGTTGTATGAATCCTTTTTTTCGAATCGTTGGGGCAGCACTCCTCCTCGCTCTCGTGCTGGGAACTGGGGCCCACGCGCAAGCAGCGCTCACCACCGCCCACTACCCTCGCTCCGTGTTTGCATACGCCGACACGTGGGGCGGAGGAAACGACTTGCGTTTCTTAGAGTGCTTAGACAGTTTGTGCATTGGCCAGAATGAGACGATTATACAATCACAACCCAATGCGTATTCGGGAATGTCACTCACCATGAAAACAGCGCCGGATGGGAACCCATTTTTGGTGTATGTGATGTACGATTATGCAACCGCACAATACACGCTGCACACCCTCAAGTGCGGCAACCCCACGTGTAACGCGGGAAATGTTGACACAATCATCACATCGCACGTGAATAGTGAGCGCGCTAAAATTGAATTTAATCCCGCGACGCAGCGACCGGCATTCGTTTACAGCGATGCGTCAAATGGAATGAGTTATTTTGTGCAATGCACGAATACGGACTGCTCGCAATTTACGCAAAACAGCATTGGACAAACATACACTCAACAAATTTCGAATCAGTGGATTTTTTCCGCGAATGGAAAACCAATGATTGCCGCGCGCACAGGAGAAATACTCATCTGCAGCGACCCCGCATGCGCAACACCCCCCACAACGTTGTCACTTACTACCCGGTTGTACACGGCGCACACGGTGCAAATTGTCAACGCCCCGGATGGAAAACCAGTGATCACCTACATGAATGAATCCTCCCCCAACACGGTTGAATTTCTCATTTCAAAATGTTTAGATACGCGATGCCATAAACGCACCACCACCTCCATTGCTAATTGGACACCATCACTTTACACGGAGTACGAACATTCCCTCATCATTGGACGCGACAGAAAACCAGCGGCGTCATTTCAAAATGGAAGCACCCCCCAATTAGATTATTTACACTGCACCACAAACGATTGCACGACATTTACGATTGCGCAAATTGGCGCGAGCAACATTGGAACCAACACGGGCGTGCACAACACACTTTTCACGGGAGTGGATGGGAAACCCATGATGGGATATTACACGGCGCCCCACGCCTACACCACGCACTGCAGTGATGTAACGTGCTTGAATACGGCACAGAATTTTACGAATGTGATTGGCACGGGAATAGGCAGCCAAATAGTTGGGGCGACTGCCTAAAATATCTCCAAAAAAAGGAATAATTTACTGAATTTGACGGAAAACCAGTGCCTCTAAAAGTCAGTCTTTTATTAACCAAAACCCATTATGTTGCATGGAACGTTCCTTTAGGTGGATTTTACTCCTGGTGTTTACTCTCGCGTTTTTCGTCATGAGTGTGAACGCACAATCATCCCTTTCAACGGCTGCGAAGCCCACTCATCCGATGCTGGTCTTCGGAGAAATGTACTCTGTCGGAGCGCCGATGCACATGATCGTGTGCGGCGACTCAGATTGTAATCAACAACGTTACAGCGTATTAGATTCAACACCCGGCGCGTACACCGGATTGTATATCGACGTGCAAACGCCTCCTGACGGAAAAGCATTCATCACGTATGTTGTGCATTACCATCCGTTCATTTACGAGATTCGCACCCTCAAATGCGGCAACATTGCTTGTACGCAGGGGAATCATATTCAATCGCACGCGATTGTGAACAATCAAATCCGCACGAAAGTGCAGTTCAAACCCGGAACGAGTCTTCCGGCGTGGGTGTATAGTGCCTTCGACACGAGCTATTTCATCCAGTGTTCGGATGAGGCGTGCACGCAGTGGACGCAAAACACGCTCGGCCCCACGACCGCAGACAAGATTTCAAATCAATGGATTTTCGCTGCCGATGGAACGCCCATGATTGCTGCGCTGAATGGGAACATGATCAAATGTAATGATGCGCTCTGCGCCTCTTTCACCGTCATTCAGTCCGCAAATTCTCGCAGGTATAATGCCACGAACGTGCGCATCATTCAAGCGCCGGATGGAAAACCCGTCATTTCATACATGCACGCCCCAGATTATTTCCACAGCGATTTCTTCATCGAAAAATGTATTGACCCGCGCTGCAAAAAACGAGTCAGCAATCTCATTGCAAGCTGGCAGAACCCCGTGTTTTCCGAATTCGAACACCAACTCATCATCGGAAGCGATGGCTTACCTGCGTTCATTTTCCAGCATGAGACGCAACCGATTGTGGACTATGTTCATTGCACCACGAGCGATTGTCGCGCGCGGAACACGGTGACCGTGGACATGGCTTTTTCCAGCAAGACGGGAATCCACAACACGCTCACGATTGCATCCGACGGACTTCCCATCCTCGCGCACCACAACACGTTTGACTTGTTCTACGCGCACTGCACAGACTTGGATTGTACGAACGTGGGACCGTTCACCCCGACGCTCCGTCAAGGCGTTGGAAACCACGTCGCGATGACATTAGTTTGATACAATTTACCAGCCCTCTTTTTATTCCACGAATTTCCGTTTTAGTGCATGAGGACTCGGCACACCATACGAAAAAAATCGGATGCTAAGAAAGCCCGTCGCGTGGGAAGACATCGCGGCAAGAGAAAAGAAGGCGAAGACGAAATGGACCCGTTTGCGTTGGCAGGGAAGGATTACTCCCCCTCCATGTTAGGGGATGTGGAGCGAAAAAAGCGCACGCGAAAAATGCTCACGCAGAAGAAAAAGAGACGATAGTCGCCGCTAAATTTTTATCAAAATTTATTTTACTTTGACTTTACTCGTCTGGTCTTAGGCAACTTATCTCCCGCACGCCACGGACGCGCACTCATATCGCGGGGACGGGAAGAGCGATTCGCAAATCCTTTTGGATTAATTTCAGTATTTTCAATACTGCGCACTTGTAGAACTATTTTATTTCGTTTTGCAGTCGTTAATGCATTCCTTTTCTTCAGAAAGGAAATAAATGGAAGTAAATTGATTTTTCTCCCACCGGATTTTTTACCAAACACTCGAGCCAGTTCGCGCATTCCTTCTCTCGTTCTTCGTGAAGGTTTTCGAGGTGATTTAACGACCATGTTCACCGAATGTAGAGTTGTAATATATAACTTTGTGTAAAAACAGAAAAAGTTGGAATTCAGGGAAAATAGGTTGGAAGTTTTATTTTTTCGGGAGATTTCAAACTTACTGGTAGTTTGAACTTAAAGCACACGTCGTGAAAACAAGATATATCGATGAATGAAAAGGGGAGAAGAATTGCTTCTCCTCCCGCTTTCAAACACCTGTTGCAAAACATTTGTTTTGCGTTAAAGGAGGTGATCCGTCCGCAGGTTCCCCTACGGACACCTTGTTACAACTTAGCCCGCCTCGCGATACTCAGAATCGAAACGGCAATAGATTGCCGCTGCTCATCTAAGCATTACTCAGCTGGCTTGATGGGCGGTGTGTGCAAAGCTCAGGGACTGATTCACCGCGAGTTGGTGACTCGCGATTACTGGGGATTCCAGGCATTCATGAGGGCGAGTTACAGCCCTCAATCTGAACTGCGGTGCAGGTTAGGGGATTACCTTACCCTTTCGGGCTCGGAACCCATTGTCTGCACCATTGTATGCCGCGTGTAGCCCCGGAGATTCGGGCTATACAGACCTACTGTGGCCTTCTCCTTCCTCAGATTTACATCCGCAGTCGCATTAGAGTGCGCCTCGTACGTATACAAGACTAGCAACTAATGCCGAAGGTCTCGCCCGTTGCCTGAGTTAACAGGACGCTTCACAGTACGAGCTGCAAGTGGCCATACAGCACCTCTCAGCGTGTCAGGTAAGCCCTTTAGACTGACCATCATTCTGCTGTCACCCCGGGTGAGTTTCTGGGCGTTGTATCCGATTAAACCGCAGCATCCACCCCTTGTAGTGAGCTCCCGCCAATTCCTTTAAGTTTCACCCTTGCGAGTGTACTTCCCAGGCGGCAGACTTAATGCCTTCGCGACGGCACTCGGGTTTCACGTAGAAAACCGAACACCTAGTCTGCATCGTTTACAGCTGGGACTAACCGGGTATCTAATCCGGGTCGCTCCCCCAGCTTTCGTTCCTCACCGTCAGGTCTATCCTGGTGCATCGCCTTCGCTACCGGTGGTCCTACGAGGATCACAACATTTCACCGTTACCCCCGTAATTCCATGCACCTCTACTAGCCTCTTAGCCGAACAGTATCCTTAGCCATTGGACACGTTAAGCGTGCCCTTTTCACCAAGGACTTATTCAACCGGCTACGAACGCTTTAGGCCCAATATTCGTGGATACCACTTGGGGATTACGTATTACCGCGGCGGCTGGCACGTATATTACCCCCCCCTTATTCGCCAACGTATTTACGGTTGGCAAAAGCGCTCAGAGAGCGCACTCGAACTACCCCTATCGCGCTTGCGCGCAGTGTAAAGGTTTCCTAACTGCTGCACCCCTTAGGGCTAGGGACCTTATCTCAGTTCCCTTCTCCGGGCTCCCTCTTTCAAGGCCCGTATCGATCGTCGGCTTGGTGGGCCGTTACCCCACCAACTACCTAATCGACCGCCGTCTCATCGATGCGCGATTACACCCAGCATGCGGGTGCATCTTCTCACACCCAAACCATTCCAGATTTCGGGTGCTACGGCGTATTACCCCCAGTTTCCCAGGATTAACGCCTCGCAACGGCAGATTGACGACGTGTTACTGAGCCGTACGCCAAGAACCAACGTAGCTTGGTCCATTGACTTGCATGTCTAAGTGGCAGTTCGATAGCAGTATCCGCCAGCAGGATCAGCTGGATCGACAACAAACCTTTTCGTTTCCAAAAAAATTCATTGTTTCCAAAACTCAATTCGCACCTAATTGCTAAACTCTTTTTTGAAAAAGAATTTTGCCGCTTGCGCAAAATCGAATTCTGTATCCTACAAAGCGTATTTGGTTTATCCAAAACTTTGTATTGAGTACTGTTCGTAAAAGATTCACTAAAAGAAAATTTGGCGTTTTTTGGACTACTTATTCTCCATCAAATCCGAAGACTTGATTTCAAAAAAATATCACAAAACACGTGACACGATTGTTCATTCATTTCTGAATTCCCAATCCTTGTCTTTGCTTCCAACCTACATCATCCCAAAGGCTTGCGCGTAATCTGGGACTCATTTTCCCTGGCAAGCTCATAACGAGCTTGCGGTTTCCAATGGTGTTGATGTCAGCGTTGAAAGGCTGAATATCGCGTGTCCTAGGCAAAAATGCTAGGAGGCGACTAAAACGCTCAGATTTCGTCTAAGCGGACTAATGTTGCATGGGAGAAGGCTTTTAAACGTAGTTCAAGGTTCGAAGAAAACTATTGTAAATGCTGGGCTAGACGCTGGTGATATCGCGTGTCGCGCTGAATGAGGATGGCTTCCTCCCAAATTCTTCGGGTTTCTCCAAAAATATCCCCTTGGCGACGGGGTTCTTCCCAGAAACGCAGACCCCATTTAGCCAATTTTTGTCGGTTTTGCTGTTCTCGTAACTCGGATTGTATGCTTACGGGAAGGTCGTCAATTGATTTCTCAGGAGGATTCTTAATGGATGAAAGGACTTCGAACAAGTTGTCCTGCGACGCGACACGCTGCAAAACGGCCTTTACTTCGGCAGGAGTGACACGAGGATAGTATGCGTACACATCGTTCGGACGACTCTCTTTTGGACGACCAAGCCAGTGCCGAATGTACGCTTCCTGCTTGGCCAGTCGCAAGCCATGAATTAAATCAATCAAAAAAGCCTTGGCCGTTCGAATACGCATCACAGAAGAAAGTCGATCCACGGAAGGGAGGCGATTGATCCGCATCACCTGCAAACGAATCTTTCCCGCTTCCGTTATTCGAACGGGTATTTTCTTTTTTCCCAGCGAATGCTTACGACCCGGAGCAATGTCAACGAGTCCTGCTTCGCGAAGCTGTTGAATCGTGTGAGAGGTCCCTTTCGTCGAACCGTACTCGCGCCCAGGAAAAAACATCCTACGGAGCGTTTTTGCACGCGCAGAACTGATAGCGAATTGAATATTCTTGTAGAAACGACCCATGCACGCTCAACTGGATTGGGGAATAAAATACCCCTATGCAGAAAGTCTTTCAAAAATAGTTGCGATTAATAAACATCAAATCCACTCATACGAGAATGTGGGGCCTGCATCTCGAAGGTAAAACCGTCGAATACACCGACTCCTGGACGCATAAGCAACGTCCGGTGTTCGTGGTCACATTCACGTGCAGGGAAGGCGACTCCAAGAGTGCGCACTTTTTCTCGAGCGAACCCCTGCAAGATATTCTCAACAAGGAAACCAAGTTTCGCCACCGTGCGGTGGGAGAGATAATGTTATTTATTTCAGAGGACAGGGCATCCGCGCGATTATTTTATCCGGAGCCACTTGACCTTCCACTAGGAAAAGGAATTGCCAAATTGTGCAACTATTACGCTGCCCGCGCCTTGCATCGCAATCACCCGGGAATTAAA
>CAZGES010000020.1:0-18302 GCA_964524375.1 uncultured archaeon
GCACCGCGTTCCTTCATGGCCAGGCGTTGAGCGGCTATGTGTTTGTGGACCCATTATTTTTGGGCGCTCCTTTCGTGGGTTTTGCGTTGATGTGGGTTGCTATTCGTTGGGCGTTGCGCACGTTTAACGACGAGCAAATTCTCTCGGTGCCCTTTGCGCTTGTTTTTGTCGTTCTTTCGTACGCGGCCTATTTTATGGCGATGGTCATGTACTACTGGAATAACGCGTATTTGACTTTTCTTTTTCAGGGGCAGTCTTCCCCATTAATGGGTTCGCTCGTCTTTACACTTGATTTTGTCACGCAGAAATTTTTAGAGCAGTTGCTTCAATCACCTTACTTTGTTCTTGTCTTGGCTGCGTTGTTGGGATGGGTTTCATTCGTTCTCGTGCACAAGCATTTTTCTCCACACTCCATTCACACTCCCTCGGCATAATGGCCACGCTCGCATATTATGTTGATTTTCGTGCGTGAGTCGGGCTTTTAAGTCTGTTTCGCATCTATTCAAGCATATGGCCCACGGAGATATTTCCCTTGTTCACCAGGTTTTCCGACAGTATAAGGAAAATCTCAAGCTCAGTCTTTCATTCTCCATTCTCTTAGTGTTCATTTTCTTCTTCCTCAGTTTCTCTAACATTGCCTTGTTGAACGGCACGCTTTTTTTTGATTACTCTTTCGCTCCGTTGGGCGTGGAAGTCGTTGTCGCGGAAGTTCTCGCGGGAATGGTTTTCATTGCCATGTATTCCATTCTCCTCACTCTCCTTTTGCTTGCGGTGCGAAATGACTTATCCCATATCAAGGTTCGTTTTTACTTGCGTGAAATGGTTCAGAAGTTTTTTGTCACGGTTTTTTTGTATTTTGTTTTGTTGAGCGTCTTGTTCGTCGCACTTGTAACTATTGGCGTTTGGCTCAATCTCCCGCTAATTTGGCTGAATGTCATTCTCCTCATTCTCTCTCTTTCCCTTATTTTCGTTCCTCAATCCCTTGTAATAGATGAGAAGCCCATTGCCGAATCGATTGCAAACAATTGGTATGTCATCCGCGCGCACCCCACCGAATTTTTGCTCGTTGTTTTCATTTCCATGGTCGCAGTCGGAGTTCTTCCATTAATTGAAGCGGGCGTGGATTCTATCGTGTACGCGGGCCGTTACGTGACAGTGTTGCTGATGTTTGTCGTCATCATTCCCTTCATTGAGATTCTCAAAACCATTTTGTACATGAACCGTTTTGAACTTGTACGCGGTCACGAGTACGCGCGCAAAAAACACCCCGGGTTGCGCGGCCTTACGTTCTCGAAGAAATAGTACGTTGAGTGACTCATGCGCTACGTTTCTTTTCCAGTTCTTTGTGCGTTGCTAGCCGTTCTCGTGTGGGGTACTACTGCTGCGGTGCTCAATATCATTGTCTCTACCATCAGTGGGCTTTTCCTCATCGCTCTTTCGTCTAGTATTGCCTTCCTCGGTTTGCTCCTATTCATTCTAATCACCAATCGTTTTTTGCTTGTGCGCGAGTATTTTGCTAATCATCTTTACGCATTGCTCTTCGCGGGTTTTCTCGGTACTTTTTTGTCCAATTGGTTTTTTGTCGAAGCCGTGGCGCGATTGCCCGCGCAGGAGGCGGCTATTCTGTATTACCTCTGGCCTATTTTCGTCATCGTGTTTTCCATGATTGGATTGAAAACTCCTTTGTCCGTGCGTCAACTGCTCGGATTGCTCGTCTCTTTTGCGGGCGTCATTCTTGTTATCACGCGGGGAGATATTTTTTCTCTCGCATTTTCAAATTTTTCAGGTATTTTACTCGCCGTTGCCTCCGCGGGTTCATACGGATTATTTTTATTTTTCACCAAAAAAGACCATGTCGACCCCATCGTGGGGAGTTTTTTCTATTATGGGGTTGCGTCTCTCGCTTCGTACGCCCTTATTTTTTTCACACAATCTCCCTTGCATTGGCCGAGTGTTCACTGGCTCGGAATCCTTTGGATTGGCTTGGGAGTGAGCGTCCTGGGCTTAGTGTCCTGGATGACTGCTCTGCAAAAGGGAGATAGCACGCGCATTTCAACGATTGGTTTTCTCATTCCATTTGTTTCGCTTATTTACATTTATTTTTTAGTGGGCGAACCTATTCAACTTGCTTCCGTGGCCGGATTGTGTTTAGTGATGGTTGGAATTTTCCTCCAGCCGCGAACCTAATCTTTCGTATAATAATAGTTCCCTTCTTTCTTCTGTTCCGCATCCTTCACCGAGCCGGGCTTGTTGATGCGCGGCCGCTTCGTGCTTTGGTCCCTTCTCACGGTGATGCCAAGCTGTTTCAACAGGCCATTCATTCCTTCTTCCATCGACATGGGCCCGCGAACATGTCCTTTCATTCCGGGTTCGCCCTCAAACAAGAGCAAGCGGTCCGATACATAGTCCATGAACATCAAATCGTGGTCCACGATTAACACGGTCTTCTCCTGCACATCCACAATCGTTCGAATCGTCTTCGCCAATTGCAATCGCTGTTCGACATCCAACATGGCGGAAGGTTCATCTAGCAAAACCAGCGGTGCATCGCTTCCGAGCGCGGCGGCAATCGCTACGCGCTGTAATTCTCCCCCGGATAACGTGTCTAATTGTTTCTCGTATAATGAGGGCAAGTGCAGGGGTTCGATGAGCAAATGCTTGCTCTCCCGCGACGCTGCTCCCATTCGTTTGTGCAAAAATTCTTCCACGGTTGTGTTTGCAATAGCTTCCACGTACTGCGGCTTGTACGCTACCGGAATCTTTTGGGGTAATTCTCCCGTAATCGGCGTGAGCATTCCCGCGAGTGTTTTGACGAAAGTGGTTTTTCCAATTCCATTCGGGCCCAAAATTCCAATGCTCTGGTTTGTGTGAATCACTCCCGCGTCCGCGTGCAGGGTGAACGTTCCCTGTTTCACATCAAACGCCGGCCATGTTAAAAGTGGCACTTGTTTCTTGATGTCGCGCGCGGACTTGTCTTGAAAAGTAATCGGGCGCGAGCGGAAGCGGTAGTTTTCATCTTTCGCAAATCCTTCTAAGTATTGGTTGATTCCCTCGCGCGTGGGGTGTACCGCCGAAACCACTCCAAATACGGAGGGTTCGCCGAACATCATGTGCACGTTGTCCGACAAATAGTCCAGCAAAACCAAATCGTGCTCCACCGTGAGAACGCTTTTGTTCTCGTTCACAAGCCCGCGAATAAATCCTGCTACACGCAACCGTTCGCGTATGTCCAAATACGATGACGGTTCATCAATGAAATACGTTTTCGCATCCTTCAGCGCGCACGCCGCGAGTGCAACTTTTTGCAATTCTCCTCCGGACAAGTTTTTGAGTTCTCGTTGGGCGTATTTCTCCATTCCTAATTCGCGGATAACGTGCGCGTATTTTTCGGGTGAAATATTTTTAAGTAATTCTTCCGCGCTTCCCTTGAACGCGTGCGCGATTTTCTCCACTATCTGCGGCTTCACCGAAACGGGGAATTTTTTCGTAGAAATTTCTGAAAAAATGGTGTGCAATTCTTTTCCGCGGAATGTTTCAATTATTTTTTTGTAGTCTGTTGGGCGTTCTTCGTAAGCGCCCATGTTAGGAATGGAGAGTCCGGCAAGAATATTGAGCGCGGTTGTTTTTCCCGTGCCGTTGCGTCCCACAATTCCTGTTACTTTTCCTTTTTGCGGGATGGGCAAGCGGTGGAGTCGGAAAGAGTTTTTTCCATACGAATGAATGGGCTCCCCAAAGTCCACGTCCAAGTTGATGATGGTGATTGCCCCAAACGGACAGATGCGCGGGCAGATTCCACAGCCCGTGCACAATTCTTCGGAGATTTGCGCCTTAACTTTAACCGTGTCTTGCGTGATGCACTCGCTTCCGCTTCGATTCACCGGACACTTGCGCTGGCACAACCAGTTGCACTTGTCGGGGAAGCATTTGTCGTTATCAATGACGGCGATACGTTTTAGGCTGGAGCTCATGTTCAATACCTAGTTCTTCACGCGCTCAAAAAGAGCACGGCCATGATAATGGAAAAAAGGGCAAAAAGGCTCAATCCGCCCCAAAATGCAGAGGAGACCATTCTTCCCACTGCGTAAGCCGGCTCATTCAATCCGTTAAAGTGTATGAAAACAACCGCCCCTATAATGAGGGCAAACCCCACGCAAAATAACCCTGCTTTGTTTAATGCACGCATA
This sequence comes from uncultured archaeon, assembly GCA_964524375.1. Lineage (GTDB taxonomy): Archaea > Iainarchaeota > Iainarchaeia > Iainarchaeales > VGJJ01 > VGJJ01. Next base: position 4,185 of record CAZGES010000020.1, read on the forward strand.
CCAAAGCACCCACCCTTCGAGTTTTAAATAAAAGGGACGGCACCCATGTAATTCTCATGAAAATCCTCTCCATTAAACCCGTGGAAAACACGTTTTCCGTGGAATGCCACTCCCCCGAGGACATGGTCTTCATTTCCTCGCTCATTCATTCAGGGGACTTGGTTTCCGGGGAAACCGACCGCAACATTAAGCCGCGTGAACCCGGACAGAAGCCCTTCCGCATCAAGATGCACATTACCGTCAAAGCGAGTGAAATAACAGTCGACGAAAACACTCCCGCGTTGCGCGTCTCCGGAACGATTGAAGCGGGTTCTCCCATTGAGTTCATCGAAATGCACGCGCAGCACGCATTAGTATTCAATTTATACCAGCCCCTGCGTGTGCAGAAAGAACAATTATTTCAGCATGACATTTCGCGCATTCGCGATCGGGAGAAAGAGAGCCAGAAGCCCTTGTATTTAGGAATAGTATTAGACGATGAAGAAGCACTCGTGTTGCAAGTCTCCGGTTCGGGTTTGAAAGAATTGGGAAAAATTAACGCAATGCGTTCAGGAAAGCAATTCAAGAACGAAGCGAAAACAAATGCGTATTTTGAAAAGCTCGCTGAAATTATTTTCGCCAGCCCGTTAAACGTGGTTATTCTCGCCGGACCAGGTTTCACGCGCGAGGAACTAGCAAACTATTTGCGCGAAAATACCCCCAAAGGAAAAGAAAAAACGTGGTTGAGCGTCGCCACCGCCGACACGGGGCAAAAAGGGATTCGCGAAGCGTTGTCAAACGCGTCCATTTCCAAAGCCCTCGGCGAGTCAACGATTTCTCGTGAAGCAGAGTTGATGCACGAGGTGTTGAAGCAATTAGGAAAAGATTCAGGAATGGTTGCATACGGTTTTGAACACGTTGAACGTGCTCTCCGTGCGGGTGCTGCGCACACGCTCCTTCTTTCTTCAGGTTTTCTTTCCGCGCACCACGAGCAAGGAAACAAATTATTGGAATCCGCCGGGCAAATGGGGGTCACTTCACACATTTTGGACGAGAAATTCGACCCCGGGAAACAGCTCTCAGGTTTGAGTGGTGTCGCCGCACTTTTGCGCTACCGTTTTGAGTAGGATTAAATAGTTCTCTCCCATTTTTTTCTCATGCCCGCTCGAAAACCTGGTTTGTATAAAATGTCTCGAAAAGAGCAGGCTGATTTTTGGCGTCGCGTGCGTGCGCATTCTGAAATGAGAGAGATGCCCCGCGACTTGCGTCTCACGGAAACGAATTTTGCGGTTATGAAAAAATTTTTAGCATTACAACAGGAGAAAGCCACACAAACCTTGCGCGAAGAAAAAATGAAATCTCATTTTTCTCACGGGCGTTCGCGCAAAAAAAAGCAATGAATTAATTTATTTTGAACTCGTGCCATTCCACTTTTTTGTTTTTTACAAGTTCACGGATGTTCTCTTGTTTCGTTGAGAGTTTGCTCGTGTTTGCTTTGAATTCGCAGAAAACGATTTTGTCATCCAAAAAAGCAATTCCATCAATGGGGTTTCCTAAGAAGCGAAAGTTTTCTTTCGGGTAGGGAAACTTTTCAGAGAGGGGTATCCAGTTTTCACTCATTTTTCCGTATTTTACTGACTGAGATTGTTTTGAAAACGAGAGCGTGTTGATGTGGTTTGAGAGTTCTTGAATTCGTTTCCACAATATGATTAGGACGAGCACCAAAATGAAAATAAGCACGCCTAGGACGATTTCAAGCATGCAACACTGAGAGCGATGTTTATTTTAAGGGCAGACGGGTGGTGGTATCATGGGCCGTTCTCCTAAACCGCGTCTCTCGCGTGCTCGCGTGCTATTAGAAGAAGCTGCGCGACAGCGAAATGTTTTTTCGCGTGGGCCTGATGTTACCCCGGGTCCTTTTTCGAAGTCTTCGGCCCCAACTCTTATTCCTGTTACACCGAGTGAAATTTCTGCCGCATTGCAGGAACATCGCCGCGGAGGGCGAAAATTATATGTTCAATTGTTTGGACGTCCTCGCCTGTACACTCCTCTGGATCGAAAAGTCACGGCGATTCGGAGGTCTGCAAAACACTCTCTTTCCAAAATGACGAAAGAGTTGCAGCGTCACCGTTCCATGGTTTTGCGAATGGAAAAAAGAGTGGGAAAGATGCCTCGTTCCACGATTGATGAAGTGCAAGCTCTTATTCCAAATTTATGGAAATTTTATGAGGCTCGATCTGTTTTAGCTAAAACCGAATTGGCTCGGTCAATGACCGAATCTCGATTGTTGAGTACCATTCAAGCGTTGACGGATAAACCATCCAAAAAACTTCAGGCGGTTCTTCACGAAGTGGAAGAGTGGAAGCGAAAGAAGGCAGTTGCTGAGCGATATTTGACTGAGATTGAAACCCTCGGGCCTGACATTAAGATGTATCGAAAGTATTTCATGGAAAGTGCGCGCTGGCGGAAACAGTTTGAGATATTGCTGAAAAAAGTGGAAAGTGCAAAAGCAAAGTCGCTCGTTCCGCCTAGTTTATTACAAAAGTTCATCGTTGCAGCTTTCAATTATTATAATCGCTCCGTTCAACGATTGACGAGGGAGCTTGTGATATTTAGAAAGTCTGGGATTTTGTTCGAGGGTCGGAGTCCTAAAAAAATATTGGCTGAGCTTCACATGTCCCAAAATAATGTTAAGCGATACCAAAAATTAATATCGGATTAGAGTTTCTTCTTCACGAATGCGCCATTTTGAACATAGCCTAGTTTTCGATAGTATTCCCGCACGCCGATTCCCGCAATGACGTTAATTTGTTCCATTCCGTATTCGTTCTTGGCAATCGTTTCCGCTTCTTCCATGAGTTTCTTTCCCCATCCTTTGTGCTGGCCGGATTTTTCCATTTGTTCTCCGATGGGAATACTCTGTCCGTACACGTGCAACTCGCGGATGTACGCAGAGTTTTCCAACTCCGGTAACGCTGCGTGTCCGGGGATGCGCAAACGCACGAACCCCACTAAAATGTCCTGGTCCACGTCTTCCGCGGACAAAAATATTTCTTTTCCGTGAGAGGCTTCATAATCGCGTCGCATCAATTCAATCTTCTTTGGCGTTTTTCCCAAAATCGTGCCCCGGAATCCTACTTCGCGGCAGCGAATACAACGGCATTCAAGCCCGTCTTCTTTCATGCGTTCGTGCACGGCCTGTCTCAAATTGGTTTTCTTCACTCCCGCGGAAATATTCTGCGAGGGGATGTCTCGCTGCACCCTCATAACACGCACCCACTCCGGAATGCGGGGTTTGAGTTTGCAATAGAAGTCAACCGCTTCTTCTTGCGTCATTTCCGCATATTCTCCTTTCTTCCATTGCTGGTAAAGTGCTGTATTTTCAACGACGGCAACGGGATAAAACTTCACCATGTCGGGGCGAAACGCAGGATTCGTAAAAATTTCCAAGTGCGATTCCATATCCTTTGCGAGCGTGGAACCGGGGAGCTTGCTCATCATGTGATAGCCCACTTTCAAACAACTATCTTTCAGCCGTTGCGTGCTGTCAATGGTTGTTTGAATCGTATGTTGTCGATTCAATGTTTTCAACACGTCATCGTGAGTCGATTGCACGCCCATTTCTACGCGAGTAGTGCCCCACGTGAGCATGCGTTTAATATCCTCTAATTTTGCAACGTCCGGGCGCGTTTCCATGGTGATTCCAATCACGCGGTGTTCACTCGTCTCGCACGCGTGCACGGCCTCATTCAAACTTTCATGTTTCTTTCCTGAAATTCCATCCAAACACCCTTGCATGAATTCGTATTGGTAGGTTTCAGGCATGGAAAGAAATGTTCCTCCCATGATAATCAATTCGCACTTGTCCGTGCTCTGCCCCACCGCATTCAATTGTTTGATGCGCGACGTGACTTGCTTGTACGCATCAAAATCGTTACGATACCCTCGCTGCGCCGCAGGCTCATCCCCCGTGTAAGCCGGAGGAGCGGGATGGTGAATTCCTTTGGGACAATACACACACGTTCCATGCGGGCACATGTGGGGTTTGACCATTGCCGCAAGCACGGCCACCCCTGAAATGTTTCGCACGGGCTTAATCATGAAAAGTTTTCGTTGTTCATTTGTCAATTTTCCTTGGATGAGGGGAAGCAGGTCCGGGTTCGTGGGCAAATGCTTAATGTTCAATCCATCTGCCAGTTCGCGTTTTCGAGAATCCAATTGGTGCTTCGTCTTAATTCGCCCTTCTTCCAAGTCGGTGTAGACGCGCTGCGCCAAGGTTGAGAGTGCCGTAGTAGTGGCTTCCATACTCAATTTGGGTGCGGAAAGCAGTTATAGGTTGCCTTCTATCCCTGTCGAAAAGCGGTTTTGTGGGGTTATAACGCGAATGAGACGAACGCATTCACCAAGTAGTTCGCAACAAGGGAGATGCTGAAGAATGGAAACCCGTACAACCCGGCCGCGTACCTGTCTTTCAATGTAGGGTTGGCGACAATCGTTCCTTTTAACACGGAAACAGTTTCTCCGCTCCCCGTGTTAGTAATCTTGATGTCAAATGTCTTCGGTCCTGCAAAACGCGGCGTCACCGTGAGTGGAACTTCCACAAATGAGTGGGCGTCAATTTTAGTCGTTTGAGATTTGGCCCAAATTTGGGGCAATGCGGGAACGACTTCCACATTCGCGGGCGCGCTGGAATCGTTTACAATGAGCACGGTAAACGTGGAGGGTTCATTCACTCCTCCGGAGAGTTGTGAGGCGGATAAGCTTCCGTTTAGCAAATTTTTTTGCACCGCGATGCGGAGGGTGTACATTTCACTCACCAGCACTCCTTCTTCGCCAACCAATTCTACAGGAAAATCGTACGTTCCTTCTCCCGTGATGGAAGACGTGCGAATGTTCGTGATGAGGGAATCCGTTCCCACTCCCGAGTCGCGTGTAACAACGCCCTGCACCGCAAACGTATTCGTAATGCGCGCTTGCTTCCACTCGGCTTCTTTTCCATACCCTGCGTTTTTGTTGAAAATAACATCCACATTTTCCCCCGGGGAAATCCTTCCTAAGTCAATGACCTGGTTGGGTTTGGCTTTCTGCACGACAGGATCAACCAAAAAAGCGTCCGCGCTCACATAGGTGGTGACAACAAGCATTGCGATGAGCAAAAATGCTATTTTAGTGAGGAATTGCATGCGAGTATTCACGCTGTTTTGAATTATAAAGCGTGGGGTTCGTTCACGTAAAAACATCTTTTCTTATGCGTCCTTATTCACGTGTTCCAGCACCGAGGCAGGGTCGAAATAGTATTGTTGAATAATTTTTTCCACTTTCTCCGCCTCTATCACGTTATGTTTGAGCATCCATCGGATAATCTGTTCCCGCACATTAATCTCTTGTTGAATGTGCTGTTTGTTTTTTCCCAATACATCCGACAAGACCTGCATTAAATGAGAGGGTGTGTCCGTGCGCATAATCAAATCATTCTCCGGGTTTCGTTCAAACACGTTTGACAATAACACGCTCGTGTCGATGTGTGAAACCTCCGCGACCTGCATCACGCGGCGACGCATTCCTTCTTTGTAGTCCTGCACCTTCTGCAATACAATCACCATATTGAGCAAGTGCACGAGTGTTGCTGGAACATTCATCGGCTCCGTGGACAAACGCACGAGCATTTCTCGCGCCGAGTTCGAGTGTAACGTGCCTAAAATTCCCTGGTGTCCCGTGTCCATGGCCACGAATAATGTTAGCGCTTCCTTTCCGCGCACTTCTCCCAGAATTAAACGATCGGGCCGCATTCGCAATGAGTTTTGAAGCAAATCATCCATTGACACCGCGGGCGCGCTCGTGGACGCGGGTCGTGACTCAAGGGAAATCCAATTGTCTCGCTGCAAAAATTTTAGTTCAGTCGTATCTTCAATCGTGACAATTCGTTCGCGATAACGTATGACTGCGGCGAGGGCATTCAGTAACGTAGTCTTTCCGGTTCCGCTTCCTCCTGTAATAATGATATTCATCGGGAACGTGTTCATTCCCTCGCACATTACCCACAAGAATGCCGCAAGTTCAGTTGAGAGTGTGCCATTTTTGATTAGTTCAGGGAGGGAGAGCGTATTGTGCGTGAACTTTCGGATTGTTACCGAGTGTCCGGAGAGTGTTACGCTTTCATACGTCGCGTTGAGTCGTGAACCATCCGGCAAGCGCGCATCGAGCAGGGGTTCCTTATCATGAAATGTTCTCCCTGCGAATTTAGCGGATTTGGCGATAATGCGTAAAAGTGTCATGTCATGCTGCGGAATGAAAATGTCTGTTTTGCACATTCCGTATTTGTGATGGTACACGAACACGTTCTTCATGGTTCCATTGACCATTATTTCTTCCAATTGTGCATCGCGCATGAGGGGTCCCAAATAGCTGAATCCAATTCCCTCATCTAATACGCGTTCGGTAAATGCTTCTTTGTTTGTCACTGGCACATCGTTATCATTCAGGAGTTTCAACAGCAATTCTCGTGTTTTTATCCAATCCTCTTCCAGGGGGAGCTTGTCCACAATTTCGGATGCATCAGCATACGATAACACGCTCGTTTTGAACGCGCTCGCAAATGATTTTGACACCGTTGAGGGGAGTTTTCCCACCCATTCGTCCGAGTGCAAACTTCGGTTCAGTGCTCCTGAAAGTGCGCGGTAGAGTTTTTCCTCGTCCGTGGTGAATGCGTCCTTTTTGACCTGGTATTCATTGTAGGGGAATCCTTCCACGATGCGTGCGTACGGCGTCTCGGCGAGTTGAACCCCGCGCACGGATGTAAATTCCAAAGCCATGCTGGTTGGATACCGAGGGATTTTATTAAGACGATTGATTCAAACGGATGGGAAACCTATGCCAACCAATTGGAGAAAATCCGTGCTTTCAGCGATTGTTCCTACGCGCAGCGACATCGCGAACGAGGAAAAAATGGTTCGTGCGTTGATTCGTAAAATTAAACAAATAAAAGGCTCGCACGTGGATGTGAAACTCGCGGGTTCGCTGGCGCGCAACACCCATTTGCGGGGGGACCGCGACCTGGATATTTTTGTTTTTTATCCCGCCAAACTTACGCGCGAAAAATTTGAGGCGGCCGGACTCAAAGTCGGCAATGCCGTTTTCGGAAAAAACTTTCATGAAGAAGCGTATAGTGAACACCCCTATGTACGCGGAGAAATTGACGGGTTCAACGTGGAAGTGGTTCCCAAGTACAAAGTCGATAAAGCCTCTGAAAAGATTTCAGCCGTGGACCGCACGCACTTTCATGCGGCGTACATGAAAAAAAATCTTTCAACAAAGCAATGCAATGAAGTCCGCCTCCTCAAGCAATTTTTCAAATCCGTTCACGTGTATGGTGCTGATGTCCGTTTTCAAGGCGTGCCGGGTTATTTAGTGGAGATTCTCATTTTGAAATACAAAACGTTTGAAAAAGCAGTCGAAAACATTTCCCATTGGCGCGACCACACCGTTATTGATTTGGAACGCGCGCACGGAAACGAGTCGATTGCTCTCGCACAGTTCAACCACCCTTTCCTGTTGGTCATCGACCCCACCGACGCAAGTAGGAACGTCGCGGGCGCGTTATCGTACAACCAATTCGCGCGCCTCATCCTCGCGTGCCGTGCATTCGTTAAGCATCCCAGCGAAAAATTCTTTCGCATCGCGCACGCTAAACCTCTTTCTCCCGCGCAAATCAAATTGTTCTTTCAAAAAGAAGCCCTCTTCGGGGTTCGCCTTCCATATCCGAGCGGAATGCTCTCTGACGTGATGTGGGGCCAGCTCCACCGCCTCTCCGTGAAATTGACTAACGCGCTCGGACAGCACTCGTTTGCGGTTCGCCGCACGTGGTATTGGACCAATCAAAAAAATGATGCATTCATCGTGTTCGATGTTGAGAACCCCGTGCTTGAACAAAGTCTATTGAGAGTAGGGCCAAAAGTCACGGAAGAAAAGCACGCCGAAATGTTTCTTGCCGCGCACCGAAAACCCCTTTCCGGTCCGCGTGTGGAGAATGGCAAGCTCGTCATTGAGATTCCCCGAAAAGTGTGGAAATTTTCCGATGCGTTAACCCTTGAACTCTCCCGCGCCGCGCAAAGCGAAACGGGTGAAATAAAACCCGCGCTCCAGCAGGCCAAACTCCTCAAGGAATCCGCTCTTTCCGCTCAAGCGAAGGCCGATGATGCATTTGCGCGCGCATTGAGCGTATTCTTAAAAGGCAAAGAACCTTTCCTGGAGTGAATTTTGATCAACCTTTTTTGAAAAGGTTGCTCGACTAAGCAGGAGCGTGTGTGTATGTCCGGTAATGTCACCCCAATCATTGTGAAGAAAAAAATAATCATTATGGGTGCGGCCGGCCGAGATTTTTTTGATTTTTATCAAGTGTACAAGGACAACCCCTTCTACGATGTCGTGTGTTTCACCGCGGCGCAGATTCCAGGTATTGACGGACGAAAGTTTCCTGCTAAACTAGCCGGAAAACTCTACCCCAAAGGCATTCCCATTCTTCCGGAAGAAAAACTCACGGAACTCATCCAAAAATTCAACGTGGATGAAGTGGTGTTTGCGTATTCCGATGTCGCACACGAAACTGTCATGCACAAAGCTTCTCAATCCCTTGCGGCGGGAACCAATTTTCGTCTCTTGGGTCCGCATTCCACCATGTTGCATTCGTCCAAGCCTGTGATTGCCGTGTGTGCGGTGCGCACCGGCTCCGGAAAGAGTCAAACGACCCGAAAGATTGGCGATTTGCTGCGCAAAGCCGGAAAGAAGGGTGTTGTTATCCGCCACCCCATGCCGTATGGTAATCTTGTAAAGCAAGAAGTCCAGCGTTATGGAAAACTTATTGATTTGAAACGACAAAAAGCCACGATTGAAGAGCGAGAAGAATACGAAACCCACATCCGCCATGGTTTAGTCGTGTATGCGGGAGTCAATTACGAAAAAATTCTCCGCCAAGCCGAGAAAGAAGCCGATGTTATTTTGTGGGACGGCGGAAACAATGATTTTTCATTCATCCGCCCTAATTTGCTTTTTGTAGTTGTTGACCCCTTGCGTGCGGGGGATGAACTGCATTACCATCCCGGCGAAACCAACTTGCGCATGGCGGATTACATTATTGTGAACAAGGAAAACAACGCGTCAAAAGTTCAGATTCAGACAGTTGTGCGTGACGCACACCATTTCAATCCGCGCGCGAAAATTATTCACGCGGATTCCGTTCTCTCAACAGAAAGCAAGGTAAATTTACGCGGAAAGAAAGTGGTCTGCGTCGAAGACGGTCCCACGGTCACTCACGGAGGAATGCCCTTCGGTGCGGGAACGGTTTTTGCTAAGTCCAAAGGCGCGAACATTATTTCCCCCAAGCCTTTCTTAGTGGGTTCCATCAAAAAAGCCTTTGAAAAATACCACCAATTGGAATCAGTTGTGCCCGCATTAGGATATTCAAACGAACAAGTGAAAGAACTCGAACGCACTCTCAATGCGTGCGAATGCGATTACATTGTGTCGGGAACGCCCATCAATTTGGCGTCCGTGGTGCGTGTGAACAAGCCTATTGTGCAAGTCAATTATGCGCTGAAAGAGAAAGGCGCGCTCGATTTGAAGAAAATCTTAAAGCAAAAAGGTTTTTTGTAAATCGTTTTCATTGCGTGAGCTCTTCAACAGCTTTTTTCAATTCGTTGTAGAATTCGCGATGCGCCACGTCATGTCGGGTTAATGTTTTTTCAATTTGGTCAAATATTTCCCGCTGGTATGTTGACAAATCTTTCTCATCCGGCGTCCGGGCTAAGTCGAAGAGGTGTTGATTCATTTCTTCATAGAGTGCTTTGTTTTTGATTCCTTGCCGGCGCATGGCTAGTTGTAGAGCCATCTTGTATTTTTTAGTCAACACTGCCGCGCGCGTGTTCCGCTCAGCCATTTTTGCATAATTTACATTTCGTTTTGATTTATGTACGGCGAGGGCCGCGTAAAAAAGATTATTCCACCCTTCCTTTGTGCGGGTTTTGTCAATACGCTTGCGCAGGCGTGCAATAACTTCTGGTCTCACGTGACGCGGATCAGGGTTTCGTCGAGAGGGCATGTACTTGGTGAGCGTCCTGCGTTCTTAATGTTTAGGGTGCCATCGATTGAAGAAAATCCTCAGGAAGAATGGTTTTTTTGTAACGCGTCAACGGATGCGTCGGCGTGTTTTGCGCGCAGTAATCGCCGTTTGGAATCGTGCTGCGGTGTCGCGTTCGCCCATTCTCTTGAATACGGCATGAGCGGCTCCGGGAGAAACATATGGAAAACGTTTGTAGAGCGTGCGCGTTCCTTCCACTCCTAAGAATTGATTGAGCGTGGTTCGGTAGTGTAGCCCGCGCGTGGGAAATCGTTGGATTTGTAAACTTTTCCGCGGGTGCGTTGCTTTGGTCGGATCGTATTTTCCGTCATAATATACCAATTTAGTGCTGGATTCGAAGTCAACCGTGAGTGTTTTTTCTTTTAATGGAATTTCGATTGCAAAATGCAACGTGGGTTCTTGCGTGTGGCGACTCACATTTTCATCGACCACTAAATGAGGGTTGTATCCTTTTTTTTTGACTAGTTGGATGAATGCCATGGTTTGATCCAAGCATGCGTTGAGATAGTTCGTTTCTCCCGACATGAGAACGTCTCGTGCGCTGCGCGCCCCGAATAGTTGTTCAAACTCCCGCGCATTCCAGCGAATGAGACGAATATTCTGTTGGATCCATCGCGCAGACGAGAGAATTTTTTGATAGTCTGCTCGCGCCATGTGTGAAGTAGGAAAAAAGAAGATAATAATGGTTTGCTAAGCGTTTAACGTTACAACCCGCCCCCGCGGATGTTGCTCAACTCAATCACGTAGCCGGAGGGGTCCGTAATGTAAATGGATTTAGAATTCGCGGCGTTGTGCCACTCAATCGCACCGCCGTACGAAACAGGAACGCCTAACTCTTTGCATTTGGCAATGATTTCATCAAAATTTTCAATGAAAAAACCAAAATGGTTCAATCCTTCTTTCATTTTCAATTCTTTGTCTTCGTACATGCACAATTTCACATTCTCATTTCCAATAATATACGAATCGTCTTTCGATTGGTCTTCCTTTATTTCGAAGCCGAAAACATCGCGATAAAATTTCACCGATTTCTGCAAATCTTTTACCGACATGTTGATGTGGTCAATCGCGTTGACGCGGAGTTGGTTAGTCATGCATTTCACACTATATAGAATATCATTGATGTAAAAATTTATCCAATGGAACGGCTTTTGAAGCGATGTCTTCGATTATTTTTTGAAATTGGTGAATTTTATTGCTATCGGATTCGACTTTTCCGCTGACGAAGACCCCGCGAGTGGAATAGTTCATTTGATACACTATTTTTTGATCGAACATCCAAAAATCAGAAGGTTCAACACCATGTTTTCCAATTATTGAAACATATTCGTTTCGGTTAATTACGAAAACGTGTTGTGAATTAATTGTTTTTTTCCAGAAATCAAATTCAAATTCAAGATAGTCGGAAATGGGCTCTTCAATCACACGATACCGTTTGACTTTAACGCCGCGTTGAGCGGTTTCTTTCAACCGGTTTTTCCAGGCAATTAATTCTTCATCCAAGTGGGGAAGGCCTCTCTTATACTTCTCAAACCGCGCCATTTCGACGGGGATTTCATAAATAGGAAATGTTTCCAGTCGAATAATCGAGGACTTTGCATTATTCCACGTTTTATCGAAATCCAATTCCATATTACGACCCCGGAGGGATTTGAACCCCCGACCTTCGGGTCCGAAGCCCGACACTCTATCCAGACTAAGCTACGGGGCCAACCGTAGATACTTCATTCTATTTCACGTTTGGCATATAGTGGGATTGCAAATCCCACGATAGTCTCTCGCACCCGCCCGACGAAACGGGCGAGCCGCGGGGCCAAAGTCTGCTATTCGATAGAAAATCTGCTCCGCAAAAGGTCTTAAATGCCCCCTTAAACGGCTGGATTTTACACGTTTAACGGTGGCTCGGGGTTTCGTTTATATTCATTTCCCAGGGGTTTTCGTCTATGAAGACGTGTACGAGCTGTAACAAGCAAGTCATTGATGATTTCGTCGAGTTTCCCAACCCGGCCAACACGAAGGTTAAAATCGTGCGCTGCGCCCATTGCCGAGCCTCGTCCAAGACCTACGCCAGCGAAGGGTTTGTGGGACCGTAATTCCGTTGAACGGAGTTGAAGTTTATGGGTAAAACCTTCATCATTTTCAAAGTTAATCCCAGAGACATGGAAAACTTGGAACAGACCGAGAAAGAGCTTCGCGCATGCAAAAATGGCGAATGCAAGGATGTTCAACGCGCGCCCATTGGATTTGGAATCGTTGTGCTAAAAGCCGGTTTTATCATTCCTGAAAAGAAAGACGATGCCTTGGATTTGTTAACCAAAGAAATCGAAACCCTTCCTTCCGTTGAAAGCGTGGAAGTCGAAGGAATGACGTTAGTTTAATTTCACTCATTTCTTTCACTTTTTTTTTAGGATTTTTTGGAATTTAACTTCCCCAAGCGTTATATTTCTCTGAGACATTAGTCTTCCGAACGTCCTATGATTGAGTCGATTACCTTAGAGAATTGGAAGACCCACAAGAACTCCACGTTAACGTTCCGAAAGGGCACGAATGTCATGGTCGGAGTCATCGGCTCCGGAAAGTCCTCCGTCACGGATGCGTTATGCTACGGCCTCTTTGGAACCTTCCCCGCGCTCCAAAATCGCAGGGTTTCCACGGATGATTTGCTCATGCGCAAACCCGTTTCCGCGGACCAAGCACGAGTTGAAATGTGTTTCCGCATCGGCGATAACAAATATCGCGTCGAGCGCATCGTAAAACGCACCGGTACAAACGAAGGGCGACTCTATCTGAACGACAACTTGCTCGTGGGGCCGAAACCCAGTCAAGTCACGGAGCGCGTGGAGCACGAACTGCAAGTCACGTATGAATTATTTTCCCGCGCCGTGTATTCGGAGCAGAATCAAGTGGATTATTTTCTCAAACTCAATCCCGCGGACCGAAAAAAGAAGTTTGATGAACTCTTAGACTTGCAAAAATACGAAACCGTGCGCGCCAACGCCAACCAAGTGCTTAACCAATTTAGAAAAAGCCAGGATGCGGACAAGCATGTTCTCGCACAACTTGAATTAGCGATGCAAAATCACGATGTGAATGAGTTGCGTGCGCGTTTGGAGGAACAGAAAGCCAAGCACCGCGAACTTGAAGCCAAAAAAGAAAAATTGTCCAACGAAAAATCTCTTCTTGCAAGTCAAAAGTCCGCCGCGGAGGAAAAAGTCAAACAACTTGAACAATTCTCACAGAAAGTGCACCAGTTGAAATCCAAAAAGGACGTGTTGCACGGTCAATGGTCCGTTTTCGAGAAGCAAAATGGGGAATTATCCCAAAGAACGGTTTCCGATATTGAAAGTGAGCGAAACTCCCTCGTTGTGCGTATCAAAGAACATGCGTCTAAGCAGGAACAGCATCGCTTGTTAGAGTTGCAATTGCAGCGCGCCGCGCAGCGAAAAGAACTTGCTGAAAAGCGTTTGAGCGAATGGTCGCGCTCGTATGGGGGGAGTTCGTACCCTCAATTAGTCGAGACGCAAGCGAAAGTTATTCAGCAAAAGACCGATTTGAAACAAAAACACTCATCTGCGTTGGAAAAAATCCAAGAAATTGTTTCCGCGCAGAAAGTTTTTGACGCGCAACTTGCGGAACTATCCAACGATGAAAAATCGTTTGCCTCGTTGCATGCCAACTGCCCCACGTGCAAGCAGGAAATCAACCCCGCGCACAAGGGGGCGTTGGTGAGCGCGCTGAACGAACAAAAAAATTCCATTTTGCAGCAGAGAGCGGATTTTTCTGCCGCATACACAAAAATTCTCGCGGAAAAGAATGGGTGCGAAACCATTTTGTACACGTTAGAGGATGAGGAGAAGCGCATGGCCGTGCTTTTGTCTAAAGCGAAGGATGGAGAACTCATCGAGAAGGAGATTTCCATTGCGGCGAAGGATGTTGCATTAGCCCAATCCTCGTTAGAACGCTTTGGCGCGCTTCCCTCCGCGGAAGAAATGGACTTACTGCGTTCT
>CAZGES010000021.1:0-17607 GCA_964524375.1 uncultured archaeon
AAATCCCAATTGCTCGGCTTGCTTTCCCCGCTCGGCCCCAATCAAACGCTCTCGAGCGCGATGAGTTCGTATGCCAATACCGCTGCGGATAACGCTCAACGCATTTCTACCGAATACGCGTCTCTTCCAACGAAAACGAGTGCACTGGAAGCGGAATTGGAATTGCGCATATTGCGCGTCGCGGCGTATGCCTCGTTATACGGCGAGGATAAAGGATTGAAGTCCTCCGCCAATTTCTCTACACTCAAGCAAGCGGCACAGACCATTTTGGATCCGTCCAACAAGCCCTTGTTTGTGAATCAGAGTGACGTTTCCAAATTAGAGGGTGCTTGGGAGAGTGCGGAGAATGCTTTCACGAGGCGACAATATTCCACCGCCAAAGAGTTGGGAGACAAAGCCAAAGGTCTCGTGAAACTTATTGTGAACGCGGGCGTGAAAGAGGATGACTCGTTGAGCGGGCAACAGAATCTCGTAACCGGTCTCGCATTGGTTTTAGGCGGAGTGGCCGCGATTCTAATTATTCGCACCGCGATGAAATACCTGAAAGCGAATCGCGTCGAAGAAGAGTAGTATTGCCTTTGTCTGGGTCCTTGCGAAGCAAGTGACCCTAACTCCGAACGACCATATGGATAATTTGGTCACCAGTTGAACTCAACAATGTCGCCGTTCTGCACCACGTAATCTTTGGCCACGCGTTGTCCTTCGAATTTTGCACTTCCCCATATTTTGGCGTATTTCATGTTTTGCACGATGTCTTTGTGCACGAGCGTTCCCACATCCAAAACGGTTGCCCCTTGAGGGACAACTAATGGAATAGTGGATGCTTCCTGACCCGGCTTTTTTGTGTACACGTACACTTTGTCCAGCACTTCAAACAATTTATCGGCCATTTCCTTCGGCCGCGGCACGTTAACATCCCATGCAATGTGCATCGCTGTTTCGCCGGCCTCTACACGTTTCGTGGGTCGCCCTTTGTTGTACACAATCATCGTGCGCTTGTACACGAGTGTTTCATCCAACGCTTCGGTAACGGTTTCAAGCGTCGTGGGTTCCTGCAAAATGACTTGCGCGTTCTGCAAGCTCATGGATTTCAAAAAATTCACAAATTGTTCCATGGGAATTTTCAAAAATTCTTTTCCCGTGATGGATAT
The DNA here is from genome assembly GCA_964524375.1 of uncultured archaeon. GTDB lineage: Archaea > Iainarchaeota > Iainarchaeia > Iainarchaeales > VGJJ01 > VGJJ01. The sequence continues at coordinate 1,152 of CAZGES010000021.1, forward strand.
TCCCGGGAATGAGGATGGAGTAATTTTGATATTGGGTTTTTTTCGATTCAAAAGAATTCCAGAATTTTTTAGTTCCGTTGAAAGAATGCGCCAATCTTCATTCTGCGTCGCGACGTTTAGCACGATGACGAGCGCATCAGCGTTGCGTATGACTGCGAGTATTTCTTTTCCATTTACTTTTCCCTCGCTCGAACCCTCCACAATGGGGGGTAAATCCACGAGCTGTATTTTTGCTCCCTTGAAATCCACCATTCCAATTTCAGGTTTACTTGTTGTGAACTCCCAATCCCCCACGAGTGTATTCAGTCCCGTCACCGCGTTGAAAAACGTTGATTTTCCCGCGTTGGGCAGCCCCACTAATACTATCTGTCCAACTCCATCTTTTTTCACGCTCAACGTGGGCCCGCCGCCTCTTTTCGCGGCTTGTTTTTTGTCTTTTTCTAATTCTGATTTCAGCTTTGCAATTTTGGAGTTAATCTCCCCCTTCAACGCTTCTCCACCCTTGTGCTGCGGCGCGTGCGATTTCATTTCCTCTAATGCGGCCAATTTTTCCATCGGCGTTTTGGCTTGTTCATACTTGGCCTGCGCGTTGGCGTATTCAATGGAGACGTTGGTGGTCATGCGTATAGTTGAGCGTTTTTGTTTATATTAAATGGTCGCGGCCGCGTTATCGTCTACGTGCGTGTTTCCATCTGCCGGAAGCGTTGCATTTGTGTCCGGAACAATTACTGCCGGAGGCTTACGTGCGTCTTCCAATATTTGTGTACACCCTTCTAATTCCGGGTGGGTCATGCACAAATATTTTTCCAAGCTATTTCCGCCCACGAATGCATACGTACAATCGATCACAAATGAAGGCGTATACAAGAGCGGATTCCACTTGTGCATGGTTAGCGTGTTGTCAATGAGTGTTTGTTCCGCAGCGCTGTTGTTCATGTCCTGCACGCACGGCGCAAATTCCGCGTTAATCGTGTTTTTACTTATCCCTGCATCGAGTGCACATGCTTTCATGAAATTAATATCGATGCTTCCGTGGAATTGCGCGTTGAAATAGTTGCACGCCGTGTACTCGTCTAAGTACCCTAGCTTTTCGGCACACACCGCACCTTTGTTGGTTTGCAGCGCGGCTAATCGTGATTTGGGGGTGGAGCGCCCATACATGATGGGGTCGTAGTCCACCGTCAGTTGAGCGTGTTTTGACTTTAACCGTTCGAGGGTGAGGTGCGCATCAATGCAGGGCTTGCAGTCCCCATAATCTAATTGTGCGTCAATGACAATTTTTCCCTCGGGAACGGTGCATGTTTCCGGGGTGTTGATGAATGTTAAAAGTTTTGGCTGTTTGTCTAAAAATTTTTCGGGTACAATAATCCATCCCTTCTTAATTTTCAAGGGGTCTTTAATGAATTGTCCCTGCAGCGCGGCTTGAATCGTACTATTTTGGTCCAACCCCGCCACGTTAACGAGTGCGGCTGGCACGTAATTTATTTCAAATTCGCTGATGAGTTTTTTTCCCTCTTCTGAGCTCATATCATACGTTGTGAGTGCGTATTTGATTTTTGACTCATCCAGCTTGGCCAAAATCGTATTCGTCTGCGGGCAGAATTCGCACGAACCATCCACGAGCAGCTTGATTTCCACCGGCTTCACGGCGGGAATATCATTCGTGGGTTGAAATTTGGTAAAAATGAGAAACCCAACCAGCAACAGTACTACAAGCACAAACCCCCCAATCATCCATGCGCGGGCGGGAGCGGTTTTGGCGGCTGCATCCGCGTGCGCGGGGTGGGAGTGATGGGAATGGTCTGCATTTTCCGCGTGATTGTGCGCCCCGTGCGGGTGGGCGTTTTCGTGTGTTTTCGTTTCATGCGTGGGGGTGTTTTCAGACGGATTCATACGTTTTTTCTCCATCGAATGGCTTTAAAATAGGCAGGAATTCCTTAGGATACGGTGCCCTTTCCCCCCGTTTTCCATTATGCCCTCCTGGATTGATTTTCACACGCACGTCCTCGATTCTCCCGCGCTCGAACACGCCGCGTTAGAGTCCCGCGTCGTGAACGTATCCCGCTGGCTGGTGAATAGCGTGGATTTGACTAATTTTTCGGCGCACACGAATGCTGCGTCATCATTCCCTGAAGCCATTGTGGGCGTGGGTTGGCATCCGGAGCAAGTCATTGAAGTTTCTCCGGAAAAAATTTCGCCGATGTTGAAAAAATTCTCCCCTCTCGTGAAAAAAGCCCCGTATTTAGGCGAAACGGGGTTGGATTTTTTGTACGGCAAAACAGACGCTCAACAAGCGTTGCAGAAAAAAGTTTTTTCTCAATTTATTGAATGGTCTCTCGAACACGAGAAAATGATTCAGGTGCATACGCGTCATGCGAAACAAGAATCGCTTGACTTGCTTGCCGAGAAAAATGCCGAGCGGGTAATTTTGCACTGGTTTAATGGCAACAAAAAGCAGCAGGAGTTAATCATTCGAAAAAAATGGGTGTGCACCGTTGGACCAACTATTCTTAACTCTCCGCACGTGGACAAGTTTATTGCCGCGCAGCCCCTTGAACTATTGGGCTTGGAAACCGACTCCCCCATTCCCTTTGATGGGAAACCCTCCTCCCCCGCGTGGATTGTTCACGTGGCACGTCGCGTCGCGGAAATCAAAAATTGCTCCGTAAAGGATGTTCAGGACGCTCAACATCGTATTTTTTCGCGCTTTTTTCCTCATCTTTCTTTAACCCCTCGCGCGGAGAAATAGTGTATGGTCGAACCCCTCCTTCTGGTTGGAGTTATTATTCTTCTTGCCCTCGCCAATGCCGGCCTCTCCTTTCTTCCCCGCAAGGCTAAAAGTGGAAATGTTTCGGTGACGTTCATTCCCCCTTCGGCCATTCCTTCTGAGTCATCGTCGGATGGAAAACTGGATGCGCATATTTCTTCTTCCAATCAAAAAATTGCATTACTTTTTGCACGCTTAGAAAAACTAGAACACGATGTTCAATCGCTTTTGCAGAATGCGCATGCGGCAAATTCTCCTGCTCCCGTTGATGCGACGTGGATTGAAACCGTTCCCGCCCGAAAAAGGAGAAAATAGTTTCCATGTCTAAAAAAATGAGTGAAAACGTGCCCGCGCACTATTCTTCGGTGAACGTGTCCTGTCCTCAGTGCAGCAACCAAGCGACTATTATTCAAGTCCCAGAAACCATCCCCTTGTTTGGTCAAATTATTTTGCAAACCATTGTGTGCGTGCACTGCGGCTTCAAGTGGTCGGACGTGATGAGCGTGGAGATGAATGAGCCGGTGGGCTACGAAGCAAGAGTCGAGAATGAAAATGATTTGTCCATCAAGCTCGTGCGAAATTCTTCCGGAACGGTGGAAATTCCCGAACTTGGCATAATGCTTGAGCCCGCCTCTCTTTCTGAGGGATTTTTTACGAACATGGAAGGCCTTTTAGAGCGGGTCGAGGGTGTGTTGAAAATGATTCTCCGCAGCGGAACACCTGAACAAAAAATTGAAGTAAAAAAAATTGAAGCGCTTTTGACGAAATGCAAGGCCGGAAAACACCCTTTTACCGTGCGTGTGCTCGACCCCTTTGGGGGGAGTGCGTTGATTGGGAAAAAAGTGAAGCGTTTCGAGTTAAGCAAGAGTCAAGTCGAGAAATTGAAAAAAGGATTACAGCTTCTTTAATCGTACAAATTCTTTTTGGCACCAACGCCTAAATGCAAAAATGTTTACTAATCGTTTCACTGCACTTTTTTCTTCTGCATAGTTTTCCATGGCTTCTTTTTCATATTCTCGAAAGACTTGCGGGTCTAATTGCTGGCGTTCGTGCATTCGTATGGCCATTTCATAGGCTAAATCGTGCTGTTTGATTTGTGAAATGTGGAGTCCAGCGAGCAAATATGATCGGGCAGCCTTCTCGAATGCGAGGGTCATTTCTCTGCTCAATCGTGCAAACTGAAACATTTCTAAATGGGCCTTGTCGAGTTTTTTGTGAAATAGTTTAATCTCTTTATCTATTTCTTCAGATCTCCGCATAACGTCCTTGTAGTCCATCTCACACGCACGTTGCACCGAATACCTGAATGCTCGTTTCGAGGGGGACATTTGTTTCCTTCGCTTGGCGACTCCTTGTCTAAATAATTTGTTGTCAATCGCAGCACGCATTTTCTCTTCCGGGAGAATAAAACGAATGTAGGGAGACTGCTGCATCTTCCTCACGGCATTATCGATGGCCGCTTGGAGTCTCGGGCTTCGTCTTCGTCCTTTTCCCACGCGTCGCGGACCACTATTTCCGTTTCCACGTCTTCCGTTCGCCATGGTCTCCACTCTCATTCCGCGTGTGCTTTGCAACAATGCTTGCCGCGCTCACACTTGCTTCTGAGTCGTCTGCTTTTTCTTGGAACACAATTCCTTTCATTCCTTTTTTGAGCGCCCTTCCATCCATAATGGTGATAGAGTTGGGAAAAAATTCCTTTACTACGTTTTGCATGTGCTGCGCGGCGCTCGCTTCCAAATCATTCATTGTTTTTCCCGCGTTTCGTAAAGCATCAATCGTATCTGCGTTGAATGACACGCTCACTTGCATCAAACTTTTTCCCGTCGCATCCGCGTATTTTTTTTTCACATCGCTTGTTTTTTTCGAGTCGCGCAGCGTGCGCAAATTGTTGCGCCATCCCAGCACGCCCGATATCACTAATGGACCGTCCCTTTCCCCGCGTCCCACTTCATCGATTCCAAACACAAGTTCATCCATTTCTTTTCCTAACCACTCCACCACTTTTTCGCTCACCGCGCGTTCAACATCCGGATTCGGTCCCTGAATCACGACTTTTCCGCTCGTGTAAAACGTCACGATGTTTTTCCCTACTTGCTTGCGTTCCACCTCATATTTGGATGGCGTGGGGAGGGAGGGGTATTCCTCCATCTTCGAGAGGACATTTTTCATTTCATTGGTTGAAAGGGAGAGGGTCACGACCATACTCCCTTTCACGTTTTCGGGGTATTTAAGGAAGGATATTTCAAGGCTCCCGTTCACGTATAGTGCGGTAATGATGATGTAAACCCCGTCTGACTCCGGGATGATGACTTAACTCACATCTGAACCAAACTTTTGCGAAAAGTTTGATCAAAAGCCTACATGGGGATTCTTCGATTCCCCGATAGTAGTCTGTCGTTGCCGCCGCACGAAACCGGCGAAAGGTTAAATACGCCTACTCGTTTCTCTCTTCTACGGGACGGAATATTTTTCCGTAAAGTGTGAAACGAAAAAAGGAGGATGATTTTTCATGGCTAAAAAAGTTCCCAGTAAAGCAAAACACCGCGGTCGCACGAAACACAAAACCAAGCGCCGACCCAAAAAATCAGAAATGAAAAAGTAATTCAAACTTTTACATAAACGTTTGATCAAAATGTCTGCGGGGCGATGCCCCAATCTTTTTTTTAACTTTTAATCAGCCGAAGTGTCGCGAAGCGATACCTCCATACAAGTACCGCCGGGTTGAGACGGCGATGCACGAGGGAGGATTCGAACCTCCGAAGGTACTAAACCACCAGAGTCTGAATCTGGCCCCTTAGACCGCTTGGGTACCCGTGCGATAGTTATTTCTCGTTGAATTTACCATTTAAACAAATCCGCTTCGTGTTCGCGTTTGCTTTATATTGGGTGTTTTCATTCGTTTGGAATGGATGCTGATGGCAGCGTGTTGCTTTCTCCCCCCGTGCAATTCGTCTTAGTTATGGGTGGCGTCATGCTGCTCGTGGGAGTGGTTCACGCGTTTCGTCTTATTTGAAACTAATTTTCAGCACGTACAATTCTTCAAATGCTATTTTTTGCCGCGCTATTATTCTACATTTCATTTTTTTCTCAGCGCATTTTTTCTTCGATAAATACAAACTATTCAAACTGCTCTGCAGGAGTAAACAAAACCCGTTTTTTTCCAGGTGCGTGTTTAGTGTATCCAAAAACGCATCAATGATTTCCCGCCCCTTCTTCCCACCGTCCACTTCTGCCCATTTTATTTTTTCCGAGGGAACGTAAGGCGGGTTGAACACCACCACATCAAACGTTTCCTTGTTTACGTTTTCAAATAAAAAAGAAGATACATAACGCGTGGTTTGTTTTTGGCTCCCAAAATATTTTCCGACGATGGTACGCGTTGTGCGCAGCGCATCCGGGTTTACATCCACGCACGTCACGTGTGCGGCCCCGTTTGCAAGAAGTGCTGCGGTTTGTATCCCGTTTCCGCACCCCATATCGAGGCATTTCTTCTCGTTCACGTTTTTGGCCTGTTTTTCAATCGCTTGCGCCAGCAGCCATGAGTCTTCCGCGGGAGCATATCCGTTGTGCGGAGCGGGAAAGGTCATTTCGTCCAGTTTTATTTTGTCTTTTTTTTCATTCGTTTTCATTATGTTATAGTTGCGAAAATTAAAGGCTTTAAATCAATCCCCGCAAGAAACACTTGGAGAAAAATCTTCTCCAAAAAGTCTCCCAAGACGGTGAAAAGTATGTCGATGATTGGTTTATCTCGCTCAGCATGGGCTAGCGTGGAAGAAAAAATTTACGGCGCCCAAGTCTCGCTGAGTGTGTACATTGGCATGACCCGCGCCTCGCTTGAGGGTGCGTTTCCCTTGTTTCAGCGCATTCCTTTTGTATCATTATTCGCCGCGTTCATCGTCGTGTTTTTCATTCAGTCACTCATCTTCACCCTTGTTTCAGTGGGGAAAATTTTTTCTATTCTCTCATTGCTCCCGTCTCTCTTTTGGGGGGTGGTTGCCTATATTCCGGTGTTCAACAAACTCGCTTAGTGTTTAGGAGTGCGTGTATTCGCTCGTCGCGCTCGTGGGGTAATCCCTTTTTTTTCCTGTTTTCGTTTTCGTACCAATTCCTTCCGGTGGTATTGTGCAATACTCGCTCGCAGCAATGGAATTAAATGCGGGTTTTCTTCTAATGCTTCCTTTAATCCGTTAGCGTAATGCGGGCTCATCGAATGAGGTTTATTTCGAATAATTTTGCTTAAATCATTCACGGCTGCAATGAATGCTTCTCCTTTGAGAACATTTCTAATAGTAGTCATTGGCAATTCTTTAGGGCTGCTGAATTTTTTTCGCTGATTATTGAGTCGAGTCTGCTGCGTTTCACTCGCTTTTCTTACTTCTGCTACTAGTTTTTGATTCGCTAATAATTTCTTGATTTCAGCTACTGGCTTCTGCTGCCGTTTATTCACTGGAATTCCTTCCATCGCCGCGCGCCATTGGGCCATTAAAATATTGCTGCCCGCACGTATTTTTCCATGTTTGACTTCCTCAATCATTCGCAACGTTCGTGCGTACAAATCATTTCCTTGTGAGTTCATCTCCAAGTCACTAATTCAGGTAATATATTGTTTTACCTTTTAGCCCAAAAGAGCGATTCCGAGCAACAGCAGTGTTCCCCCGCGTGGCCGTGTGGAATTTGGTCAGATGCAGGGAGCAGGATTCGAACCTGCGAAGGCACTAAGCCAGTGCGGCCTAAACGCACTCCGGTTGACCGCTACGGTATCCCTGCCGGTATCGTATTGAATGGCTAAGAAACAGATATAAGGAAAGCCTTTGCTTAGCGCGTCAAATCCGAATAGTGTATTTTCGTATCTCTTTCAGGAGGGTTGTTTTCAATGTCCTCGCGCAAATCATCCTCTACGTCGGACGACCACTTCTTGGGTTGCGCCTCCGCCACTCCATCATTTGATTTTCCGCCCGGAACGCCCTTGAATAGCGTGTCGAGTGTTCCCTCAAAGAATGGCGTTCCTTTCGTGGGGGCGCCAAACCCTTCTTTTTTGCGGCCGTTGAACACGAAAAATCCTAACGCAATCGCGGCCACAATTCCTAAACCTAAAAGTGGGGCGTTGCTGCTCGTTGCCAATCCCGTGGTAGGAGAAGTGGGGCGTAAAAAGTCTGAGATAAATGGGATTTGAAACCCCGTTTCAACCGGTTCTTCTTTCGGCGCGATGAGCGGGGCGAGTTGGGCTTGCACCGTTTGCAATTCGGCTTTAGCATCCTCCACTGCTTTCGTTAACGTCGCATTGTTCGTGTAAATGTTTTCTTTCGCGGCAACGCTTTCCGTTTCCAATGTTCCCACGCGCGTTTCAACACCTTCAACTTTCGTGGTGAGTTCCGTCTGCGACGCTTGGTCCACCGCGTCAAACACATTCATGGTAAACAATTGCGTCTCCGCTCCGCTTCCTTGGGTGGAGACAAAAATAGTGTGCGCTCCGGGGAAAAATCCCGTGTGAGTAATTACTGCAGTCAATCCTGCGTTCGTTTTCGTGTCCGCATCGTATGTGGCGCAGTGAATGATGAATGGGATCCAATCCTGCTGCACCGCGCACGTCCCAGTAGGGTATACGGTTGCCACTAAAAGATTGTCAAAATGAATCGCTGTTTGAGTGAATGCATCTGTCGCGGGGAGTTCCACGCGAAACGTGAACGGGGCATACGACACGACTTTTTCAGGTGCTTGGATTTCCACCGCTGAAACGCTCATGCTTGAAAAAAGAATTAGTAGTAAAATCCCCCAAGTCTTCATGTTCATTCCCCGCGTGCTTTACCCACCACGTCAACCCCTTTTATAAGCGTTTTTGGACGCGTTTTCGTACATAGGATACCAGTCCCGTAGTGTAACGGTATCACACGACCTTCACACGGTCGAGACGGCGGTCCGACTCCGCCCGGGACTATCGCGCCATCATCCATAGGCGCCTCGGTGTAGGGTCATTGCTTCGCAACAACCCATTTACTATTCGCCCTAGCAGTTCAAAATCGTATTCAACTTATTCTTCGTCTGCACACCCTCGTACACCTTGTCTTCAATGACCAGCGACGGGGTTTTCTGTATCGAATAATCCTTCACCAAAAGCGAGGAAACTTCTGAGGTTCCCTCCACCGGAAACGCGAATACTTGCACGGGGGTGCGGCACGCGTCGCGGACTTCATTCAAAATCTGCGCCTGAATCAAGCAGTCCGTGCACGGTCCATCCGGGTAAAAATACAAAATGGGCTGTTTCAATTCTTCCGAGTCGGGGCATTTTGTTTGAAATGTTTTGAGGGAGAAAAATAATTGCGCGTTCGCCGAAATAAAACGCTGGCGTACCAAATCGTATTGGTTTTGCAAACTATTCTCGCGCGCCTCATCGAGCAATGCTACGAGGGGGAATAATTTCTCGTTTTGCAATTGAATATGTTCGTTTAACACCGCGCAATATCGCGTGGCATCATTCGTTGTTTCCAAATATGTCAAATACGACATGATGGCATTTTCCTGCGTCGTAATTGCATCAATGTGTCCTAAGAGGCGCGTGTTGCGGTCTCCCTCTAACGCGGAGGAGAGCAAAAACCACGCCGTGAGGATGAGTATCGTCAACACCGCCGCGCGCGCGAATACGTTTACCATTTTCCCCGCCCCCCGGACGACATAGCCAAAAACAATCCCCACACTTGCGTGGAGAGGATAAATATCCAATACACCGACAAGAATAATACGACCCCCACCACCGAGAGATTTTTTGTTTTCGCACCCGCGGCGCGTGTTCCCATGGCTGCCATCAAAATAGTCAAACCCACAATCAGCAAGTATAGGAATAAATCGCTGTTCAAATAGAGCGGCGGAAGCACAATCGTCTCAAATGCAATCGTAGAATACGAGGCGAGCGACCTGTATACGTCCGCAAGGCTTTCCGAAAACATTCGCACGGCAAGCAAGAGGAAGAAGATGGCTCCCGTATCTAATATCACGCGCAGCGGGAAAAATACGCGGAAGAAAAACTTTTTCGGAGAAAATAATTCGTTTCGATACTTGAAAATAGTCTGCCACCCTCCGCGTGCCCATCGCTGCCGTTGTCGAAATAATTTTTTTAGTGTGTCCGGAACATCCGTGAACACTTGTGCATCCGCTTCTAACGCGACACTATATCCTGCGTGGTGCAGCGCGAATGTTATTTCCATGTCCTCCGTGATGTTGTGCACATCGTATCCGCCTATTTTTTCAAATGCCGTGCGTCGGTATACCGAAAATGGTCCCGGCGTCACGTAGAGTGAGTCGAGCGTATTCAACACGGAGTTTTTCAGCCCGAATTCCAAAAAGTATTCTACTTCCTGAATGCGCGCGAGGAGGTTGCTTCGGTTGTGCACGCGCACAATTGTGGTCACTGCACCCACTTTCTCGTCGCGGTAAAAATGAGGGATTAATTTTTCCAGCGTGTCCACATTGGGAAAACTATCTCCATCAATCGCGGCAATAAATTCTCCTTTCGTTGAGCGTGCGGCCTTGTTTAACGACGCGGCCTTTCCCATATTTTTTTCATTGTGAATAACTTTAATTTTTCCCTTGAACTCGTTCAAAATTTCTTTTGTTTGGTCCGTGCTTCCGTCATTGATGACCGTAATGTCCCACTTTCCGTTGTAGTGCATCGCCGTGACGTGCGCAAGGCATTTGCGCAGACTCTCTCCTCGGTTCCACGCGGGTATAATCACACTCACGTGCGGCCATTTCGTGAGGAGTGGTATGTGTGCGGGTTGTTTTTCCATGAATGCGAGGAGGAAGAAGCACCCCATGTACAAGAAAAACACGGAGAATGAGACCATGATGATGAATAAGGGTAAATTGAACACCGCCCACGCGGCGGCGGCAATGAAGAGCAAGTAGGCCAACCCCCCTAAAACGCGTGCCCGGTCAGAGGGCATGTTCTTGTTTTCGATGATGGGACTCTCAGGACGGTCCATACTCATACTCGCGGAAGCCTGTTTTTAAGGGGTTTTGGGACAACGAGCGAAATGGCTGGGTTTTTGGCCCTTCACTTCTGAAAGGCATTTGCCGTCGTGCCGCCATCCCATGAGGTGCGGGGGCGCATTTTAACCGTGTAAATGGATTCCGCGTTGTCATCCAGCAATAGAGCAAACCCCCTTCCGCGGGGCATTTCCGCGTACAATTTGTCAAAGTCCCCGTGCAAATAACTTGGTCGCAGCTGCGACACGGCCATGATATCATCCTGCGCCGTCATGCGGTGCGAGATGAACAAATCGCATTGTGAAATGGCATCCGGGTGCAATTTGTTCGGCCGCTGCGTGGCGAGTACTAGGCTGAGTCCCGGTTGACGCCCAACGCGAATCCATTCCAACAAAACATTCAACGCAATGTTAGGTTCATCTTTCGGCATGAACATGTGGGCTTCATCAATCATCATCCACACAATCGGCATCTGCGACTCTCTACCAAGGCCTTTCATCAACCGAATTTCTTCTTCTTTTCGGAAGAGCATTCGTTCCTCAAATAATTTCTTTCCCAGCAATGCAACGATAATATCTTTCGTGCCCTCCATTCCAATCGCTTGGCGGTACGCGGAAACATCAATCACGGTAATTTTTCCCGCTTCGGCAATGTCGCGGATTTTCGTTCCTTCTTTCTCCAACAATCCCCATTCACGCGCCATCTCCACACGGTTTTTCAATGCTTGTTTGGTGAGCGCGTCTGCTTCGCTGTCTTGGGTAATTCCAATAATGATTTCTTCCAATCCAAATCGCATGCCCAATTTTTCTTTCATGTCATTAATGACGCGTCCTAACAAAATGGCTTCCGGGTCATGCCACGTGTATCTGAAGAGTGCCATCCATTCCGTGATGTCCATTTCTCCCGCCCGTATTGTGAGTGGACCATCCACGGGGATTTCTTTTTCTTTGTAAAAATCCAATTTTCCTTTGGGAACTAAAACGCGCACCGGAATGCTCTCGGGAACAAGTCCCCACTCACTTAATTCTTTTTCATTCCCCCGCGAAGGAATTTTGAGCGTCCAGAATATTCCCACCATGTCAATAACTATCACACTCACGCGGCGTTTCATTTCCGGGGCGAGCTTGGAGAATTCTTCAATCATCGTCGCCATCGAATAGCTTTTGCCCCCACCCCTCTTGCCGCAAATGAGTATAACGTGCGGCTTGGACACGTCCATCAAAACCTTTCGTCCCAGCACGGGGTTTTCTCCCGAGGACATGACGACTTTTCCAATGTACCCTGTGCCCTCTTCTCCGTACTTGCGTAAATCATCCGGCGTTCGCCCCACGACCGTGTTTTTGGCGGCGAAATCCACCATGGTTTTGTTGTCGGCCATCGCACAACCGAAAAGAGTTATTCTATATAAAGGTGGACTGGCCCATGAACGTATGCCCTCCAAAGAGTTGAAAGAACGCGAAGAAGTGTTGCAAGCCCTTCTCAAAAAGATTGACGCGGACATTGATGTGTTCACGAAGCGCTTGGAAAAACTCCACTCGAAACACGATGAATTAACTGGCGTCGTGTTGGACGCGGGATTAGAACCGGTGCCCATTTCCTTTCACGCGGGAAAAAATGCGGATGTGATAGGAGAGTTAGAATCCCACGTGTTAGAGTTAAACAAGCTCAAAAATTTGTTGAGTATGAAACTCCGCCGCATTCTTCAAGAGGAAGATTTGCTGGAGCACTTGCAAACCGAATACGGGAAAAATGTCACGTTCAAGCGAAACACTAAAGGTGGGGTCGAGTTGACCGTTCAAGACAGCGATGCCGAGGACGCGTACGCGCAGCTTCAAATCAGCAAGAAGAAACTCGACGAGCTTCGCGAGCAAATCCACGAATTAGGGGATAGTGACGAGTAGATGCCGCGTGGTAAAAAGAGTTCTCGTGGTTCGGGGAAAGGAAAAACTCCTTCTCATCCATTGCGATTAGTGGTATCGCGAAAAGAGACTCTTCCGAGAGAATTGCGTGTTCTTCCTCAACTTAGCGCTGTCAAGCTTCGAATAATTGCTTCTAAGTTGAGGTTATCTCCCAAAGTGATGGAGTCTATCGTTCAGCGTGCTCCGCGTGTTGCTTTTCATGCTGCCGTAGAGTTTGAAATATGGGGGAAGTTAGATGCGGTTCAGAAAAAGCAATTAGTATCTATTGTTGAAAAATATATGGTGGCTAAACGGGAATATAGCGAGTTTCTGTATCCTCGACTACAACGCTTTGGGTCACATGAAATGAATTGGCCTGAAAATGACTTTATTGCACTCCTGTACAGTTTACAAAAAGTAGAAAAAAACAAAAAGGAAATCGCACAATGTTCCCTAACGGTCGTGGATCACTTCTTATTCATGCACTCGAAGAAATTCTAAACGAGGAATAGGCATAGCCTTTTTCCTTTGCATTCATGCGCGTCTTTTAAAGGAAATTCGCACGTTTACCATATACGTATGGCCGATGAAATCACCTTAGACAAAGAAGTCTTCAAAGCATTAGCGGGAGACACCCGCGTGAGTGTGTTGAAATCCCTTCTCGAACGCCGAAAAACGCAGAGCGAATTAGCCAAAGAACTCTCCCTCGCCGCGCCCACGATTAAAGACCACGTAGATATTTTGCAGAAAGCCCAGCTAGTGAGAGAAGTGGACGATGGTCACAAGTGGAAATACATTGAATTGACCATCAAGGGAAAGAGCCTGTTGCAGCCGAGTGACAAGCGCATCATGGTGTTGTTGGGAACGAGCCTGTTTGGCGTGTTAGGAGCCGGTTTTTTGGCGTATTCTAAACTCTCAACGATAGCCAATCAAAACGTTTCGACATTTTCGACTGAAATGGCGATGAAGTCTGCGGCGATCGCGCCGCCTGCAACCATTACGGGCGACGCACTCAATCAAGGTGCGGGTGCTGCGTTGGACGCTTCCGCTCCTTCCGCGATGCAGACCGCTGCGCAGACTTTTTCTGTTATTCCCACTCCCGAATTAGCGGTCTTAGTGATTTGTTTAGTCGTGTTTGGTTTAGCTTGCGGAATGTGGATTAAGCAGACGTATTGATTGTCTGGGGAACGTTTACGTTCCCCTAACTTCCGCGCGGCCGGAGGTTACCGGCCTGTGAATTAAGCAGACATACTAATCAAACTTTTTCCTAAAACGTTTAATCAAAAATATTTTTTTTAGAAAAAGTGGAAGAATGGGGAGGTTGGGTCCCCACTCGTTCCGGGTTGGTTGGTTTTAGGCAAATTGGGTTGTTAGGGTTTCATCATTTTGGAAACGTGACTGCCTTCTTTTACTTTTTTTCCTGGAAAAAGGGTTGGGTGTTTTTTCCAAGAAAAGGTTGGGTTGGGAGTAGAGAGGGGGCAGCCACGCAACCGCCATGATGAAATCATTTAGGAAGCGTAAATGGTTGAGCGTCTCGTTCACATTTTGCGAACAAACACCACCTTTTTTCCGGATTGGATTTTTCCTAGGTAACCGGATTTGACCAAAGCGTTAAGTCGTTGCGATGCTGCATTAGAATTTTTGTATCCGAGTTGTGCGCGCACATTTTCCGCGTTGGCTGACCCCTTCTCTTCCACTATTGAGAGAATTTTTTGGTCGGCTTCAGGTAAGAGAGAAATCGAATGCAAACTCTCGGTTGGGTTGGGAGTCAGGGAGGCGCTTGCATTCGATTTGAGCAGGAAGGATAATTCATCGTATTTTTGTTCCATTTTCGCGAGCAAGTCATTCGCTTGCTTTCGTTCTTGGGCGAGTTTGTAGAGTAGTGCCGCGATGAGCATCGGGTTGTCTTTCGACGCGAGCATGACTTCATTCATGTCTGCCGTGAGGGTGGAAAACTCTGGGCTAATCTGCTCCATGAGTGCTTGCGGCGTCAGTTTGCGATAATCATGATTCGTCATGCATCGTCATGATATCATCATGACTATATAAGGCTTGCGGGTGGAGAAATCGAACGAATAGTGGAACCCTGCGGGTTCGTGTTAACGTAGGGCTTGGGGGTATTTATACCATCCCCTCGTGAATGGGAAATGCCCCTGCGTTGGAAGCGAACCCCTGCCCGTGTGGTTAAACGATGGCGCCGCGCCCCGTTTACCCCTGCGCCGCGCTCCCTTTCTCGCCTTTCTTCTTTTGGCCGGGTCGAATGGGGGTTGAAAGAATGGAAATACTACGATGGTTACGCTGGAAAAGGAAATTTTTTCGTTCTCCGCGACCGGTTTGACCACCCCTTCGTGGTGGGGGAATACTACAACAACCCTGATTCATTGGTTCTTTTTTCCCTGCAGCGCGAATACCCTGAATTGAAAAACGGGGAGAGAAAAATATCGATGCGCGACGTTTCGCGTCATCGCGGCGAAAATGCAAAAGCGCGCGAGGAATTTGCGTATGCGGAAAATAAATTGCGCATCAAACCCACGTACGCGGCAATGATGAGTTTCCTTGTTCATTTTCGCCGAGAAATTTTAGCGGGGAAAAAATGTTACATTCAACCATTTACGTATGCTAATTGGGGGGAGTTGGGTGAAGCAACTTTCAACAAAGAAAAATTGATGGAGATTTATTCTCCTATTTTCAAAAATTTTTTCGAATCAACTCCGGAGGGTTATTGGGTGGATGATAATGGCGACGGTGTCTATCGTCAACGTTTCGCGCTTGATTTGAATAAACCTCTCGTGCGCGAAGCGTTAGGTTTGCCTCTCATGAAAAGTAATTTGTTTAAGAAAGCGAATAAAAAATAAGTTGAATCAAAAAATAAAAGAAAAAGTTTCCGCTCCTTTTCAGGAGCGGTTGCTAAATACTACTTCAAATATTTGACGGTGTTCTGGAATATTCCACTCGTGATTCCAGGGTTGTAGTTGAAGTAAATCACTTTCCCTCCGCCTAACTGTGCTTGTTCCACAATCGCGGGAAAGTTTTTTCCCGTTCGAGCGTCTTCAATGTAGGCGATTTCATTTCCGCTCACACCCACATCAAATACTTCCAATGCTAAATAACCCGCTTCTGCTTGCGCAGGCACGCGTTCAATTCCCTGCATGATAGGGTGTTTGTAGTCTTGTTGCCAAATCACTCCCACCACTCCAATAGGGCGTTTGCACGTGGGCTGTCCATCGAGGATAATGTCACAATCCACCGGAACGATGTTTCCGAAGTTTGCTTTCCATCCGAGAATGTCTAATGCTCCCGGCTGCTCAATTCCCGAGTCTTTCACGATGACAAGTTTTCCGCCCGTCTTCACATACGATTGCAACGCGTCTCCCAATTGTCGGGGAATCGCTTTGGATATTTGTCCGCTCTGGTCTAAAATGACGATATCAAATTGCGCTAGTTGATTTTCTGGATTGTTGGAGAATGCTTCCGCCGCTTTGATGATGGGATTTCCCACGAGATCCTTGTTGGCGTTTAATACGGTCAACATTTCAGGGGAAGGAGCGCCGATGATGAGCATTCGTGCCGTGGAGTTGGGAGAAATGGCCGAGACAATGGGCCCAATGACGGGAGTATTTGACTCGATGACTCCCAATCTTGCGAGGAGTAAAAATCCAATAATCACAATCAGGAGGATGGGGATGATTGCTTCTAAATTGAAGTGCAGTCGGCTTCCAATGCCCTCGTCCATGGGTGGTAAATCCGCGCCGCCACCGTATGCATCATCATTTGCCATAGTTTTTTCCTCCCCAACTTATCTAAGCCAAAA
>CAZGES010000022.1:0-17578 GCA_964524375.1 uncultured archaeon
AAACCTTTTTTGTTGCGCGTGCCAATTCCGGTCCGGTTCCATCCCCTAAAATCAATGTTACGTCGTGTGCCATTTTCCATTCAACTCCTGTGGTGGTTATTCTCATTTTCTCTTTATTCTATTTATTTTTTGCTCAGCGTGCGTTCTTGTTTTTCGTGTAATTCAACAATCCGCCCGCGAGCAACATTTCTCTTTGTCTGCGCGTGTATTCTTCTTTGACCGGAATGCTCACTCCCTTTGTCTTGTTCACCAAAACGAGTTCGTGCGCGTCTCCCTTCAAGTGCGCCTGCAAG
This sequence comes from uncultured archaeon, assembly GCA_964524375.1. Taxonomy (GTDB): domain Archaea; phylum Iainarchaeota; class Iainarchaeia; order Iainarchaeales; family VGJJ01; genus VGJJ01. The sequence goes on from CAZGES010000022.1 coordinate 294, forward strand.
TCATTCAAAACAAGCACATCTCCCGCGTTAATTTTTTCATAATCTGCTGCGTTCACAAATTCTAACGGCAAAATTCCAAAATTAATTAAATTGGCTTTGTGAATGCGCGCAAATGATTTCACAATCACAGCCTTCACTCCCAAATACATGGGGGCAAGCGCGGCGTGTTCGCGTGAGCTTCCTTGTCCGTAATTGTCTCCCCCCACCACGAGTCCGCCCTTATGTTCGCGCGCATTTTTAGCGAAGTTGGGGTCAATAGGTGAAAAAACGTATTCTGAAATCTTTGGAATGTTGCTTCGCAACGGAAGAATCTTCGCTCCCGCGGGCATGATTCCATCCGTGGAAATATTATCTCCCACTTTCAACAAAACAGTTTTCTCAATCGTATTCGGCAGCGCTTCCGCTAAAGGAAGCGGGGCAATATTCGGCCCGCGAATCACTTGAACATTTTCCGGATGCAAACTCGGCAGAATAATCATTCGGTCATCCACCAAATATTTCTCCGGCATTTCCACTTTAGGATGGTCTCCTAATTTGCGCGGGTCGGTAATCTTTCCATATATCGCACACGCCGCGGCTGTTTCGGGTGAGCACAAATACACTTTATCATCCGGCGTACCGCTGCGCCCGGGAAAGTTTCGGTTAAACGTACGAATACTTACGGCGCCGCTCGGCGGGGCTTGTCCCATTCCAATACATCCTCCGCACCCGCTTTCATTGACGCGTACTCCGGCGGAAATGAATTGCAATAATTTTCCGCTCGCGGTAATGTTTTCCAACACTTGCTTGCTTCCAGGATTCACGCCCATGCTCACGTGTTCGTGCACTACTTTTCCGTCTAAAATGGATGAAATAATACTCAAATCGCGGTAGGATGAGTTGGTGCAACTTCCCACGAGCACTTGCGCCACGGGTGTTCCTTCTACCTCGCTCACTTTCTTCACGTTGTCAGGGGAGGAAGGGCACGCAATCATGGGTTCTAATTCGTTCAAGTTAATTTCAACATGTTCATCGTACGTTGCGTTATCATCCGCTTTCCATTCGCTCCAGTCATTTTCACGGCCTTGCATCGCTAAATATTTCTTCGTTATTTCATCCGAAGGAAAAATACTCGACGTCGCGCCCAATTCCGCACCCATGTTGGTAATGGTTGCGCGTTCCGGCACGCTCAAACTCTTCACTCCGTCTCCATAATATTCAATTACTTTTCCCGTTCCGCCCTTCACGGTGAGTCTTCGTAACAATTCCAAAATAATATCTTTCGCTGAAACCCATTCCTGTAAACGGCCGGTCAATTTTACTCCAACCACTTTGGGCATGTTCAAGAAAAACGGTCCGCCACCCATTGCCACTGCCACATCCAATCCGCCGGCGCCAATTGCCAGCGCGCCAATTCCCCCGTCAGTAGGCGTGTGCGAGTCGCTTCCGAGTAATGTCTTCCCGGGCTTCCCAAATCGTTCCAAATGCACTTGGTGGCAGATTCCATTTCCGGGTTTGGAAAATAATATTCCATATTTTTGCGCCACGCTTTGCAAGTATTGGTGGTCATCCGGATTCTCAAATGATGTTTGCAGCATGTTGTGGTCGACGTATGAAACCGATAATTCCGTTTGAACTTTTTTCAATCCCATCGCTTCAAATTGTAAATACGCCATCGTTCCTGTGGCATCTTGTGTTAACGTCTGGTCAATTTTGATTCCTATTTCTTTTCCCGTGATGGGTGTGCCCTCAACTAAGTGTTTTTGGATGATTTTTTGGGTTACGTTCATCGACATGCTGGTTTCACCTCATCAGAAACAGGCTATTTTACCCTAGAATGGTGCGTCAAACCTTTTTTATGCGTTAGCAAAGGGCACAGGTATAACCCTGTTTAAGACCATTTCAAGGCTAATTCGGTCCATTCCCATCTTGGCCTTTCCTTGAATGCGAACCACTTTTCCCAGCAATTCCTTATCCGCTTCCCCTTTGTTCATTTCAAAAACGCTCAATAATTCGTCTTTGTTTTTACCATACAGCGCCAACACTTCCTTTTCAAACGCCACCGCTCGAATGGGTTTGCTCCCATCGTCCAACAACACCGAAACCAACAGTCGTGTTTCCACTTTTCCTTCGGCCATGCAAATAGGACACGTTGTTTCTCTTTTTTGTAATTTTCCCTGGCACGCTAAACAACGTACATAAAATCCTTTTCCGGGAAGCACGTCAATGATGTGTGCGTTCGTTTCAATAAATTGATTCTCGCTCAATTCAGAAAATTTTCCACTTTTGGTTTCAACCGTATTTTCAGTTGCTGTGGTTTCAATTGTTCCCCCATTCTCAATCGTGTACGTGCCATTATATCCTAATGAAAGTTGTGTCATCTGGTTGAATGTGCTGGTGCGTGCATTCGATAATGTAATCGTGCTCCCCGCGCGGATGCCCTTTTGCACCGCTTCATCAGCCATCTCATTCCAGAACGTAAAGAGTGCTTCTCCCGTCTCATCACTCAAACGAATGGCTAAATATTTTCCTTCTTTTCCATTTTTGGAATATGTTTTCACGCGGTCCGCGTATTTCACACTCGCAACAATGTCCACGTTATTCATTCCCGCTTTCAATTCTCCTAGTTTGAGTTTCGCATTCGGCTTGTCAAAAAGTGGCAATCGAACATTCAAGTCTCGGCTCAACAACACTAATGCTCCTTGTTCCGTGAGCAATCCCGAGAATTTGGTAATCTTTTCATTGACGCGTGAACGGATGTCTTCCTCGCTCAATCCGCTTTTCTCTGCTAACTCTTTCATGAGCACAGGAACATCCATTTGCAGCGCGGCAGTCATCAATTCAATAGCGTTCAACACCTATATATCGTTTCGGATTTTTTTTCTCGTTGAGCGTTGTTTTCGGTTGACCTCTTCCTTTTTATTTGTACATGGATTAGTGGTTAGAATGTGGGAAGAAGTCAGCGAGAACATTTATGCCTCATTCGGCACCGAAACCGCGGCACACGCGTACCTTGTCGTTGGCAAAAAAGTCGCGCTCATTGACACGGGTTTAGCCTCCTCCGCGCGCCAACTCAAAGAAGGCCTTTCTTCGGTGGGTTTAACTCCCAAAGATGTCACGTACATCCTCCACACGCACGGCCACGCGGACAATTTTGCGTTGGATTATTTGTTTCCCAAAGCCGAAGTGTGGATGCATTCTGCTGACGCCGCGTATGTAAACGCGCGCGACCCGGTTTTTTCTCTAACCAACAGCTTGAACGTCCCCCAAGTCAAGTGGCCGAGCGTCCAACACACGTTCACGGAGAAACAAGTTTTTGATTTGGGAAATTTTTCCATTCAAGCATTGTTCACTCCCGGCCACACCAAAGGAAGTGTTTCCTTCATGGAGCAGACCAAAAAGTGGTTGTTTTGCGGGGATGCATTATTTTCCACTGGTTTAGGAAGATGGGACCTCACCTCCGGAAACAAACCCCAAGTCATTTCCTCCGCGCGCAAGATTTTGTTCTCCTCTCCCAAAATGATTCTCCCCGGTCACGGCCTCCCCATCAAAGCCCGCGGCTCCGCGTCCATCGCTCGCCAACTTGAACGCCTCATGATGGAGGAAGTTCCAGAAGCGTTCTTGTGAGGGTTTAAATTAATCCCGCGCTTCTAATCTTCAATGCCTCGCTCCCGAAAACCTGGTGAACATCGTTATCGCGTAGGCAATACCATTTTTCGGGTAACGGAATCCCGTAATCGTTTCAATCGATTTCAAAAATCAGGAAAAGAGTTGGCTCCGACTGGTTTTGCGGTGGAGAACTACGCGTTATCCGTCCACCGGAATTCCCGTAAAGAATTTCAGAGCATGCTTCGACTTCCGCCCTATTCGAAAAAGTCGAAAGGGTATCGCATGCACCATTTATTTCATACGATTCAAATCAAATTGCATGAATCTGCAGGAGTTCCTCTCATTTCTCCGAGCCCCTTAGCCCATTTTGAAGAGTGGGTTTTTGATCCGCTTTTTGCAAGAATCAATAAACCGATGTACTTTCGGTCGCCAGAACGAACTAAACCACTATCGGAAAGTGGAATAAAAAAAAGAGTTCAAGTCGAATTAGGCAGACCATTTATGATGTATCGAGAATTTTCTGATTTTTTATCATCTATTTTTGCGACCGAAAAGATTTGATGAATGCAATCCACGTGTTTTTTTCGGATCCTGCAATGCGTCCTCTCTTGGTGCGAATGAACGAATCGAAAGATAATCTCCGAAAAGATGATGTGCGCGCACTCGTCGTTTTTTTCGGAAACGAAGCGATGCGCTATCGCCGCGAGAAGAGAACGGCCCGTTGGCCACGTTGGTTATCTGCATTATGGAAGCGCCTGTAAACGTTACGTCAATCTCACGTTCTTGTGAATAACTATTTATTGCCTCGCCGCGACTAGCTATTCATGTCCGTCCGCGTCTTCCTCCGCCGCCATGCCAGGCGCCCTTCCAACACCGAGATGATTAAGCACGGCGACACCGGCATCACGGAGGAAGGGAAGCGCGCCGCGCGTTCGCTTGGAAAAACGATTCGAGATTCGCGGGGGAAAAAGCCCGTCCTTTTCTTTACTACTGACAAACCCCGCACGCGTGATTCGGCGCAAGCCATGATGGAGGGCGGTTCCTATCCTGGTAAACCGCGCGTGATGCGTCATCTTACTTCACTCATTCGTCCATCCGCGAAGACAACACATCGCGAAGAACTAATCAAACTTTCTGCACAATCGAATGATTCCATTCTCCGCGAGTGGATTAATGGAAAAATTTCTCCCGAGTTGTTGTACACTCCCGAAGAAGAAGTACAACATGCTATTCGTTATTGGAAAAAGTTTCAAACTAAAATAAAAAATATCAAAAATAAAAAAGTACACGTGGAAATTTTAACCCATGACTCTACCATTGTCGCATTTTTGCATATTTTTTTGGGCGTCAAACCCAATGCCATGAAAAATAACACGCATGACAACCCTTCTTCTATCGGCTATCTAGAAGCGCTCCCCATTACTTTCGGCAAGCGCATCGAGTTGAAATACCGCGGCAAAAAATACGACATTACGGAGAAATTTCACGCGATTGCAAATGCGATGCGTTAACCATTCGCATTACGTCAATCCCACGTTTTTCTCCCGTCGTTTTGACGAAGCCCATTGTTTATATTCCCATTTTCTCCTGTTGCTTTCATGGCCATGCACACGCACCCAAACGGAAGTGGATTGTCAAACGGCAATGGAAAGTCCTTCCCTCTTGCCCCGCACACGGGAGCAACGTATCAGAAGCTCCTCGAGCAATGCCAAGTATCCCCCGGCCATGTTTTTGTGGTCATCGACCCTCCCGACCATTCTCCGGAGCAGGTCAAAGACATCGCTCGCGCCGCTGACCGTGCGGGAGTTTCCGCGTTTGCCGTGGGAGGAAGTCTCGGCGCGCAGGGAAAACTCCTCGACGATTGTATTGATGCCATTAAGAGCGTGTCGCAAAAACCCGTTATTTTGTTTCCCGGAAACATCGCCACCCTCTCTCCTAAAGCAGACGCCGTGTATTTTATGTCTTTGTTCAACTCGCACGACCCTTACTGGATTTCCGGTGCGCAAGTCGCGGCTGCATATCCCGTGAATAAGATGCGCATCGAAACCATTGGCACCGCCTATCTTGTTTACGAACCCGGTCAGGCAGTTGGTTGGGTCGGCGGCGCCAAACTCTTGCCGCGAACCATTCCTTATTTGGGTGCCGTGAATGCGTTGGCGGCGCAAATGCTTGGTTTTCAATTAATTATCATGGAATCCGGTTCCGGCGCTCCGAGTTGCGTTCCTCCCGAATGCATTGCCGCGGTGCGAAAACTTGTTCACATTCCAATTATCATCGCCGGAGGGGTGCGCACGCCCGAATCCGCTGCGGCGTGCATCGCCGCGGGCGCCGATGTTGTTCACGTGGGAACATCCATCATGAAAGCCGCGGAAGGTTCTGTCGAAAAAGCCGAAACATTGATGCGCGACCTCGTTGCCGCGTGCAAGAAAGCTGGGAAAGAGCGCGCGGTTTAATTTAGATTATTTTCACATTCGTTTTATTGCACGTTTTGTTTTCACGCGTGCGAGTCTGGCGCGTGCTCTCCAGCGTTGCATTGCACTTTTCCGTTTTGGAATGGGGATGTTGTCTAAATTTTTCATGCTCCATGCTTTTCGTTTAGAGTCATATGTTATTTCAGTCGTGAATGCCAGCCATTCTCTTGGCACATTCGTCGCAATTTCTTGGATAGTCCTCCTTCGTTCTGTCGGTTTGTTCAAGAGTCGTGCAATATTGTAGTGTCCTGCCCCATATACGATTGCAATTACTGGTTTTCGTCCCAGTTTTTTGCGCATGTGGGGGGCTATTCTCGATTCTGCTTTTTCAGCAATGAGGGCATCTCTCAAATGTACTACCGTGTTTTTTATTTCATATATTTTGTCTGCCGCAGTCATTGCTGGCAATAATTTCCTGCGCATTTTCAATTCTTTTCCAGGAACAATAAAGTGTTTTGAAAATTCACTCGCTATGCGCACGCCTGTCGCGGTATAAAATCCCGGCGCACCAAACATCCATGTGGCGAAAACAGTGATTCCGGTCAGGCGTGCTAAATTTTTTCCCATTTTTTCAAATTCATTGTCCATTGCAAACGTGTCGCCGTGGAAAATGGGTTTTCCGCTTGCTGCAAATTCATTAAATCGACTATAAATCACGTCCCTTTCCGCAAGTCCCCCAATGACTTCTCTCGGAGTGTTGGCCATTTCCAGCACAACCGCGTCAATTCCCTCTGGAACACGGGCTTTTCGGAAGTGTGTCTCAAAGGCCACTTTATACACCGCATTCGGCGTTTCTACGGTTATCCAACCCATTCGGGATGAATAAATTCCCAAATTATAAGCTTTCGTAATAGTTTTTCAGCAGCAGCGCGTCCTTTTCCTGCCCCGGGCATTCCGTAATGCAAATCCCGCCTACTTTGTACGCGTGAAAGCTTTCCGCCATGGCTTTCCAGTTCAATGTTGATTCGTCCGAATCAAAACTCGTGTGATAACGTTCTCCTTTGTCCGTGAATGTAATCCCGCAGCACTGAATGTGCAAATCATCCAAGTATTTTTTGTCAAATTTTTCAATTTGGTCAAATATTTCATCAAATTTTTTTCGTGTGGTGAGTGAACCGTTGCTCGTCGCGTGCGCGTGTCCAAAATCCATGCACCAACTAATGCGATTTTCGGCCGCGATTTCCATACACTCATGCAACGTGCCCCATTGTGAAAGTTTTCCAGCAAATTCGGGGGCAATTTTTATTTTCACTCCATCTTTATCCAATCGTTCATATATTGTTGCGCACGCGTGCATGATTTTTTCTTTAATTTTTTTGCTCTCGTCTTTGTGCCTAAACGCCGCGTGCACGGCCACGCTTTCCGCTCCGCATAACCCGCCCATCTTACATGCGAGATACAATCGTTCAATGCTCGCGCTCATGGTTTCGGGCTTCGCCGCGTTCAAATTAATATAATACGGCGCGTGCACACTCAAACGCACGTTTGCTTTCTTCCGCGCCTCATTCACTTCGGCGGCTTTCTCTTCGCTCCGCACGTAAACGGATTGTACAAATGCCAATTCCATCGCGTCCAATCCCAACTCACGCACCACTTCGACCCCGCGCGCAATGCCTTTTCCCGCCGCCGCGAGGGGTATTCCCGAGGGTCCAAACCACAATTTATGCGTCATTCGTTAACCATGATTCCTCGTTCTTTTAATCCGCTTGTTTGTGTTTTTGTTTTTCGCACCCGCAACATACTTAATCCCTTTCTCTCACTCGTTGAACGTATGCCCGCTCCCGCAAAGTCAGCTAAATCCTCTCCTTTCTCCAAGCGCTTGAAAAACCCTCAATCCTCCGTCAAAATCTCCTCTTTTGGGCGAGCCTTGTTTAGTGTTACGATGGACGCGTCTCTCTCCAAGAACAAAATCGCCGACATCGGGTTTGAAACCACCGGCCCCGCCGAGTTTGTTTCCATTCTTGCGCAGGGTTGTTCCTATTTCATTGGCCTCTCACATGATGAAGCCGAGGTTTTAGCACTCGATTTGTTTTCCAAAAAATTCTCCGTTTCGCCGCAGGAGCGCGTCTATGTGGAGTACGCGTGGTCGGCCATTCAGGATGTGATTTCCCGCCTCCCGTTTGAGGACCCTATGTCAAAAGCCATTACTAAAATCTCCCGCTTGCACGACGAGTTTCCATTGATTGTTTCCAAAGAAGATGAAGAAGATTAGCACACTAATTTTGTGCATTTTATATTTTACATTTAATTTTCTGAATTATTTTTCACTTTTTGTGCTTCGACACGAGCATTCCTGCGTCATCTAATTCCTTAAATGTTTTTTCCAGCGCCGCTCTCGTTGAATAATGCGGTTTCCACCCTGTTTTAAGGGCTTTCGAAATATCATACTCTCTGTTTTTGAACAACCTCTTGATGTGAGCCGGAATTAAAATGGGCCGCGTCCCCGTGAGTTTTCCCTGCGCCAAAAAAACATATCCTGCGACCATTCCCAATGCTTTAGGAATGCTTCCCGGCGCTTTCACGTGCTCAATTTCCGCAATCATATCCACAATTTTTCGCAGCGTGTGCGTTTCTTTCTCCGCGACGATAAAATCCTCATTATACGTGTCTTCATTCCCTACGCAGTGGGCAATAAACCCCGCTGCATCATCCACATCCACCATCTGCCACGCATTTTCTCCATTTCCAATGAGCGGAAAACCCTTTTTCACAATTTTGAATATTTGCGCCCAATACGTATTGGGTCCCAGCACCAGCGCCGGGCGCACAATCGTAACGGGAAAAACTTCCTGCATTCCCCAAACCAAATCTTCTGCAGCCTTTTTGCTTTTTTCATACGTTGTATGCGGGTCTGTTGGGCTTTTTTCGGTTAATTTTTGTTTGGCGTCGCCGTACACTCCTACACTGCTCACAAAAATGAACTGTCTCACATCATTTTTTTCCGTGGCTTCTAACAAGTTTTTCGTCCCTTCTACGTTAACGCTCCACATTTCCTCGCGTCCGCGCGTTTCATCCAATTCCGCGGCGGCGTGAATGACCACGTCCACATTTTTGAGTGCTTTTTCACAATCCGTTGCGCGTGTGATGTCCAACCCTTTCGTACGCGAAAACTCAACCACCGTGTGTCTTCCTTCCAGCCTGGATTTGAGTCGGGAGCCAATCATTCCACTGCTTCCCGTAATGAGCACACGCATACGCACGAATACGGGTTAAACCGTATTAAAAGAGTGCGGGCACGAGCGGCAGCACCCATGCGGGAAACAAGTAGGTGACCGCAATTCCCGCAAACAAAAAGGGTGCGAATTTGGGCAGGTTGCGATACACGGGAATCGTGTGCATATTCATATGTTTCAATCGTAACACGTCGTCCGTTCCTATGAGAGCGGGAATATTCTTCCCAAATTTTTCTTTTTCGTCGTGCGTTAAGTGTTCCGTTGCGAGTACTTCATCGTCTTCCAATTGTTCGAGTGTAATTCGTTTCAAAAACGCGTGCGCCTTAATTTCTTCTTCAAATGCGTAAAAAATAATTCCCGCGAGCAGAGAAATTCCTAACAACATGGTGGTTTCCGCCGGCCATAATGGATTTGTCAAAAGATAATACAAAAATGCCCCCACTCCCGCCAATAATATGAACGAAACCATTTTTTGTTTTGTTTTCCATTTTATTTTTGGTTTGGTGAGCAGAAACCCGCTCACGTAATACGCGCTCAACACCAAGCACGCCGCAAGCGTTCCCACTAATAACACGGCAAACGGAAAAATCATTCCCGCAAACGTGGGTTGTACGAGGGCAATCCCCGCGAGGAGTTTAATGTCTCCCCCGCCAATCTTTCCTGTTTTGTACGCGACCATTCCCAGTCCGTAAATCACGCCCCCAAAAACGAGTCCCATCCATTGTCCTGTGAGGAGGGAGAGAACAATTCCCAACCCAATCAACGGGTACGTGATGTAATCGTAAATGTACCCCGTCTTCCAATCCGTGTACGCGGCGGCCGCACCAGCAATCATGTTCGCACCAAAGGCAATTTGTTCGAGGACCATACTCTGTCATGCGCGTCAAGATTTATAAATATCAAAACATTTCACTAGGCATGCCTTCCCCCAAGCCTAAGTATAGGCTCGTTCGCTCCTTTAACACTCCTCGTTTTCGTCGAGACCGATTGGTGTCGGATAATACAAAATCGGTTGCAATAGACGAATTGTTGAATGCTCGCAAGAATCGCACTAAGACTGGAAACCGTTCGGGCCGTATTACTGGGGCAGTGCTGGGTGCCTATAGCGTTGCTCATAATGTTATTTTGGAAAATAGTGATATGCGTACCGGAGTAGCACGCGCGTTAGTCGCAGCAGCAGCCGCTGCAGCGCTTGGTAAAGGTTTTGGTCACGCGAATGAATCGAGAGTTGCAAATGTCACGGAGCAGGTGGGGTTTGCACTTCATGAGGAAGTTCCTCATAGCCCTGAGTTGAAGCGTTTTTTGGGTTCGTGGCGTTACGTTTACATCGATAGGAAAGGAAATCTCGTTGGTACTAATGTGGGTCGTTTTCTCAAGGTTGGCCGCATGCGCCTTGAAACGAATAAAATTTTGGCTGGAATGTATTAGCGCAGTATCTTACTTTTCAGCGTAGCTTAATCTTCTTCGGCTTTTGAAACCCTTTCATGAGTTTCTGCAATCCCTTGGGGTTTTTCAGTTTTTCTTCATCAATATTCTTGAACTGTCCCATCATCTTTTTCAATTGTCGATAGTGTTTCAGCAAATCTCTCACATCACTCTCTTGCGTGCCGCTTCCCCGCGCCACACGTTCAATGCGCGCACTCGTAATAATTTCCGGGTCGCGCTTCTCTTGCTTCGTCATCGAATCCATCATCGCCTTGTACTTGTCTAATTTCTCCTCTCCCACTTCTAACTCTGATTTGGGGATGTTCATTCCAAAGCCCAACATTTCCGCTACTTTCGAAAGTGAACCCATTTTTCGCGTTGATTCAAGTTGCGTGTAAAATGTTTGCAGCGTGAACGGTCCCTCCAGAGGGTTGGCCATGTTCACGTCTTCGAGTTTCAAATCCTCCATCTTGTCAAGCAGTCCTTTCAAATCCCCATACCCCATGACGCGACTCAAAAACCGGTCCGCGTGAAATGCTTCCAAATCATTGACTTTCTCTCCCATTCCAATGAAATACACCGGAGAGTGGGTCGCGCGGCACGCTGACAACGCACCGCCACCCTTCGCAGAACCATCCATGCGTGTCAAAATAACTCCATTTACCCCCACTGCATCATGAAAGGCCCCTGCCTGCTTCTTCGCTTGCTGTCCCACATCTCCCCCTAAAACCAACCACGTGTGTTCAGGCTTCAACACGTTATGAATGCGCTTAACCTCGTCCACCAATTCCGGGTCGAGCGCGCTCCGCCCAGCCGAATCGACAATAATCGTGTGCACGCCCTTGCTCATGAGTTCCACAATCCCCTCACGCACAACCTTAGAAGCTTCTTTTTCATTCCTATTCGAATAGAATTGGATTCCCGGAATTTTTTGCACTAATTGTTCAAGCTGGTCAATCGCCGCAGGTCGAAATGTGTCCGCGGCAATAATCCCCACGCGCAATCCGCGCTTTTGATAATAGTGCGCGAGCTTCCCGCACGTCGTTGTTTTTCCGCTTCCAAATAGTCCAACAAGCAATATGCTCGCGGGCTTTTCCGGCGCCGCAATACTTTTTCCACCTAACAAGTCAACGAGCGCATCGTACGTTAACGAGATTAAATGTTCTTTTCGCGTCAATCCTTTGGGAATGGTTTCCGCTAGCGCTGCATGTTCAAGCTGTTTCGATAAACTTAATACCGTCTCAATGTCCACGTCCGCGGAGATGAGTGCGCGTTGCAGTTCTTTCGTGAGCGTCTTTACACTTTCTTTGTCCACGACTTTCAAGTTGGAAAAGGCATCAAACGCCTTGCGTAAATTCTCTCCAAATCCCATGCGTATCAACTATGATTCACTCCCGAATGATTAAAAGAACGGCGTTTTTGTCCCGTTTTGGAGGGGGTGTCTTAAAGCACGCCCCCGTTCACGTAGAATGGACACGAAAACTACTGCTATTCAACCCAAGTCATCTTTTGAGCAAGCTGGACAAGAAAACGAGCGCATGCGCAAAACCCTATTCAAACCCGCTCCCGTGCGGAAAGGAAAAGCTACTCCTGCGCAAGAAGAGCAGGAAAAGGCCCGCCGCCAAGCACAAGACGAATACATGGACCGTCTGGATAAGCAGTTTATTCAACGATAGAACTATAGTATTTCTAGCAGAGCATGCGGTGTGTTTTGTACATGAACGCCGCATCCGCGTGGTGTTGGTGTAAAACTTTCACTACTTCGTGGTGAATTTCGTGCGAATTCACGTGCGTTTTCTTTTCCATCCATTTTTTGACGCTCAACGATACGCTCGCGGCAATCTTTTCCGCTTGTTTCGTGGAGAGTTGCGCAGCGTGGCACGCTTCATACACACTCGCATAAATTTTTCGCTCGTCAAAACTTTCCGTGTGGCCGTGTCTCTTCACCACATGCCTCGCGGAGAATTTTCGCCCTTTATTTTTGATCAAACTTTTTCGTAAAACGTTTGTTTTAGTTTTCGTTTTTGCAGCCATGCGTGTTCACCCGAAGTTTATCGTCCCATTCGAAATCAAAATCAACAGCCATCCCATGGAGATGAGCAAGAGTCCAATCAGGAGGCGCATATACCCTTTGTTCTCTTCCTTGAATTTTTTGAAGTCCGTGACCTTTCGTCCTGCTGCAACCGCGAGCAAAATGACAATGAGCGGGGAGACGAAGATAATATTATACAAAATGAGCAGCAGCAGCGCCGTCAAATCAAAGTATTGCGACAACAGCGTAATGATGGCTAAATACGGGGCTCCCGTGCACGGCAATTCTACTGCGGCCACGAATGCGCCTAGGAAAATGACTCCCGGCACGCTCACGTTCTCGGCATATTTAGTAATTTTCTGCGCGTATTGCGGAGGAATTTGCAATGAAAACCCTTTTCCGTACCAAAAGAAGTCTTTCACTTCCAACAATCCCGCGAACACGATGAACAACCCCACCGCGATGGAAATGTACTCCGCCACATACAATGGAATCACGCTCAAAAAGTAAATGAGTCCCAGGCCAGCGAGGAAGTAGGTCGTTGCCACCGCTCCGATGTAGAGTCCGCCGAAAATGAGCATGTCTTTCGTGCTCTTTTTCTTTCCCAGCATGACCGTAATCATCAAAATAAGCACGCCAATCGCGCATGGATTAATCGAGTCAATGAGCGCGGTCACGATTACGGTTCCAAGTGTTGGAAGATATGCTTCAACGGCCATTGAATTCACCCCTGTTTTCAGCTGAATCGTATGACGCGCAGCGTTTGTCCGTGCTCTCGTTCACGGGGCCGTATTCAATAATCACACAATCCCCCGGCGGCACATTCGAATAGGGGGCCATGATTACATCGAACGGATACGCGATCTTCGTCTGTTCATATGTCCAATTTTTGGCATTCTGCGGGTCTATGACGCGGTACAAATACGCTTGTAATTCCGCCTGTTCCCCGTTGCATTCTCCCGTGCGCGGCATAAACACATCTCCATTCACTGAAGGAAAGGTCATTCCCGTTTCATCTAATTCTCCCCCCACTATTTCAAAGAAATGGTGAAAGGTTGCCTGTTCCATGTCTAATATGGTTCCCTCAATGTGCATGCGCTGATCATTGTGCTCATGCACCTCCCACGTTCCCACGCGGTTGTCGATTCCCGTGGGGTCAATCATGTCCAATTGTACGCCGCAATTCCACACTTCATAGTCCGTGTGCCAGTGCACCGGCCCCCCAGTCGGAGAAACCGAATTCGTGTACAGCGTCATTCCTGCTAAATACAAATTTGACCCCACGGCCAGTGCGACAATGCTCCAAAACAAAATGCGCTTAATTTTTTCTTTGCGCGGTTTTGTTTTAATCGAGTATGCCACGAGAATAACTAGTAAAACCGCCGTGACGCCGACCACATTATACGCGTTCTCGCGCAGCGTGATGGCCACTTGAATGGCGGGCGAGTATTCTTTCGAATCCGCCCCCGTTTCTTGGGTGGTGTGTGCAAATGCGAGCGGGGCCAGCAGAACCAAAAGGATTGCCATTTTCCATGTCGAATGCATGGTTCCATCATTTTTTCGGCCTTTAAAAATGTCTAGTGTTGTTTTCGCACTTTTTTTTCGCCCAATACTGCGCCCATGGCAAATGCAAACACGCCCAACCCAAGGAAAAACACCACAATGATTGGAATCGCGTCCTCGCCCTCAATCACATCCTTATCGCTCACAAGTGAAACCGCGGGCGAATTTTGCGCGAGTGCAAAAACCAGCGCGAGAATGAGAATCGCGCTTCCCACAATAACAAATTTGTCCATAGTCGTGTGGAGCAAAGTGCCGAATAAAAGCGTTTATGCTCGTTCGGGGATTAATCGTTCTAAAAAATCATCCATGGTGAACGGAACCAAATCCTCATACGTTTGTCCCGTGCCGAAAAACAAAATGGGTTTTTTCACATTGTGCAAAATGGAAACAACTCCCCCTCCTTTGGTGTCCGTGTCTAATTTAGTCAAAATAAACCCGTCAATTCCAATCGCTTCGTTGAACGTGCTTGCCTGCGTCAGAATGGTTTGTCCCGTGTAGCTTTCTCCCACGTAAATTTTGGCATGCGGTTGTATCACGCGCTGAATTTTTTTCAATTCTTCCAACAAATTTTTGTTCGTATCCTGTCTTCCCGCGGTGTCAATCAAAACAATGTCCGCATTTTCCGCGCGCGCTGCGCTTACCGCGTCAAACGCCACCGCTGCCGGGTCGGCGCCGTATTGATGCTTAATTAATCGCACGCCCAACTTGGTTGCATGCACGGCTAACTGTTCAATGCTCCCCGCGCGAAATGTGTCCGCGCTGGCCAATACAACCTTTTTTCCCCTTTTTTGAAAGTAATGCGTCAGCTTTGCAATTGTGGTTGTCTTTCCCGCGCCATTGGGTCCTAAAATGAGCACAATTCCCGGGTGTTCATGTTCAAGTACGTGATTCAAGTCAAATGGTTTCACGTCAATGATTTCGTGCAGTGCTCCCTTTATTTCGTGCAAAATAATTTTTCCCGGGTCTTCCCTGCTTGATATGACTTTGTTGCTTAATCGTTTTCGCAATTCCTCAATGAGCGCTTGCGCCGTAGACATTTCCACGTCCGCTTCCAATAGGGACAATTCAAATTCGTCCAAAAACGTGTTAACCGTGTCCGCGTTGAGCGTAATGGTTCCTGTCAGCAGTCCGCCCAATTTTTGGAAAACGCCCACTTTGGGTTTGATTTTTCGTTCTTCGTTTTGTTTGATTTCCGGGAGCGCGCTCGTGGGCATTTGATTTTCGTAAGTAGTTTCATTCGAAACCGGAATTACTTCATCTTCCGGGTCGTCTTCCGATTCGGCTTCGCGCGTCAACTCTTCGGATTTTTCTTCTGGCGTTGCGCGTGTTTCTGCTTGCGCCGCATCGGCGGCGGTTGAGTGTGTTGGTGTTTCTAAAAAAGGTTCGTCTTCAATTTTTGTTTCAAGCGTTTCTACTTTTTTTTCTTCACTTGGTTTCGTCTCGTTTGGAGTGCTTCCCAATACTTTTTGGGTGAATCCGCTTATTTTTTTTCGGAGCAGGTCGAACATACGCGCTGCATCCTGATTACGCTTTCTTCGCCTGTTTTTTGCTCATTTTGAGCAAGGCGCTCATGCTCGCCAAATTATTTCGTGCTTCTGCAATTTCCTGCTCAAGTCGCGAGAGGTCATCCACATAAATTTTGTCGCGTGCGAGTAATTCTTTTTCAACCTCTGCTTGCGTTGTCGGAAGGACAATATTTCCCGGAAGCGTTCGCTTGAAGGAGTGGGGGGTGATGGTCCCGCTCACGAAAACTCCTGCTCCTATCGGTATAATCGTTTCCGTGCTTCCTTTTCCTAATTCTTTCAAGCTTTCCTTCACAGTCGTATTTTCTCCCATGAGCTGCATCGTTGTTCGTTTCCTTCGTTTAAGCTGAATGACTTTTTGTCGTTCCATCGCATGGAGGTAGCGTAGTTGGTCGGTGGTAATGCTCTTTTGGGGTTGTTCTTTTTTGGCTGCCATACGGTATACTTCCTCGTTCGTTTCAATATACTATTCCTCGTGAGTAAGGCAATTAAACCTATTTAAGGGCTGGCTGGAAGGGGTGTAATCCTTCATCAATGCGTGCCAATTCCGGTCCGCTCGTCTTTTCTCCGACCATGATTCCATATGAGTTTGCTAAAACCGAGTTCCCGGGGAATGGGTCACCGTAGTTTGCCGTCGTAGTCATTCCGGGCGCTTTGAAAATGGCATCCAGTGCTTCCATTTCTTCCGGTTCCGTTTTGGGGTGGGCTAAAAATCCTTTTTCCGTGGCTAAAACGCATGACCCGGCGAGTTCACTTTTTGCAATAGTCATGACATGCATCGGCACACCGAAAAATTTTTCTAATTTTTTTCGTTCAACTTCCGGAACTAATGGGGAAATTATTCCGCCGTTTTTTTGTACGCATAACAGGTTTCCAATCGCGGTGATTTCGTCCATGACGTGAACATGAATGCCGTGTTTTTCGAGAAAGTGCACTTCCTCGTTTGAAACCGTGCTCGCAACTGCAATTTTTTTTCCTAATCCTTTTCCTAACACGCCTAACAAGTGTGTGTCCGCAATCGTGGTGACGATCGCCTTCACATTCAACGTGTCTTCCAATTTTTTCACATCCTTGGCTTCCATGAAGGCTGGAACAAGTGCAAAGTCGTCCGTCGCAATGCAGAACAATCCCACATACGGGCTTCCTCTCAAGGAGGCGGTTTTGATATTCATAACCTTAAACGAGAACTACTGGGCTTTTTCTTTCTTCTCGGCCGCAGGTTTGGCTTCCGCTTTCTTGGCCGTTGTCTTCGTCACTGCTTTTTCAACCGCTTTTTCGGTTTGGTGAGAGTCTTTGGCCGGTGCTTTTGCTTCCGCGGCTTCTTTCTTTGCTGCGGCAGCTTTGGCGGGCTTGTCGAATGCTTTCAAGTCTTTTCCTTCGGGCGTGAAAATGTATGTGCGGTCGTCTTTCTTTCGGAAAACGACTTTGATTCGATTGATTTTGTGATTTTTTCCGCGCGCCCACACTAATTCATTCACGTCATTTGACACGTGGATGTTTTTCATTCCTG
>CAZGES010000023.1:0-16289 GCA_964524375.1 uncultured archaeon
TATCATTCCCTGCTCAATCGCGGTGATAATTTCCTTCGCGTGGGGCATGTCCATCAAATCCTCCAAAACCTCACGCCTCGCTTCGCGTAAAATAGGAAAATTCTCATCGATTCGCATCACGGCGGAAAGCAGGAGGCGTGAAGACATTTGTTGTCGTCCCACACTCTTCGTGCGTCCCATGTACGTGCGTAAAATCATGAATGCTCGCGTGGCGCAGTGTCTGAATCGTCGGCGCAGCACTTCCGAACTGCGCAGCGCCCCTTCTAAAATCTTCTCAAACTCCCACGAATGCACCAGTGAAATGAGTTTTTCCGGCGAAGCTTTTCCTCCGAATCGGAGCACGAATCCATTGTCTCCCAAAAGAATGTCCACATCCTGGTGCAGCATGCGTCCTAACGCGTATGCGTACGCGCGGGACATCGCATCATTCACTCTGCGTCCGAAAAGGGTGTGAAACACAAAATTTGTCATCCCTTCTTCCTTCACCACTTCCAACAAAATGTTTCCGTGGTGCGGAATTTCGGCGAACTTGAACTGTTGAAAGAAATATTCGTAGATGGCATTCGCCGCGTATTTGTCCACGTACAAGTAGGAGTCAATGAATGCTAAAATTTCTTTCTTGGATTTTTTTAAGTAGAATTTTTCCTGCATGAGTTTGCGGAATTTTTGAATCTCGAGTGCGAGGTCGTACGATAAGGGGAGCATCTCCGACACCCATGACGGAATCGTGGGAACTCCTCCCGAAGACTTGGCTTGCACCGTCATTCCGCGCGCGAATTGAAACTCGAGCGTGTTTCCTCCTAATGAAAATCGGTCTCCTTTACGTAGACGATCCATGAATGCTTCATCGAACGTTCCAATGGTGTGTTCGCCAATTTTGACTTTGACTTTCGCCTCATCCGGAATCGTTCCCAAGTTGGTCATGTACAGCATTCGTGCCATTTTTCCGCGCTTTCCCATGAGTCCCGTGGCTTCATCAATCCAAATTTTCGCGTAGACGTGCCTGACTTCAAGTCCCGCGTAATGTCCACTCAAATAATCCAGCACCGCGTTAAAGTCCGTTCGTGTGAGTGTTTCATACGGGTACGCATGCGTGATTTCCTCGTACACATCCTCAATTTTCCTCGGGTCGTTCACGACCATTCCAATCATATGTTGCGCGAGAACATCGAGTGCGTTTTTGGGAACGTGCACGCGGTCAATATTTTTTTCAATGGCATTTTTCAACAGCACGCCGCACTCCACTAAATCATCTCGGTCCAATACCACGATACGGCCCTTCACCACATCGTGCAACTTGTGCCCCGCTCTTCCTATTCGTTGCAACGCTCGCGCAACTCCTTTGGGGCTTCCTAAAAGAATAACTAAATCAATATACCCAATGTCAATTCCCAATTCCAGCGACGTAGACGAAACGCACACTTTGTATTTTCCCGTTTTCAAATTATCTTCCACTTGCAAGCGATGCTCTCGCGACAAACTTGAATGGTGCGCCCCAATGAATCCTTCATACTTGCTCGGATACTTGTCCTTCAAATGATGCACCACACGTTCAGTGGCCGCTCTCGTATTCGTAAAGATGAGTGTCGAGCGGTGATTCCCAATCAAATCATCTAGCAAGCGATACACGGCTTCATCCATTTTCTTTTGCGTCGTGTTAATCAAATCCGGCAGCGGGGAAAGAACTTTCATGTCCATTTCCTTGATGTGCGACACATCCACCACCTTGCACGGGCGCGAATCTCCCTTCGTTTGACTCCCAACAAGATAATTGGCAATCTCATCCAGCGGCGCCACGGTCGCGGAGAGACCAATGCGCGTAATCTCGGGAGAGAGTCGCTGTAAACTTTCCATCGAGAGCGCGAGCATCGTTCCTCGTTTTCCGCTCGCAATCGCGTGAATTTCATCCACAATAATCCAGCGCGCCTCTTTCATGGCTAACGAAAACTTGGGCGCGGTGAGCATGATGGCAAGCGTTTCCGGTGTGGTAATGAGAATGTGGGGCGGTTTCTTCAGCATCGCCGCGCGCTCGTTTTGAGGCGTGTCTCCGGTTCGCACACCCACGCGAATGGGATAGTGTTTCCCTAACTTTTCAGCAGCCTTTTGAATTTCTTCTAAGGGAGTGTTCAAATTCTTTTCAATATCATTAGAAAGCGCGCGCAGGGGGGACACATATACGGCGTACACTTTGTCTTCCAATTGTTGTGCGTCCGAGAGGTGCATCAATTCCGAAAGCACTGCGGCAAATGCTGAGAGTGTTTTTCCCGTTCCCGTGGGGGCGGAGATGAGGATGTTCTCCCTTCGATGAACAGAGACAATCGAGTAAAGCTGCGGCTCCGTAAACCCTTTGAAGTGGTGCTGGAAATACCCTCCCAATAATGGATGCAGCGAGGCGTAGACTTCCTTTTCCGGAAACTTTTGCGTGAGGCGAGTAATCATAGGTGTTTTCGTGTCCAAATTCTAACCAAATTCGGCCAGTATACAAAGAGGTAGAAATAGGGTTAAAATGCCATGCGGAGGTGCGCCGCCAATATCTTCCTGCATGTTAAAATACTCTCAATCTTCTTTTGCTTCATGGAGATATATTCCGTTCGAGCCATTTATGGTCTTTCCAAGCAAACCAGTGATAACATTCGTAAAATTGTTTTAGCGGCTCCCGGTCCAGTGGTCCTTCCCCTTCAATCCGATGTGTTGGCCCATTGCCGCGTGATGGCTAAAAATCCTGTTCACGTTGATGCAATTCGCCGCTACCGGTTTGCCCTTGACATGGATTGGATTGCCACCCTTGCTATTGCAGAAGGCAAAACTGTTTTCCCTTTTTTTAATTCGGGCTTTCAGCGTATGCAACGTGAGTTTGAAATGAATCATTACGAATCTGAAAAATTATTACACGAAACAGGAGATCGTCTTCGTGCGCATGCGTTTCGCGAAAAAAGTGACGCTCACGTTGTGGCGAAGCAGATGGTTGCTCTCTGGGAGCGCTGGCGAAAAACTAAACCATCTATTGTCATTGCGGAGGATAATTTTGCCCAAGTTTTAGGTCGTCTTTCGCGCGTCCGCGTAACCCGTTTGACGAGAGATGATCGCGCCACTCCAAAATTGGTTCGCCGAACACTGAAAGAAATTCCACCATTATTTGGCACGCGGAAAAAAAGAAAACCTAGAAAAAAGTGATTGCAAAAGCGGGGGTGGGAAACTATTTTTCCCACCACCCAATTTGCTGAGGAGATGATTTTTGGAGAAGCTTGAGATTATTTTTGGAATACCGACCGTTACTGCCCCTCTATGAGGCAGTTTTTACCCACAAGTGTTTTGATTAAACTTTTCTCAAAAGTTTATTTTTGAAAAAAATTGGGTGGTTGGGAGTTTTCGGAATTACCCTGTTCGAGCCAGGTGAGCCTACTCCCAAACCAAGTTTGAGTGTTTCACATTCCGATCTTAGTCAACCACCTCGTGCATTCTTTATTCAATTTCTCGTATATAATCCTGCCAAAACCATAGTTCCGCTGTTTTGAATCATTTATTCACTTTTCGTGTTGAAAGTGTTTCAACGAGAATTGTTCTACTCGTTGAACGTGCCATTCCTTCGAGAATAGTCATTCTTCGAGTATCGCATGAAAAGCGTTTTAAGGGTCAAAACTCATTCTGAGAACATGAAGAATGGTCTCTCGCACAAAGAAAAAAAGGTTCTGATTGAACTCGCCAAGAACGCGCGTCTTTCCGACCGCGAATTAGCTTCGCGTTTGAAAACCTCCCAACCCACTGTCACACGCATTCGTACAAAGCTCATCGACGATGGCTTCGTGGACCGCTTCATGATTCTCCCCCGCTTGGATAAATTGGGTTTGCGCTTTCACGCATTCACGTTCATTCGCACCACTGGTTTATCCTCAAGTAAAAAAATGGCGCAGTGGGCCGCCGAGCAACCCTGCGTCGTGTTCGCTTCTGAAGGGGATGGAATTCGTAATCATTCCGTCGTGTTAGAGTCCCTGCACGAAGATTATGGAGATTATGCTCAAGTCGTGCGCGTGTTAAAGGAAAAGTTCGCCGGGCAGTGGACGGATGTTACCCCTTTTTTTTCCGATACGCAAAACATTTCAAAGTTTTATCACTGGCACGATTTGATTGAGGACCGTGCGAATAAAATTAAAACCGAGAATGGGGAGAAGCGTGTTTCAAATCGTGAAAGGTTGCGCGCCGCGCTGGAGAAAATTCCCAACCCTTTGAAACCTAAGCAAGTTTTGGAGACGAAAGAAGAAACGAATGCGGAAGAGAAATAATTTGGGTTAAATGTTGATTAAGGGTGGGTTGTGCGTGCATGCCCTACAGCATGTCCGGTTCTTCCATGGGTGTGAATAAGTTTCGCGTCCCGAAACAATTAGGATAATCCGGGCAGCTCCAGAAGGAGAGTTTTTTTCCTGTTTTGATAATCATTTTAGCATCGCAATTCGGGCACGGGGGAACCGTCGTAGGAACTTTCACATGATCCACACACGAGGGCAATTTGAGCGCGTTTTCAAGCGTGGCTTTTTTTCCGCACACTGCGCAAAGAGTCGCTGATTTTTCAATCGTTTTACTCACCGCGTGCATATCACTATTTCTCGTGAAAAGGTGTTTTAAACCGCTCGTTTTTTTTTGAACATTCTCCTATTGGTTTTAATTCCTGCTTTCCATTTATCATGCATGCCTTCGCGTTCAACTTCGTCAGCGGAATTGGTTTCTTCTCCCAAGAAAGTCGTTTTTTTTCCGTTAGAAAACGTATTGGTTCCCGGGGCCATTTTTGAGGACGTGGATGTGGGTGCATCGACTCGTTTTCTCAAAGCGTTCTTCAAATTTGCCGCCAAAAAGGGTATTCGTGCGTTCGTTATTTCTTCCCGCGACGAGAATTGGGCGCGCGAACAGGTAAACGCACAAAAATGGGGGGCCTTTTTCCCCGTTGAGCGTGTTTTTGGGGTAAATTCCGCCTACTTGAATGCTATGGACCCTCTCGACCGCGCGCGTTTCGATTCAAAACAAAAAGAAAATCCCGCGTGCACGGACGAATACTACCGACAAGTTGCCATGCTCGAAATCATGAAGAAAAATCACTTTAACGGGAGCGAGTGCGTGTTGATTGGCCACGACTTCTGGTTTGACGGTTTCTACACGCGCCGGTACGCGCAGATTGACATCGTTTTCATTGAAAATTCACTTACCAATCGTACCAAGCCCATGACGCAAAAGGTCCCGGGATTGTGGTACGCTCTTTTGGCGATGAAACCTATTCAAAACATACTCGAGGGACGCGTGGCGAGTCCCAATTACAAGCCCTTTGACACATGGGCCAGCGTCACGTTGACTGAAGAGTTGCTCGGCGCCCAAAATTTTAACATGATTAAGCGCGTCGTGCTCGAAAAGAAAAAGGACGGCACCTTCGGCCCTTCCTCCGGCGAACCCCTTCCCCCCGCCGCGTAGGGTGTTATTCGTCTCCATTTTTTTTCGGGAGGGTGTTTTTCTTCCTTCAAGTTGGTCTTTTAATCCTTGACGCACATACCATACAGCATTAATTGTTACACGTGTGAAAAACCATGAAAAGTCCGTTTGCTGTCGAAAAAATCCGCGGTCATTTAGTGTATGACTCGAGAGGCTTTCCCACCATTGAAGTGGAAGCCCACTCCGGCTCCATCATTGCGAGTGCCACTGCCCCTGCGGGAGTGAGTAAAGGTCGTTTTGAAGCCCACGATTTGAGGGACGAAGACTCATTCATGGGAATGGGTGTCCAAAAAGCATTGCGAAACGTGAACGGGCCTATTAATAGCGAGCTCAAGGATGCCAACGCCGTGTCTCAAGCCGATGTGGACAAAGCCCTTATTGAGTTGGATGGAACGCCCAACAAGTCAAAGTTGGGTGCGAATGCTATGATTGCCACCTCCATGGCTGTCGCGCGTCTCGGTGCCAAGTTGCAGGACAAACCCCTGTATGAGCACCTCCACGCACTCTCCGCGGTTGGAAAGAGTGCCAAAACGCATCCCGTGCTTCCCCTTCCATTAGTCAACGTGTTAAATGGCGGGAAGCACGCCGGAAACGAGTTGCCTTTCCAAGAATTCCTCATCACTCCTACTAAAGCCAAAAGCATGGCGGATGCACTGCAAATTTGTTCGGAAATTTATCAAACTCTCCGCTCACACGCGGGAAAAAACTTTGACGCTCGCGCGACAAACGTTGGAGAGTCCGGCGGTCTCGCACTCCCAACAAGTGATGTGCGCGTCGCCCTCGATTTGATTATGGCCGCATCCAAAGAAGTTGGCCACGAGAAACAAATCAAAATTGGGTTGAGCGTCGCGGGTTCGCACTTGCGCAAGAAGGGCGTGTATTTGGTGGATGGAAAACCCCTCACGCACCGACAGCTCGTGAACTATTACGCTAATCTGGTTGAGCAGTATCCCATTTCCATGCTCGAAGACCCTTTTGCGGAAGATGATTTACAGGGATTCCAAGGCCTCGTTTCGCGCATTGGTAGCACACACCCTATTGTCGGGGACGATTTGCTCGTTTCTTCTCCCACTCGAATTAAGCGTGTGTTGGATTTGAAAGCGTGCAATGGTTTGAATTTGAAACCCAATCAAGTGGGTACTGTTTCGGAAGCGTTGGAAGCATTCCACCTCGCGCGCGATGCCAAGTGGACCGTAGTTGTGAGTGACCGCGCCGGCGAAACGGAAGATTCGTTTATTTCCGATCTCGCCGTGGGAATTGGTGCTGATTATTTGAAAGCCGGCGGCTTCGCCCGCTCCGAGCGCGTTGCAAAGTACAACCGCTTGTTGCGCATCGAAGAAGAACTTGGTAAAAAAGCCGTGTTGAAGAAATAATCTGAAAAATTTCCCTCTTTATTTAAATTGTTCAGGTACAGATAGTTAGTGTGAGTACCCAAACAATCTCTAAAACAAAACTTAAAGAAAAAATGACTCATTCCGAAGTTGAAAACGACCCTACGTACAATGCCATCATGCGCGGGTTGGAAGATTTAAAGAAAGGAAAAATATTCGTTTGGCGTACTCGCTCTAAATAAAACCCATTTCCGTCAATTTTTTCTTGGTATATTCCTTATGATTATTCAGCTGGCGCAATATTTCGTCGATTATTTTTTGCTGCAATTTTTTAGGCCCAAAATCAACCATTAAGACAGCCATCCATTCTTCGTAAACTAAAAAGTATAGCCGGCTTCCATTGAATTTTTTCTCTCGAAAAAACCAATATCCTGAAAGTGGCTTTCCGGTGCCTGCCCCTTTCTCGCTTAGCTGATCAATAATCTTATTGATTCGATTTTTTTCAAATTCAGTCAGTTTTCGATATTTTTCTTCAAAATTAGTAAATTAAATGACAGTATAATTGTCCATTCAAAACGAGCCTAGCCATTCGAATTAAATAGTTAGGGAAAATTTTCAAGTAGCGTTTGTAACTCAACTATCTTTCCACACTTTTCTTTTTCCGTCATCTTTCTTCGCGAAATTATTGGGTTTTTTTTGCGCGAATTTGGATTCGTACTTGCTTCCTATCGGCGCGCCTCCCACAATTTTGCTGGCAATTTTTTGAGTGTTCATTTTGGCGCTGTAAAGCATGGTGGAGCGCGGCTCTCCCGAATCCTTCGGCGCGGCTTTGGGCAACTTCGGCAAATTAATTTTTGGCAGCGCAAATCCAAATCCTTTTCCTATAGGTTTGTCCGCGTTCAGCGCGCTCATTTTATTTTCCGCTTTCATGGTTGCCTGTGTTTTAGCTCCGCTCGTGCTGCCTTTCATCACGGGCATTTTCCACTTTCCTGTTTTTACCATGTAAAATAACACTCCCCCGCCCACGATCAATCCCACTATCACAAACCCGGCGAAAAAGTAGGGGTTGCTTGTAAACGGATTGGGTTTTTCCGAAGAATTAGTATCCTCCGCCCCGCTCACTCCCGTGGCTTGGAGCAAAATCTGCACCGACTTTCCTTCTTCATACGTAATTTTCTCCGACACTACTCCGCGGTTGGGAACGTTGGCGAGCGCTTGATACGAGCCGCTGTCCGCGATCGCGATGGAACATATTCCATTTGCGTCGGTGGTGCATGTTCCTTTCGTCGCGCACTGCTCCTTTATTTGCGTGATGTTGCTCGCGAGGGATGCAAACGAATTAGCGCACGCGTTTCCGTGTTCGATGAGTACAATTTCAATTCCCCCCAGCGAGGCATTGACATCCGTAAAGAGTTGCACTTCAATTCCCGCATCGTCAATTTTTCCATTACAATCATTGTCTAAATTATCGTCGCTCTCCACCGCGCCCGGGTATATTTTGTTCGAGTTATCGTTACAGTCCACCGGAAGCGCGCACGTGGACACGCCATCATCATCCATATCATACCCGTTGTCCACTTTTCCATCGCAATCATTGTCAATATTATCGCACGTTTCAGCCGCACCTGGGTGGATAGCCGCGTCATTGTCATTGCAGTCAAATTTGACCGTGTCTCCGGCGCAAACGCCATCCAAATATCCATCATTGTCTCCGTCCCCACATTCCTCGCACCCTATGGTAATGATTTTCCACGCATCCGCCGCTGCGGAGACGGCGAGCAAATTGTTGCCGGGGTCGGTGGCAATAGCGTTGGCAATCTTGCTGTCTAATTCGCTCGGAATAAAATTTTCCGCGTCGGAGAATAATTCATATGCTTTTGTTTGCAGCCGCTTTTCCATCGCATTATCTTCTTCCGCGCATGATGCGCGTAAAAACAAATGCGCGAGCATGAGTTGCGCAAACGACCTGTTTTCGGTGTCAATCGAATAGCTCGCGTATTTCAACAAGTCCCCGTTGCGCGTGATTCCCTGTCCTGCATCTTCCTCTTCGAGCACGAGCAGCGATTGAACGCCTTTTTTGAAATAGTCATTTTCCTTGTAAATATTTGGATTCACTTTCTGGAGGAGGTGCATCGTGATAGCCGAGTCAATGATAAATCCCTTCGTCTCTCCCACTGCCACATTGGCGGGGTACGCTTCATATGTTGCACTCCCGTCATCCGGCGTGCACGTGTTGGGGTTGATTCCTGAGCCTTCCCAGCGCGTGTAATCCTTGTACGTGCCATCACATTCTTGCAATGCTAAAATTCCCTCGCGTGCAATTTCCGCCGCACGTGCGTATTTTTGTTCTCCTGTTTCTTCGGCTAGTTTTTCCCAAAAAAGAATGGTTTGCGCAATGTGTGTCTTTCTATTTTCCTGAATTTTAACGCTTCCTCCGTCCGTGCAGAGGGGAGTGTCCACTGAATCCGTTTGAATCGTGAATTGATATGGCATCATTCCTTCCGGGATGGTGTGGCCATACGTGTCCGCGGTCTGGCTGGGGTGGATTCCAAAACTCTCATTTTCAGGCGTGACAATGGTGGTGAGCAGCATGTCTCCCACGCCGCGGGCTATTTTCAAATAATTTTCCTTGTTTCCCGCATCATACTGCGATGCGAGGAGAAACAAATACCCTTCTCCTGCAAGGGTTGAAAGTTGAGAATTCGTTTGCTTGTTTATCGTATCCTTCGTCACGCCCCACACGTTGTAGGGAACGCTTATCTCGTCCATGCACGCGTTGCTCGTTCCGCTAATTCCGTTGATTTCCGAAAGCACATTTGTGATTCCATTGTTGGGGAGTTTTCCCTTGTGATGCACTCCAAACGTTTCGTTTTCTGTGGTCCACACCCATTTTAGTGTGCTCGCGGCCGCTTCCGTAATTTTATTTTCCATTTCGCTGTTCAAATCCAATCCAGAAAATTGCGGATTGCGCAGTGTTTCGAGCCCCAACGCATACAATCCAACTTTTCCAAATTCATTGGAGTTATCAAAAAAATCTTCCGCGTCTAATGAAAACTGCGACTGAGGGAGGTTGTACACGCTTCCCCACCCGCGATAGTTGAACGTGGCCTCATACCCTTTGTTTACAATATTTTTGAGCGAATCATCCAAGTCGCTGGGCGGGTCCTGTTCAAGCGAAAAAGTAAGCGGGGACAGCCAAGCGAGAATAAGAATTGACAACAAAATTCGTTTCCACATCCCCCTTCGCCTCCCCTTCGCGAGTATGATTTCGTTTTGCTATTTAAAGGTGCAGTTGCCCCTCTTTTTTCGAGTTGGATTATTAAACTCCGCGATGCCAACCTATTCTAGTAACATTTTGGGAGGACATTCTATGGATGGAATACATAAATCAATTTTACTCTGGGGAATAATTTGTCTCGTGGGGTACGGTGCGTATCACTTTCCCACTTTCGGGAGAGACATTATGCAGCCCATGCCTTTTTGGACACTATTAACTATTATTGGCGTTATCGGCATGATAAAGTGGGTTCCCGCGTGGAAGAAAAATAAAGTTGTTCACGTCTGGTTAGTGGTGGGCGTGCTCGGCATGCTTTACCATTGGGCATTCATCACTGGAATGGTTCCCGCACTCATTCCGAGCGCGTGGGCGTATTGGGCATTGCTCATGGCGGCTGGTTTCATTGCGACTGGACACTTTTGGAAAGACAATTTCTGGTATTACGTGGGGGCGTTAAACGCACTCGCTTTTATCGCGATATTTTTCTTTTCGTCCGCGGTGGGAATGAACGGTTCGGCGTTGCTCGCAATAGTCAGCGGTCTGCCGTTGATTTATTACGGCGCCACCAACCGAATGCCGTGAGTAATTAGATTCAATGATTCAAACGGGAATGTTTTTCATTCCCGTTTCTTTTTTTTTTCCTGAATTTATTTTTTCTTGCTCGCTTTTACTTTAGCATTGTCTTCCAGCGCTTGAAATATTGTTCGCTGTTTAGGGCCGCTAACCTGCGGCCGCGCGGAAGGACTACTTTTGGGGATTCTTTGAATCCCCAGTAGGCCGATTCTTTTTCTTTGGAGCATTATCTTCAAGTGACTGAAAAATTGTTCGTTGTTTAGAATCAATCCCATCAATCGTTGCTTTCGGCTGCGTCACGTCGAACGTGTACGAAAAATATTCCAATCCATTGTTTTTCAGCAACTCAAGCGCGGGCCTCCCGATGGTTGGTGCGACTAACAATCCGCGTGTCTTACGGTTTTTAATTTTCTTCACCTCATTCACATATCGCACGAGTTGCATGACCGAATTATAGTCTGCCTGCCTTCGCTTGAGTTCGATTACCACCAAATTTCCATCCTTGTCTTCCGCCATGATATCAATCAAACCCTTTCGCAGGGCGCTTTCTTGTTTCAGTGGTTTCAAACCCTTCTCCAACACATCCAAGTCCGTCATGAGCTGGTCATTCAGTTCTTTTTCCGTTCCAACCAGTTTGAAGTCGTCCGCGTGGTCTTCCATCGAGTGAATGTTCAGCATCTCCACACTCGTCAAAAGCACGGTCAACGATTCTTTGGGCGAGCGTTTCGTGGCTTCCACAATAAGTTTGTCGTCTTTCATTTCCGTCGACCATGACGTGCTCATGATGTAATTCGTCGGCCTGAGTAGGCGGTTTTGATGAATCGCAAAACTCCCATCCCCTTTGATGAGGAGCAAGCGCGAACCGGAGTTCAAACTCGAGGCTGCCCTTCCCTGGTATTTCACTTCACAGTCTCCCACAATCATGACGAGGTCCTTGCGCGCGAGCGCCGCGTCTAAGCGTTCTTTGGCTTGAGAGAGTTGCATTTACCAAAGACGAATTGTACCATTAAAAGCCCTTGTGCAAGGGGTCATATTTCAACAAGTTTTTTCGGCGCGGTGCTTAATCGCTCGTTTCCATTTTTCGTAATAATCGCATCATCCTCAATTCGGATCCCCCATTTCTTTCCATAGTATCCGGGTTCCACTGCGATAGCCATTCCGGGTTTGAACACCCATTCGGCTTTCCCATAAATCGCTCCCGGAACATCGTGCGTTTCCAGTCCAATTCCATGTCCTAATGCATGCGGAATTTTGTGTCCGAGTGTTTTCTCCGCAACCTCAAACGCATGTTTGGCGTGCGCACCCGGCTTGATGACGTCAAACGCATCGTTTTGCGCCGCGACGCATTTGGAATACATTTCCTTCTGTTCCTCATTCGCGTTTCCGAAAACAAATGTGCGTGACAAATCCGCGCAATACCCTTCATACTTCGCCCCGCAATCTACGAGAACATTGTTTCCTTTTTTCAATTTCGCGTGCGAATTGAAATGATGAATATTCCGCGAGTTTTTTCCAAACGCCACAATCGTAGTAAATGAGGGAGGGCATCCTTCGCGTGCGAACGCATGATTGATTTCCGCCGCGAGTGCAACTTCCGTCATGTTGTTTTTCACGAATGAGGGAATTTTTTTCACAACGTCTTGAGTAATGTTCACCGCTCCGCGGATTTTCTTCAATTCCTCGCTCGTTTTAATTTCCCTGCTTTCCACGAGCGCTTGGCTCACGTCCACCCATTTTGCAGTGGGAAAGTTTTTTTTCAGCGCGGAAAATTGTCCCGCGGTGATGTAATTCAAATTCAGCCCCACTTTTTTGTTTTTGAAAAAAGGTTTGAGCGTTTTTACCACGTCTTTGCGTGAGCGAATAATTTTGAGTTTTCCTGCGTAGGATTGTTTTACTGTTCCCGCTTCAAGAGGGCTAGTCGTCAATACTTGCTGCGTCGGGGTTTGTACGAATCGGAAGGAAAAGTCCGTGTGGGAAATTCCCGTGAATTTTGTGAGGAGGGGGTCCTGCATCTGTTCGCTCGTGACCGTGTAAAGCGTATCAATTTTCTGCCGCGCATACCATTCGGCGGGAAAAGCGTGTTTAGAGGCCATGTCAATTCTCCTCAAAGAGTCGGGACTTTTAAGGGTTCACTCGCGATACTTCGTATGCCTGAAGCTTATTCTATTCCCGCGTGGGTGAAGGATTTGGCGTGGAAAGACAAGCCCCGCCTCGATGCGGCGGTAGCGTTCCTGCGCGCCCTCACTTCCAACGACCGCGTTGCCGTGTTATACGACGATGACGGCGATGGAATGTCCGCCGCCGCGAGTGTGGTTGTAGGGGTTGAACGTCTCACGGGAAAACCTCCTTTTTTGGTTAAAACGTTTGAACACACTCCCGCGTACATTGATGAGTTGCTCCCGCAAAAAATGCAGGCGGAAGGGGTTACTAAAATTATTACGGTGGACAAACCCATCGACCAAAAAGGGGAGGCCTTTTTGCGCGCGCTCGAAAAAATTGCCCCTGTTTTAGTAATAGACCATCATAAAATTTACTGCGATTATCATTCGCCGCGCTTCATCATGGTCAAACCCCATATTGTTTGGGAAACCGAGCCCAGTTCGTTTCCTACTGCCATTCTCGCATACACATTATTCTCCATGGTAACTGACTTGTCGGACAAGGATTGGATTCCCTGCATTGGAATCGTTTCCGACTCCACGTACCCTCGCTGGAAGAAAATGGTGGATGCTTCCGCTGAAAAATGGGGTTTGGAAGCCGTGAAGGACGACCCTTTCGACGTCTCTTTTGGAATTTTGAGCGCGACCATTTACTGCACACAAATCCTTTCTTCCTATCAAATGCCCGAGTTGTTGGACTTAATTGTCGCGGCCGAGCATCCCAATGATGTGTTGAACTCGGGTTTTCGCTCGCTGGTTAACGTCATTGATGAAGAGGTAGCCGATTGGATGGAGCGTCTGAAAACGGATATTCAATTGTTTCCCGAAATTGAACTCGCGCTCGCGAGTGTGCAGCCGCGCCACGGAATCAAGAGTTTGCTCATCAACAAATTGTCCCGAGACCGATATTCCAATTGGAACCTTCTCATTCTGCAAGATGTGGCGAATGGCACGCGCGTCACACTTTCGGCGCGCCGGCAGGATTTCAAAGTTCCCATGAATGACATGTTAGAGTTTGCCACGAAAGGAATGGTTGAAGCCAATGCCGGAGGACACGTTCCTGCCGCGGGCGGTCTCATTCGCAAAGATGATGAAGAAAAATTTATCGAGAATGTGAAAACATTTTTGCACGCGCATTATCAAAAGAATTCCATTCAAAAATAAATGTTTAAATTAGTTTGAATTACTTCTCCACGTTCACGAAGACGCTTGTCAAATAGTTTTTTCCCGCGATTTGCGTGGTAATGTCCACGCGGTACGTTCCCGGCAAGAAGGGCGTTGAACCAGCATCAATCGGAGAAATCAAAAATTCGAGTTTGCGCTCCTCTTGGGGCCCGAGTGTTGATATCGTTTGTTTTGCAGGGTACAAACTCAACTGCGTCGAACCGGGTGCGGTGAGGGAGACAACCACATTGTTTACAGTTGAATTCTCCGGGTTTACCACTCCCACATAGAGCATGGTGGAGTCATTATTCGTGAGCGAAATAGGATTCTGTACCAACCTCGCATGAAGCACGGTGTTTGCTTGCGTCGTCAAGAGAAGCAGAATGACTAGTACCACTACAATTGCCGCCGCGGGTTTGAAAATTCCCGAGAGGGGTCCCAAATCCAAGTCGAGCGGGTTGCTTTTGTAAATTTTCATACGCACCATTCAAACGACCGGTCCTTTTTAGGCTTGCCCCTTTTTTCGTTGAGCGCCTGCTTCACGGCAGGGTGAACAGCCGGTCGTCTTCTTTTCCGTCGAGGATGCCTGCTCTCACCCCCGCATCCATCCACGCATGAGCGTACGAGAATGCGGCCAGTGCGAGAAGCAGTTCGCCCGTTTTTTCAAAGTGTGCTGCATCATTGAAATAATTCTTCGCCATGCTCAAATAGTCCATGGCAATCGCATGTTCGCGCGTCCCCTTGCGTGCTTTTACGCCGATTTTTTCCAGCGCTTGCTTTGTAATCGTATGATAACGTACAACTTTTGCTTTCAGCTGGGTTTCTAAATTAGCATTACTATTTTTTTTCGTTTTTTTCACTAAACTTTTTTTCGCCGCTACCATTTCATTCCCCCCAGTTTTTGCATCGCTTCGCGCTCGTACTCGTTCAAGTCTCCGCAGATAATAAGGCTTTGCGGAAACGTTGACCATTTTCCTTTCTTCAATTCGCTCAACACGCCCGCACGCACTTGTTGAGCGTCATTTCCCATTCCCGCTAAGCCCACGCCCACCCACGTATGCACGGGAATTTCGCGCGTGGAACCGGCGTGTTCCAAAAATGTAATCGCTTCTTCAATCGTCATGAATCGCTGTTTCTCGGGGTGCAAATCAAATAAGCAATGCGTGTGCAACCCGAGTGTTTTGTTTTTCACAATCATGTCAAACGTTGAAAGTGGTTCAAATCCCTCTTGGGGAAATACAAACGTAGTCGTGCGCCCGAACTTGTATTCGTCGAGGCCGCAAATTCCGCGGTAATTGAAAATGGAAATGCCCGGAATAATTTTGTAATTAATTTTTTTCTCCACGCACGCTTCCAAAAGCGAAATATGGGTGGTTGCCGTGAGGGGGTTTCCAAAAATGAGCAAACCAACCGCACCATGCGTGGCTTTGTCAATTAATATTTCCGATTCGTCTTCTACTCCTTTCCGGTTGAGTGGAGTAATTTTTTTGGCAATCATTTTTTCAAGCGCGGCAATCTCTCCTTGCGCATACTTGCTCGTGTAATTTTCCACAAATACTTCATTGCACGTTTGAATCGTGTGCAGCGCCTCGAGGGTGAGCTGGTTTGGATTGAGTCCTAGGCCGATGAGGTATAGCATACGGATGGTGGGTTCTTTCTCATTTTAATGGCCTATGTCGGGGCGGCTCAAACACGAATAGGATTCGCTGGATCATCCCGCCTATATCTGCCATGGCCCAGACCGCGGTGTGTTGGTCAATCGTTTTTGCGATGGTATATGATTTTCCCATGTCCAAAATTCGTTTGAATATTTTTTGAAACTTTTTTTTGCCAATAGTGTGAATAAGTTCTAATTCTTTTTCAGTAAACATTCTGTCGTATTCTCTTTTTTCGTTTTGCAACATTGTTTTTGACAGTTTTAGCAAATTCTGCCGGCTTGCCGTGTCGATTGTTTCGTGGGCAATGTTCATCAAGATGTACTGGCTCATTATTTTTTTCTGTTTGAGAAAATTTTCCTGGTCTTTTCCTCTTCGATGGTGGCTGCGCAACTCGTATGGGTGGCGTTCCATGAGGCGGGAAGATAACCTGCCGACTCCTTTATGCAATTGGAATTTTCTCCTCACCATTTCAGATGGAGCGTTTGAAAATTAATAACTCTTACGGCGAGCACGTGCCCACGAGCACCGTAATCACATCTCTTCCTCCCGTGGCCAGTCCTAAAATTGCCACAAAGAGGAGGATGAATCCCAGCAAGTGTTCATCCGTGTCTTTTCCCCGCACATATTCCTTGTGCAGCCAATACAGCACGAGCAA
>CAZGES010000024.1:0-15271 GCA_964524375.1 uncultured archaeon
ACCGAAAAGGATTTTTTTAGTTTGCGCGGGGAAAACAATCGAGTGTCAATTCCATGCGGAATAACGCGGTTGATGTGTGCACCATCTTTGGCAAACGAATTTTTGGAGTGGTCGCACGGCACCACGCTCACGTCCGCACGCGCCACGGCCATACGTTGAAGCCGTGCCAATTCCCTTCCCCACAAATAATAGAGCGGGGAAATTTTATGCTGAATCGAGTCAAAGACGTCGCCGAAATATCCGTGCATCAAACAAATTTTCTTGGGGGCGCGGGCAAACATTCCATAAAAATCATTTGAAATAATGGCATCGTATTTTGTGTGTTTTACTGCGTGAGCAAGTTTCCAAGAAGATTGAAGCGAACTGTACGGTGTCCACCGCATCGCATGTTTGACGAGTCGCGAAACGGGAGAGTATTTGAGTTCGTGCACCGTGTTCAATTCCACTTCGTGCCCGCGTTTTTCTAATGCTTGAACGATGCCCGAACTCACGCGTTCGATTCCTCCATTGAAACTAAATGGATGGGGAGTAAAAAAACCAATTTTCATATGGGAGCCTATATAACCAACTGGCCTCTGTTGGATTTTAAACGTGTAGGTAATTTATTCACAGGAAACGCGTTCAGAAATTGGATTCGAACAATGCACTACATTCGCGTTTATACGCTGATTACATCTGAGTTTATTCTCCATTCATACTAGAAAAAAGATATTGGTGAAAAAAAATGGTGCTCAAAGAACAAC
Source organism: uncultured archaeon (assembly GCA_964524375.1). GTDB lineage: Archaea > Iainarchaeota > Iainarchaeia > Iainarchaeales > VGJJ01 > VGJJ01. Next base: position 744 of record CAZGES010000024.1, read on the forward strand.
TAGCCAAGCAAACAGGACTGAGTCTTCTGAACACCGCCATGGTCACGCTCTTTGGAGTCGCGAGTTTTTTTTTCCTGACAAAAGTTTTGCCGCGCGAAGAAATTGCTATCATGGGAATCGCTGCAGGATTTTTGGCGATGCTCACGCCCATTCTCATTACGCCTGACATTGCGCTGTTTCGAAATTACGGGGACATCCGCAAGCGCTTCAACCAATTTGTTTCCGCATTCTTACTTTTTTGGGTCGCGCGCACGGTCGCAGTAATGCTAATTATCATCGTCGGAGCATTTCTGCTTTTCAGCAGCAAGGGAAACCTGTTCATCCTCTACGTGATTGGCTCCGGCATCGTGATGAATTTGAATATGCTCCGCGCTTCGATTCAGGAAATCTTTTACGTGGAAATGAAGCAACGCGACATCTTGAATCTGAATTTCGCCTACCATATCATTTTCCTCATTCTCCTGTATGCAGTGTACGTGCGCCCTTCGCTAGCCGTTTACTTGCTCGTTTGGTTAGGCGTTTCCGTCCTTTTTTCGGCTGCGTGGATTTTTCGTCTTTTTCGCGCGTTCCACTTCAAGCCGGAGTTCAATCTTTCGCAGGCTAAAACGATTGTTTCCGACATCCTTTCAAAAGTCGCCGTGTGGACCCACCTCATCAGTTCGGTGACGCAAGCCATTTATCGCGGAGACATCTTCTTCCTGGGATTTTTCGCCACCGCATTCGTGGCAGGAAACTTTACGATTGCACTCATGCTTTCCTCCCTTTTTGTTTTTGTCCCGCAGATTTTGCAGAAGATGTGCCTCACGGGCCTCACACGCACAACGAATCCAAAAATGGATTTGAAAATGACTAATGTCTTCGTCAAATACAATATTCTCATCAGCCTCATTCAAGTGACGGGATACTGGTTGTTTGGACGATTTGTTCTATCGCTCATCGATGCGCAAAATTACAATGACATTTTCGAATTAGGATGGTACATTGTTTTAGGTTCGAGTTTATTCAATGTCATTCGACCCCTGCATAGTTTATGCATCGCCCGCGCCGACTTGAAAAAATATTTTTGGAGCGTGTACTTCCCCGCAGGACTTGTTGCTGTCATCGCATACGGCCTCGCTGCCTTCTGGTTTGGGGGATTGGCCACAGCACAGGCAAACATTCTCGTGTACGGTGTTCTTTCCCTGCTCATTTTTGTGTTTAGCGTGCGCCACATGAAATACGCCCTGCCATCCGAATGGGTGACCAGCGAAGAGCGTGAATTACTAAGAAAAATAAAACGCAAATTCGTGTCTGCGTGAAACTAGCCCCCAACCAAATGGTCGACGGCCATTAATTCGTTGTGTCTATTTTCAACGAAATGGTAGCCTATAACACGGCACGTGCGGTCGCGGACTTTAATCAAGCCCACTCCATTCCACGAGGCTAATTGCTTTTGTATTTCAGGGAACGATTCTTCAAGAGAAATCATCTGCGCCCCGTTGGGAGGAAGCAGGATTGTTTTTTCATCGATTATTTTTCCATCTCCCCCGATAAGCATGATTTGAGAATTGGATGCGCGCGTGCACCCTGCCTCGCCACTGCCATTAATGAGTCCAATTTTAGTCTTAAATTTTTCATTGGCAATAACGCGCCCAAAAATTTTAGTTGTTTGAAACTCGTTTGATAAATTGTGCGTGGGCATATTGAGCAGTCCACTGTCGAACTGTACGCCTCCGTGTTGAGCATCATTGTAGAATTCCGTAATGAGCGAGAATGTGCGTGGGTACTTTTGAGTTCCTTCCTCTGCGTGAAGGCTCAGTTGGAAAGTCCCCTGGAATGGGGTTTGAACGCTCATCGTTGAGAGAATCTCCGAAAAGTCGAGAGTTGGAACAGTACCGCGTGAGACGGTGCACACTTTCTCTTTCATTCCTATTTTTTTTCCCGCCTCGTCAAAAATGGTCAAATCCAAATGATAAGACGATTCGCCCTCGCAAATATTCACACACGGAATGGAACGCGTGTGCAGGTCCACGTTTTCAATCAACCAATTGTCGTTAACGGGACCCACGCCCATTTGTTTCATCTCTGAATACGTGAAAAACGATTTTGGGTTTACTGTTTTATGTTCCGTTCCATGATTGAATGAATACGTTTTTTTCTTTGAATCATAAATGTAAAATAAACTTCGCAGGACTTCGGCGCCTAGTTTTACTTCAGCATTTCCTGCTTTTCCATCTAGAAACGCACGCGCCTCGGGAAACAGTTCGGTTATTTTTACCCGCGCCATCCCTTTCGGAGGAATCACCGGGCCCTTTTTTTCGATTCGCTCGCCGCGATGGTTTAAAAGTGAGATAACAGGCGCAAATTTTTTTCCATTAAAACGCTTTCCCGTGAGAGTGTTTCGAATCACGAGAAACGTTTCCTGATTTTCTTCTCCGGAAATATGATAGCTCGTTTGCAATTCTTCATCTGGATATGGGGCAAATCCCCCTTGGCTGTGCACGCTGGTCATTTTTTTTCCATTATCATAAAAGTAATCCACATTCATTTGGAATGGGCGCTTGTCAAATAATTTTTCGGACGCAATCGTCCCCAATACTGAACCCTCAAACGGTTTGGACACGTGGCACGCGTCCATTATTTTTGACACGGGCACCGCGTTCACGGAATTAGGTTCAAGTGTGAGTGTCATTGAACCTAAATTTCTCCCCGCGGCGTCGAGCAGCGTGTACGTGAGCTCGGGCCGTTCAATTTTGTAGTTTTCCGACCAGTAGTTATACACGTACAGCACGGTCGACATTTCCTCGTCTTCGCGCGCGTAAAAAAAACTGCTGTTCTCAATCAGTTTTGGTTTAATCAATTTAGTCCGCGCAAAATAGAGCGCCTTCACGGGGTTTTGGACCACCGTCTGGACAACGCTTCCAATCCCTATCGAGAGGCGATTCATTCCTAGAATGGGGGGTAAATCTATTTTAAGGTTCTCGCGCCCCGCGCGACGATTAAAAACGCATCCCACCCAAAATGAACATGGCATACCTTCACCGCATGCTCTTAGATGAAGTTCTAGAACCCCTCTTTCACCGACTCAAACCGGGGTTCGTCCTCGATGCGGGTGGGAGGCACTCTCCCTACCGCGGAAAAATTCCTGCGGAAAAATATCACGTGCTGGACTTGAATGCAGAGTTCAAACCCGACGTGTGCTGCGATATCCATTCTATTACTGCTAAAACGGGGACGTATGACACGGTGCTCGCGACCGAGCTGTTGGAACACTGTTACGATCCTAAAAAAGCTGTTTCGGAGATGCACCGCGTCCTGAAAAAGGGCGGCGTGTGCATCGCTTCCGCGCCATTCATTCATCAGTACCACCGGGACTACAGCATGAAAGACTACTACCGATTCACCCCCGATGGATTTGATGAATTGTTCAAGGAATTCACCCGCATCAACGTTTACCCGGTGGGATATTTTTCAACAACGCTCTGGATATTGCTTGCATCAAAGTTTCGTTTCCTCAATCGCCTGAACAAACTTATTTTTCCCATTCGGTTGGGAAACATGCCCTCCGGCCATGTCGTTTGGGCGGTAAAATAATTACACGAGCGGGGTTGCTGAATAGTTAATCCAGAACACGCTCAGGGTGGCGAGCGCCACTACTAATTGCAGTCCTAAAATAATTAAGGTGACCTGCTTCTCCGAAAATTTTCCCGCACGCATGATGATGTGCGTCAAGCTTCCGATGCGAGCGGGCGCTTTGAGTGTGCCATCCGCTTGAATTTCTCCAAAGCTCTGCGCCTGCATTTTGGTTCGTCCTTTCAAAACGAGCTCAATAAAGTATAACGCGAAAAGCATCAGTCCCACGCGCTCAATGTTTCCAATGATGCTCACTGCCGCGAATGAGGCGCCGGCCATGAGAGTGAACGAGTCTCCGGGAAACACTTTGGCGGGAGACCAGTTGAATAACAAAAACGCTGCAGTTGCTCCAATGAGCCCGAGCATGAGCACCACCACCCCCGCATCGCCGATGATGAGGCCGATAATCAACAAAGCGAGAGCGTTAATGAGGGCGAGTCCCCCTTCCAATCCGTTTAAGCCCGCCAACATGTTCGCAGCGTTGCTTGCTCCCGTGACTGCGACGGGAACCACCAAGAGAGAGTACCACACTCCAAAATTAATGAAACCAATGAGGGGAAGAACCATGCCCGTGCTTCCAATCGTCTCCGGTAAAACCATGAGGGGGAGCGCTGCAAAAATTGGAAAGAGGGCGTGCTGATACTGCCGAATCCCCTTCGTCCATCCCACCACATCATCAACAATGCCAATGAGGCCAACTAAAACAATGGTTAAAAGCGCAGCGAGAAGCGCGAGCAAATCAAGCGAAGAATGGAATGAACCAAAATACGAATAGAGGAAAAGCCCCACCATAATCGCAAAAACAAATCCGAGAAGGACCATGGTTCCCCCCATTCCCGCAACAGGAGGTTTGTCTTTCTTGTTGAAGTCCCCCCAAACTATTTTTTGGGCGTGCATCCGACGAATAAAAAAAGGAAACACGGCCCATGTGACCAAAAAAGCGCTCAGGGCAATAATCCCCATGCTCCAACTATCATTCATTACTTCATCCCCTCACTCCAAGACAAAAGGCGTTGGAAACCTCTTAAACCGGCTGGTGCAATCCTCAAACCGCGTTAGGGGAGACTTCATAGATGCGCACGCCACCCGTGTTGCGGTAGATTTCAGTATAGTGTTTCAACGCAGGATCGCCCATCCACAAGCGAACCATCATCGTCTGGTTAGCGGGGGTGGTGAACGCGTATAATTTCGATTTGAGGTCGTCGCGGTAAATATGGTACGCCACACCTTCTTGCGCATTATTCGGGGCAGCTTGCCAAACAGTAGGAAATGATTCGTATTCGCTCACGCCAAATGAATTCGAACCGCAGGTGTATGATTCTTCCTGCGTGATTGGCTTGACAGTATACGCGCACGAGAGTACAATTCCAAACATTCCTTGCAGCCGCGGGTCTGAACCATCCGTAATGCCATACGCGTAGAATCCCATGCTCGATAGTTTGGACAGCAAATCATCTCCAAAAAGAAGGTGCGTGCTCCCGAATCCTTTCACAATTTCATACGCCGCATTCTCATCTGTGCTCAAAATGAATTGCGCTGCGCTCGCAGTAGCTTTCGTGTCGGCGTTTCGATTATCAATAAGCGCTCCGCGCCCGCTCAAAAAAGTAATCCAATGCCCCTCGTCCCACCAATTGAAAAATTTGGTATTTGTGGGAAGGTTGTCGTTCGCCCAAAACAAGGCCGTTTTCCATCCGGGAGACACTTCAATGTTGGGCACGTTCTGCGTCACGAAAACCGTTCCCGCGGCGATTCCTCCTAACACTAAAAATCCTATTGCCACGGCAGCTATTTTTTGGGTTTTCGTGGAGTGATTCACCATCCACTTGAGCACGAGAACGCAGACGATTGCGCTCATCAGCGCAAGCGGCAATCCCCAATAATACGTGAACTTGAGCTTCCCCCACGCCATGAAAAAGGTGACCACCAGCCACACCACCGGAAGGACAAGCGTTGAATAATGCCGCGCACGCTTGAGAAGAAGATACCCGCACGCGGGCAAACCAATCATGGCAAAGAGGACCATGAAACTATACTTGTTCCCAAAGTAATTGCGTCCTTCACTCTCTTCACCCACCGTCTGTCCCAGCACGTCGCCGGTACGCAGGCTCACATTGAAGATGAATACAATCAACGGGGCTAACACGAGAAAGATAATAATAGCATTCGCTGCTTTCCGCGTAATTTCAGGCGGGATGCGGTGGGTCTTGGCTAACTTCCACACACCAAAGACAAGCAGCCCGAATACGAGGAGGAAGGCAACGACATGATACTCCTTGACGATTTCACTCGAACCCAAAAACAATTGTCCAAGGATTCCTCCAAACTGGCCAATCCAGAACAATCCTGTTGTGTACGTGGCACCCGCTGCCAAGAGCGCGAATGAAATCAACCACGCAATGCAAAAATTCTTCGCCTTCTCGTATTCTCCTTCACGCAGCCAGATTAGAAACTCCACCACCCCCACCCCAATGAGGATGGGCACGAGCATGTTGAATGCCGACCACGCAAACGCCATGAGCGCGAAACTAATTCCCGCGAGCACCGCGTTAATGACCTGTTCTCGCTTCAATTCCCCGTGTCGTGTTGCACGGACAAAGAAAACAAATCCTAAAACCATCCAAATGAATCCAAAACTATCATCTTCGAAAAACCCGCCCATCGTTCGGTATACAAACGCCGGCACCACCGCTGCAAACAATCCCGCCAATAGCCCGCCTGCCTTTTCATGCGGCGAACCCTTGAACAATTCCTTCCCCAAAAAATACATCGCCGCGCAAATAATGGCCCCGTACAGCGCGGGGAGAATTTTGACAAACAAAACCCATAATTCAAAATTGTATGGCGCGTTGAGCGTGAACAACTTGTATATCGCCGCCGAGACATACCAGAAGAAGTAAGGTGCGTTAGGAAATGTTGCCGCCGCGATATTGTGATAGTACGCCAGCGGGTCAACCGACACGGCGGGCAGACCTTGCAAAATATACGAGACCATGCGCGCGTGCCAATACGAATCAAATTCGAAAAACAATTCATAGCGCATCAATTGGGCGCGCACAATAAAACCCAAAAAGAAAACGAGCAATACTAAACCCACGTCTGTGTGCGTGAGAACTTTAATCGCACGGTCCACTACTGCTTTCGGAGAAAAACCTGGCTTTGACACTTCCGCGTGTGCGGGTGCCGCTTCGCTCAACGAAGAAGAAGGTGAATCCATGAGTACACTAAACGCCGAGATGGGTTATAAAGTATGCTTCAACCCCAGAAAAAAAGAAAATATTCGTTGGCTATTCCACGGCTATTCTTGCGACTTACTTAGGTGAAAAGATTATGAAGGATGATCGTTTTTTGACCATCCTTTTTGATAAAAAGGATGATTGACAGCGTTGGTGCGGCTCCAAGAAAGATCCCAGTGCCACGGTCCACCAGTGCGCGTTTCACTTCCGGGTTCGAAAAGGGACCGGGTGGGACCACGCCTGTATGGCCGTCAATCAGACGAATTCCCGTGGGAAATAGTTATAAAGGTTGGGTAGATCTGTCGCTTTTTTTCTGAAAATGAGCAGTAATCAAGATACCAATAATTACCACCGCATATGTCCAAATGTTCTCAGTTTTTGCAAAGTATCCTGTTACAAACAAAAACAGGGTGAGTATTCCCGCTACAATCAAGAGCAGATTTTTCCGCACCCTATCCCAAATAATAGGCCAATGTGGAGACGCAATTTTCATAGTCCAATTGAAATAACGTGCAACGACATCAAACATATCGAATAATTGACGCATGAGCAGGTCGACTATCAGAACAAGTGAGACAGTAATCGCTGATAAACCGAATATGGAGACTAGCATACTTTTCAAAGTAAAATCTGGAGAAAAATAAACAGCAATAGTAAGCGCCCAATATAGGAGAACGGCTTCAACTTGCCCCAATCTACGAGAGATTTCAAATGTCGGATTTAGTTGCTTTAATTTTCGCATAGTATTAATTGGCAATTTTCTAATTTCTTGCGCCAAGTGTCTTGTACCGGCTCTTGTAATGGTTACTGTTTCAACAACATTATTTGACGTTATTTTCACATATTCTTTTTGAGCTAGTTCATCTAAATCTTCCAGCAGACCAGAAGCATCTCCCTCAACAAATCGTGCAAAGTTTAACAATTCTGATTTTGTTAATCTGCCAGCAGTAGCGCAATTTAGCATGTAAAGTAGAATTACATCACCATTAACGCCAACAGACATTAACTATCACATCTCTTCGTCGTCGTCTACCTTTTCTTCTTCGTCATCGTCGTCGTCATCGTCGCTGCCTTTCTTTTTCTTGACCGGCTTGACGGGCGCTTTACGATTCTTTCCTTTAATCGGAGACAAATCAATTTCGTCCGCGTTCTCTTCGCCTTCGTCGTCCAACATTTCTTCTTTATCGTCTTCTTCTTTCTCTTCCGCTACTTCATGAACGGGAGCGTGGCGCGCGGGCATTTTCTTCGCAGGAGTTGCGGGAACCGCATCCGCGGGAGGCAATGCAATTCCGTCTTCATCGTCAAAGTCGTCATCGTCTTCTCCATCATCGGATTCCATCGTCTTCTTTTTACGCGGAGTAGCACCGGATTTCATTCCGCGCACTAAATCATCCGCGGTTTCAAGTCCGCGAATCATTTCTTTTTCATTCTTCGCACCGGCGCAAATAACTTTACCGTTCTTGAACAACAACATGGTTAATTTGGGCGAGTCCATTCGCAAAATTGCTCCCGGAAATTGTTCGGGTTCGTATTCCACATTGTCCAATTGCATCGCGGTGGCGAACAAATCTAAGTTTTGGTGCAAGTTTCCTGTTGCCACCAAGTTAACGACTTCATATTCAATCGTTTTGAGAATTTTCACACTCGGTTGAATTTCATTAATCATCTTGTTGGCTTTCTTGATGGCCACATCGATCTGTGATTGTGCGCTTGCACCCGAGCAAATGATTTTTCCGTTCTTGAACAAAAGCATCGAAACTTTGGGTTCTTTCATTTTCAAAATGGCACCCGGGAATTGTTCCGGTTCGTATTCGATGTTGGGGATGGACATCGCGAGGTTGTACAAGTCCAAGTTAGCGTTGAGTCCGCCGGAGGCAACAAGGTTGACAATCGCATAATCAATTGTTCGTCCCTTGTGGACAAATGAATGCTGTTCGAATTGCTGTCCAGAACCTTCACTCATATTCAACCATCTCCCAACCGGCCTTTTGAAAACCAAGCAAACTTTCGTTTGCTGGCATCGCAAACCTTTTGGGTTTGCAATGAAGCCCGGGGAAAACCCGCGCTTTAAAAGGTCCTTTATATACGGAAACCTACTCAACCCCTTTTTAAAGCTATTTAAAGGGTTCAAAACCGTCAATAAACGTAGTATACTCGGACGATTCGGTTAAAGTCCCCTGAAATGACAAATATCCAAATAATTTAGATGCGAGCGTAAAATGCCCCTCTTTTTAGCGAGCAAGAATAGGTGTTCATTCGCGCCCGGCGCATCGCCTTCTTAAAGATTTCCGTTTCCTTTTCTTGTATAACGATTTTTGGGTTGTGAAACTATGGCAGGAAAAAAAGCACGAGGACACCGAGCAAAGACGCGAGCGAAGATCACCGCCGGAAAAACTAAGGCAACGCCCACCGCGCTGTTGAAAACATACGAAGCCGGTCAAACCGTTCAAATGGTCATTAATGGTTCCGTTCACAAGGGAATGCCCTTCCGCCGATTCCACGGATTAACAGGAACGGTTTTAGGAATGCAAGGTCGCGCTGTCCGCGTTGCCGTCAAACAAGGAAGTCAAGATTGTGAATTAGTTGTGAATCCTATTCACTTGAAAGAAATTCACCAAATGCAGAAGGCTGAGGCCGCATAAACAAGCAGAAAAAAATGAGTTGATGAAAAATGATTGGAAAAGAACTCTTGTCGAAAAAACCCGTTTCCCTTTCACACGTGAAAGATATGCTTACCGGACGCGACTATGCAACCAAGGAAAGCACGTACGAGCAAACGCAAACACTTGATTACGCTACGAAATTTGCCAAGCTTTCAAAGGACAAAGCCGAGAGTTTGTTCAACAACTTGTTGAACCTCGACGGAATGACCGAAGAAATGGCCGTGAAGATTGTTGATTTTCTCCCCGAAGATTTGGAGAGCATGAAAATGCTCCTCACGAAACCGGGTTCTGTTCCCGATAGCGCGTTGTCGGAAGCCCTTGAGCTGACGAAGAAACACGCCCCCGGTTCCTGAACCGCACGTGAACGTCCCCCATTCTTTTTCCCCGGGACGCATTCATATATAGGACATTTACACGGTGATACTACTATGAACGAAGAAAAAGCCCTCGTATTGGATTTTCTCCCCAATGGGAAGAGCTCGAGCTTCAAGTCTGAACCCCTGGCGATTGTCATGGGAACAAGTTTCTTCACATTGTTAGAAGTTGTGCCCAAACCCAGTGTCGAACTCAAACCCATGGAAGAGGTTTACATCGGAAAAGAATCCCGCGAAAAGATTGACCACATTAAACAACGTGTAACATATGACAACCTTACCAACAACGCCAAATCCGAATTGGAAAAAGCCGTTGAAAAGGTTGTGGAAATAAACGAAAAGCGTTTTGTGCAATTCTTCAACCAATCGGGGAGCATCTCCCTCAAACGACATCAGTTAGAACTCCTCCCAGGAGTTGGAAAGCAGCACATGGAAGATATTCTCCGCGAACGCGCCATTCGTCCATTCGAATCATTCAAGGATATTGAAGCACGCGTCAAGTTCCTCACCTCTCCTCTCGCCATTTTCCGCCGCCACATTTTGAGCGAAATTGAGGGAGAGCAGAAGCACTATTTGTTCGTGCGCCCGCCTCAAATTGAAGACGAGTTCAAACGCAAGCGCTTCACACGCTAACGGAAGACACGCATGGATCGCCTCGACGATTTGCAAAAGTCCATGATGCGGGCGGGTTTTTTTCCCGAGAAAAAGTATTCGCAAAATTTTCTCGTCGATAATCAGAGCGCGGAAGATCTCGCCAACGCCGCCACGCTCAACAAAAAGGACCGCGTGCTCGAAATAGGCGCGGGCACGGGTTTTGTCACCGAAAAAATTGCCGAAATGGCCGGGTTTGTATACGCCGTGGAATTGCGCCCGGAATTGTGCGGCGTGTTGCGAGAAAAGTTTGCGGAAAACAAACACGTTGAAGTAGTTGAGCGTGATTTCCTCGCCCTGGATTTATCCAAACTCGATTTCAACAAAATTGTCGCCGCGCCCCCGTATGCCATTTCGGACGACATCATGTACAAACTTCTCGCGCGCGGCTTCACGCAAGCAAGTTTCATTTGGCAATTCGAATTCGCGGACAAAATTCTCGCCCCGCCCGGGAGCAGCGAGTACCATCCGCTTTCCGTGATAACGCAATACTTGTACGATGGAATTATTGTACGCAAAGTCACTCCCAAATCTTTTTTTCCCGTTCCCAATCATTTCTCCGCGATTCTCGCGCTCAAAATTAGGAAGAAACGCGAAACGATTGATAATTTTCCCGTGTTTGCGGCGTGGTTGAAAACGCTTTTCCGTTTCAAAAACAAAACCGTTTCCAATGCGTCCAAACAATTGGAAAAAAATCCCGTGAAAGGAATTTCGCGCGAAAAATTCGCCAAAGCTATTCAAGAATTGGACATTGCAGATGAGAAAGTATTCTTGTTAGAGCCCGAAGACTTTGTTGAGTTGTATTTTCTCGCGCGCGAGTAAAGTTCATTTCAAAAAAATACTATTTACTTCGGCGTCGCGCCCAATTCGCACCACGTTCGCGCGGACGTGTCTTGAATGCTTGCGCACAGCGCGGGGTTTTGTTTGGTTCCCGCGATTCCGGAGATGCAACTCGCGTTCGCACTCGTGCTTGAAATCTTTTGACAAATGGAAATGTCATTCAGCGCCACTGCTAATTCCGTGTAACACGTGTTTTTGGAAAGTTGCGTGGTGATTTTCTCGCACACGCTCACATCACGCGTACTGATGGCGGCTTGAATATAGCATGAGTCTTTTTTGCTTCCGAGAATTTCATCGATGAATGTGTTGGTGGCAAACAGTCCCGCGCATTCGTTGGTGGACACGGAAGAAATAGGTTGCGAGGTGGACTGTCTGAATAATGGTCCCGTGAAAATGTACGGGTTGCTCGTATCAAGAATGGTAAAACCAGAAACCGAAAGCCGCGCCGCGTCAGTGGGACTCGTTAAGAGTGCAAACACGAATGGTTCGGGGCACCCGCACCCCGTACACGTATCATTCGTGGGTTGGTACGTGAATGTGGCGTCTAAAATAGTGATTCCTCGCGCGGTGTAATAACTTTTCAAATACGCCACTTCATCCTTCACGGGGAATTGGGAGTAGTCCATTTTGTTTTGCAGCGCCCAGTCTTTTCTCCACGGGATTTCGGAGCATTTCTGCGGCTGCATGAGCACCCACTCCGGTTCCCCTTCACTCCCAGGGGTTATTTGTACGGGAATTTCCCAAGAGGATACCCAGTAGATGATGAGCAGGGAGACGAGGATGATGCCTATCGTCATTCCTACCGCGCGATTGTCCATACGTTTAACGTGTAAAACCCGGTTAATAAGCAATGACGGAATGCGACTCAAAACGCGTGCCGGGGCGGTTATCTTTAATAGTGTAGACGCCGTATTAGTCTCGAAACCGGCCGTTGCCGTTGTTGATTATGGGGGAGATTTACATGAGTAGCTTTTTTGACCGAGTAAACAAAGTTCAGCAGTCACAAAACCAAGGGGAGTTCGGATACACCCCCTCCGGAGCGGTCATGTCTCACCCCCAACACAACGTTTCTTCGCCCAGCGCCCAAAAAACGGAGCAGCAAATAAAAGACGATGAAGCCCTTCAAGCCATTATTGCCGACACGCATGCTAAAATTTGTGTGATTGGAGCGGGCGGCGGCGGAACGAACACCGTGCAACGTTTGAGTGAAGTGGGTTTAGAAGGCGGAGTCACGTTTGCCGTGAACACGGATGCGCAAGCCCTCTTGCATATTAAAGCGGACCGAAAGATTTTGATTGGAAAACAACTCACACGCGGACTTGGAGCAGGCTCCGATCCTTCAGTAGGGGAGGCGGCCGCGCGAGAAAGTGAAACGGACTTGAAGGATTTGTTGAAAGATTCAGATTTGGTTTTCATCACGTGCGGGTTGGGAGGCGGAACCGGAACGGGAGCCGCTCCTGTGATTGCCAATATTGCCAAAGCACAAAACGCATTAACGGTTGGCGTGGTCACGTTGCCGTTCACGGTTGAGGGGCGCAATCGTATTGAAAACGCGCTGGAAGGATTGAACCGCTTGCGCAAAGAAGCCGACACGGTTATTATCATTCCCAATGATAAAATTTTGGAGATTGCACCCGACTTGCCCGTGAATGCGGCGTTCAAAGTCGCGGACGAAGTGTTGGTGAACGCAGTCAAAGGGATTACGGAAATGGTCACGAAGCCCGGTCTCATCAATTTGGATTTCGCAGACTTGCGAACCATCCTTTCCAAAGGCGGTGCCGCGTTAATTGGATTAGGAGAGAGTAAAGCCGACAAAGCCAGTGATGCGCGCGCATTGGAAGCAGTGGAAAACGCACTCACATCACCCTTGTTGGATGTTGATATTTCCGGCGCCAATCGAGCGTTGATCAACGTGGTGGGCGGAAGCGATATGACCTTGCGCGAGGCTGAGATGATTGTCGAAGTCGTGGGTTCACGCATCGACCAAAATGCGCACATCATTTGGGGAGCGATGATTGATGAAAACATGCCCCGTTCGCACATTCAAGCGATGGTCGTCATTGCCGGGGGAAAAATACCTTTTTTGGATGGAACCCCCCAAGCGGAGAGTTCTAAAATTGATTTGGACATTGAGTTTACGGAGTAAGGAGCTGAAAACCCATGGAAATCAAAATCAAAGAAGGAGTAGACGAATTCGTCACCTCCACCAACCGTATTTTGACAGTCAGCAAGAAGCCCGACACCCCCCAGTATATGACCATGTTGCGCATTACGGCGTTAGGATTGGTCATTTTAGGGGTTTTAGGCTACACGATTGAACTCATCAATTTCCTCGTGAGAACGGCCGTTTAACGCCGGCCTATCTTTCCTTTTTAAGGTTTTCCCGACCATTTCTCCTTATTGCGCGGCTCTGCCGCACGCGAGTTGAAAAACATGATTTACACGGTACGCACAGCTAATGGACAAGAATCCTTAGTCGCAGACATTTTAGCTGCCAAAGCGCAGAAAGAAGGATTGGAAATCTATTCCATTACCATCATGCCCGACATGAAGGGATACATCCTCATTGAAGCCAATGATGAAAACACCGTGCAGCGCGGAATCGTGGGAAACAATTTAGTTAAAGGACGCGGCGTCGTTCCCGGAAATGTGAAGATTGAAGAATTAACAGGCGTGCTCTCCAACAAGCCTTTGATGGATAACATTAAACCTGACCAAAAAGTCGAACTTATTTCCGGCCCCTTCAAAGGAGAAAAGGCCCGCGTCATTCGCGTGAATGACAACAAGGAAGAAGTCACGGTGGAGTTGCTCGAAGCAACCGTAAAAATCCCCGTGACAATTAAAGCGGAACACATCCGCGTGATTAAGGAATAGCAAAGTGGAACATGCACGGAGAAATGAAACAAACACACTCACGGTTACGCAAATAGCTTCTAGGAGAAAAACAATATGCCTGAAATAAAAATCATGATCGATGGTGGAAAAGCCACTCCCGCACCGCCCTTAGGCCCCGCGTTAGCGCCCTTAGGATTGAATGTGGGAAAAATTGTCATGGAAATCAACGAAGCCACGAAGAATTTCGCCGGGATGAAAGTTCCGGTGGTTGTGGACGTGGACAAGTCGAAGCGCTACACCATTACGGTTGGAAGCCCCCC
>CAZGES010000025.1:0-15201 GCA_964524375.1 uncultured archaeon
AAAAAACTAGTTAGCAGTAACTTCCGCGAGTAGTCCGTTCACGACGCCTATCACATATTTCAGTGCGTTCGCTTCGACTTTAACAATTTCATTCGTGCGGCCGGCGCGGATGTAAACAAATTCATTTTCAAAAATACTTTCATCGAGGACTTTCCAAACATAGTTTTCCAAAAAGGGATGAAGTTCAAGCAGGGTAAGTCCAGTAAGATTTTTACACTCGCTCGAGGTCCCCACACGCAAACCGGTTACTCCCACGTGCTTCTCCACGAGAGAAATATTCACCTTCTTTGAAAAAGGACGAATGACGATGACCGCACTTTTCTCATTCACGTAGAGTTCGGGCACCATCACTTGAGCGGGCGAGCATTTCAAGAGCGCTGGCGCCTGCGAAAGCGGGGTAGAATCCGAAAAGGGAATGACTTCGTACGGCACGCGCTGTGCGTCCAGCCAATCCGTTCCTGAAAGACGGGTGTCCATACGCAAATCCAAGACAAACCGTATTTAACGGTTTATGATACAATCACGCGAAAGATGGAGACGCCGTCCGACGAATACACTTGAACGAGGGGGAGCGCCGCATCAATCACACCCAGCGCGTGCTCCCGCGGCCCGTAGAAAATATACGTGATGTGCTGGTCCAGAAGCCATTTTTCTTTTTCAGATGAAGAAGTAAGAGTGTCCAAAAATGTGCCCAATTCTTTCTGCTTGCGTTCATAATCAATAGTTAGAAACCCGTGCGCCAAATAGGGCTGTTGTGATGTTCGCCACGAGAAAACTTGTCCCGCTACCTGGTTGGAAAGCACTACTCCCCTCGTCTGCGTCGCCAGCCAATTCACCGCTGCATCTTCTCCAGGCGTCAGATAAAAATGGGAGCCCTCCCTCACATCAGAGGAATGCCTATCAACCGTAAATGGTACACTCGCACAAACGAGGATAATCATTCCCGCCAAAACAATACGCGGGGACGCTCGCAATCTCGAAGAAATTTTTGACACGACACGATTCAAACCCAGGACTGCCCACCCGGCCAATGCTGGATAAACCAAATACAAGTATTTCACTCCCGCCGGAATGAAGAGTGACAATAGCAGCGCAATCACGAACCACACTTTGAGAATCATGAAAAAAGGCCCGAGAAAAAGTTTTCGAGTCATTGCGTATAGTCCCAGCAAGAGCGGAAGCCCCATGCTGAATGGATAAATCCAAAATGGTTCTTTGCGTTCCCACGTCAGATAGATGGCTTGATGAAACAGATACACTGGATCACCCCTCGCCCAAAAAATGTAAGCGATAGCAAGCAGTCCTCCCGCTGCCAAATATTTTCCATGTTTCCAGACAAAAGATGCGTTTCTATTTTTGGGAATCAACCACACGTGAAGAAAAACTACTCCCGCAAGCAATCCGCCAACTAAGCTAGCCGCAGGATGATTAAAGAACGCCGCAATCACACACAATGTAGCAAGTGCAATGTCTTTGCTCCTAGTATGCGTCACCCAGCGCGAAAGAAAAATAGTTTCCCAAATTAAGAGGCTGATTGCCAAAACTCCAAGAGGATGAAACAAATACGAAAAAACCGAATATCCGAAATACACTAAATCCGTCGAATACAATCGTTCAAGCGCGGGAAAAAAGCCCCCCAACACGATGGTGGTCCATCCAAATCCCCCTCCAAAGAGGAAAATAATCACGAAAACAATCCGCGAGCGTGTTTCCGCAAACAATTCGCTTCCTAATCTCCATACGCTCCACGCGAGAAAAAAGATTGCAAGAATACGAAATAGGTGCCAAATCAAATCAATTCCCGCTCCCGTGAATTTCGCAACGAGCGCGAGCAGCGTAAAATAGAGCACAACATATCTCCCTTCCTGAGGCTCGCTCGTACTATTATTTTTCAAAAAAAGCGGGTTGCCATCCACTCCAGAGCGAACGTACGCGGCGTATGCCTGAGAATCTTCCCCATAATCGAACCCGGTGAAAATAGTATTAGTCTCGTGCGCATGGTCGTAGCCCGCTTGAACGGGGAGCCAGGTTAACAATCCGGCCAGCACCGCCAAGCCAGCGACTTTGAAAAGAATTTTAGTATCCATAACTCAAACGAGTAATGTACGAGATACGGGGTTTTAAAGAATTCCCGGCATACTATGCTCGAACGCACATGGTTAATGATATTTCAGCGCTGAAGCAAATTCCCAAGCTCTTCTTCAAGAACAACACGACTCCGCTGCAGCTTATTTTCTTCGTCACCAATAAGTGCAACGCACGCTGCGCCCACTGTTTTTATTGGGACGAATTGAACAACCCGGGAAAAAAGGAACTCAGTTTAGAAGAGGTTCAAAAGATGTCCAAGTCCATGGGCGATTTGTTAATTTTATACTTAGGAGGAGGAGAACCCTTCCTGCGTCGTGACCTCCCGGAGATTGCCCAAACGTTTTACGAAAACAACAACACTCGTCTCGTGGGAATTCCCACGAATGCATTCCTCCCTGAACTCATGCTCCCGTCCATTGACCGAATGTGCACGCTTTGTCCCAATGCAAATATTTTGATTAACGTCTCCATCGATGACATTGGCGTAGCACACGAAGTATTCCGCGTCGTCCCCGGGGGATGGGAAAAATTGCTGCGCACAATCGCGGGAATTAAAGAGCTCAAGAAAAAGCACAAAAACCTCGCGTTCGGGTGCAACGCCACGTTCAACGCGCTCAATCAGGACAAAATAAAGGACATCTACTATTATTTGCGCGACGAAATTAAACCGGACTCCATCAACATTAATCTTGTGCGCGGAAAACCAAAAGACCCGCACTGCTCGGACATTGACATCACAAAATACAACGAAGTCATTTCCATTTTGCAGAAAGACTTGTCATCCGCAGGATTAGGATACACTACCTCCTCGTTTCAAAACATCATCAACCAAAACCAGGTTCGGACCAAAGACCTCATTTCCAAAACGTACGAAGAAAAGAAAGCCTTTGTCACGTGTACTGCGTCGCGATTGATTGGCGTTATTTATCCGGACGGAGAATTATACCCGTGCGAGTTGCTCGATTCGAAATACCGCATCGGAAACATTCGTGAAACGGATTATGATTTCAAGAAACTCTGGTTCTCGGAAAGAAACAAGGAAATTGCTAAATGGATCGTGGATACCAAGTGCTTCTGCACCCATGAATGTTTCATGAGCACCAACACCATGTTCTCTCCCAAAGAAGTCGTGGGAACCGTGCTCACTGCTATTACTCAGCCCGCTAAAAAATTAGATGTGAACGCGTAGTTCAACAACCCTATTTTTTACCGCTTACTTTCTCGCAGACGCCATCATACACGCCTATTGCGTGGGCCAATTTGCTCGCAAAAATAAAGGGAGCATACCCCACCGCTTCCACATGCGCGGGGAGCCAGTGTTTCACCACAAATCCCGTGTGCAGAATAGCTAGTGGGAGTATCATCACTAACGCTCCCAAACGCGTCTGGGGGATCAACCATGCAAATGACGCTCCGCTCTCTTTGGTGCGCACGTACGGGGCGTATTTTCCATACTTGTAATGGTGCATGAGGAAACCTTTCAACGATTGCCGGTCGTGATGCGCCATTTTGTTGGCAGGGTCAAATGCAATGGAATACCCATTTCGAATAGCGCGGCGGGAAAACTCCACATCTTCCAAGCGTGCATTCAGGCCCTCATCGAACAAGCCTATTTTCGCGAACACACGTGAGTGGATGCTCAAATTGGTGGAGGACATTTGGTGCCGTGCCCGCGCAAATTTTTTTTGAGGATGATACTCATACCACGTCGCGTAATGGTCGCACATTCCCCAGAATGAATTGTTCCACGGAACGACGGAACCTCCGACTAATAAATGTCCTTTTTTTTGAATTTCCACGTGCCGCGCAATCCACCCTGGAAAAACTTTGGCATCCGAATCTTGGATAATAATAATTTCACCTTTAGCCACGCGAATTCCTGCGTTTCGTGCCGCAGAAGCACCCCCATTTTTTTGAGCAATGAGTTTGACGGATGGAAATTCTTCAATAATTTTTTTCGTGGTGTCCGTGCTACCGTCATCCACTGCAATGACCTCAAATGAAGGATAGTCCTGCGTCACTATGGACTGGAGCACTTCCCTCAGCGTGTCTTCAGCGTTATAGCATGGAAGAACCACCGTCACTTGGGGGTTTTTCATTTTTGTTTTTCGTTTAGCCATGCGTGTTTCTACACCAAGAGGAGCGGTCATCTTTTTATGCGAGGCCGTTGAGCGTCCATTGCATATATAACTCAAATTGGGCGTCTATCCATACGAGTTGTCCAAAATGCCCGCGTCCCCTCATGAGAGCAAGTCCCCACAATTAGCCATTGTGGTCGTGGCCTATTTTGCCGAAAAAACATTGCGTCATGTTTTGGAACAGATTCCCAAAGACATTGCGGCGCGCGCAGCAGAAATTATGGTGCTCGACGACGCCTCCACTGACCGCACGTACGAAGTCGGTTTAGAGTGCAAAAAAGAATGGGGTTGGGACAATCTCACGATTATTCACAATGAAAAGAATTTGGGATACGGTGGCAACCAAAAAAAGGGATATAATCGCTGCATCGAAAAAGGATATGATGTTGTTGTCATGCTCCACGGCGACGCGCAATATCCGCCATCAAAAATTCCTGAACTTGTTTTACCGCTGGAGAAAAATGACGCTGACATGTCATTTGGTTCGCGCATGACCGGCCGTCCATTGAGCGGCGGAATGCCCGTCTGGAAATACTGCGGAAACGTCTTCCTCACTGCCTACGCTAACACCGCATTGGGAACAAACTTAAGCGAGTTTCACTCTGGTTTTCGCGCGTACCGCGTGGACGCATTAAAAAAAATTGACCTGAATGGTTGTTCCGACAATTTTGTTTTTGACACGGATATTGTTATCGAATTCAAGAAAAAAAATCTCCGCATTACGGAATGCACCATCCCCACGCACTACGGTCCGGAGTCCCGCCAAATCAGACTCATTCCTGTTTTACGTTATGGGGGGCAGATTCTCAAGCGTGCCACCCTCTACGCGCTGAAACATCGATAATGGGAATGCATCGATGAATGTACGATAATTGCCTCAAATACGTGTATTTTTTTTAAAGTCGAAGCACCCCATTTAAGTGCGTTTAGACTCGTTTCTTTTTACCATCCCTGTCAGCGTGATAAACCAATGACCCTACCCCAGCTCCACACTGAAAAGCACGCGCATTCGAATAAAGATTCAACTGAATTATTTCTCGCCGCGGAAGAGCCGGAAGAATACAAAGCCCCCGCGTTTCAAGTCAAGGAATCGCAGGTGATTAAACTAATCGAAAAAGAAGCCCCCGTTGTTTACGAAGCGCGCCTCTCCGCGGAAGAAGAGCGAAAACGCCTCTCGCAGAAAAAAGTCCTCCTCATTCTCCCTATTGACTATCGCACCGACACCATTCTTCCTAAAGGATTGAAGCACTACATTCCCCCGCTGGGAATTTTGTACATCGCCTCCTGCATCCGCGAACGCGGTCCGCAGGTTAAAGTGTTTGACATGCAAGTGGAGTTGGAAGGAAAGACGCCTTCCGATGAGGCTGTTCGAGAATTATTGAAAGATGAAAACCCCGATTTTGTGGGAATCGGCGCGACCATCATCAATTGGGATGCGGCCGTGCACACGATGGAACTCATTCACACTATTTTTCCAAAAGCCAAAATTTTTGTGGGCGGTCCGCACGTTACCGCGCTAGGAACCAAAGCCCTGGAAAAAGCCCCCCTCATTGATTTTGTGATTAATGGAGAAGGAGAAGAAGTCGCCCCCAACCTTCTGCGTGAATCCGTGAACGATTCTCCGGAATACTCGCGCATCCGCGGACTCATTTACAAAACAAATCCGAACGAGTACACCATTACGGGATACAACATGTTTCTCCGCGACCTGAATGCGCTTCCTTTTCCGGCGTGGGATTTAGTCAAACTCGACCATTATGCGCTTTCTCCCTTAATGCAATTCCAGCCCGGGCGCAGCGTGAATATGATTTCTTCCCGCGGGTGCGTATTCTCATGCATTTTTTGCGACCATGGAGTGCGCGGCAGCGGTTGGCGCGCGCGTTCTCCGGAAAATGTGGTTGCGGAATTCAAGTTTCTCAAATCCTTAGGGGTGCGCAACGTGTGGCTGGTGGATGATTTGTTCACCGTCAACCGCAAGCGCGTGCAGGACATCTGCAAATTGATGCAGGATGAAAAACTCGACATGTCATGGAGCTGCCAAGCCCGCGTGGATTGTGTGGACGAACCCACCCTGCAAGCCATGAAGGACGCGGGATGCAAACTCATTTCGTACGGAGTAGAATCGGGAAATGAGCGCGTGCTTAAAATCATCAAGAAAAAACTCGACATGAATAAGGCGCGTGAAACCATTGCATTAACCAAGAAAGTGGGCATTGAAACACGATGCTTCTTCATGATGGGTTTCCCCACCGAAACAAAGGAAGAGATTGAGGACACGCTCAAGTTCGCGCTCGAGCTTAATCCCACGTTCATCACGTATTCCATTTCCACCCCCCTCCCCAATACGGAATTGTGGGACATGCTGCAAGGAAAAATGGACTATGAGACGTGGTCGCAGTTCAATTCGTTTGGGTCCGATAAACTCGTGTACGTCCCGGATGGAATCACGCAGGAAGAGCTTACTGCACTCTGGAAAAAAGCCCACCGACAATTCCTCTTGCGTCCATCCTGGTTGCTCGGCCGCATGGTGGATGGAATCAAGAATCCGTACAATTTTGTGCGCTATTACAAAGCCTCATCGGCTATGAAACTAGTGGCATAGCCGCTCGCCATTTATTTAGCTAATTCCCGCGCCCACACTGTGGAGAAAACAAACGCGAGCACGTATCCTGTTGCAGTATTAATCGACGCAATCACCACCGTCACTCCGATGGGAACACCCACATATTCCATGAAAACGGCCATCAGCCCCTCGCGGATGCCAAGTCCATTAATACTAATTGGAAAAAGCGCGGCTAACTGCACTAATGATGTCGCGGCGAGGATTGGAAAAACTCCCACATCGTATCCTGCAAAAAGAAACATTAGATGAAAAATGTATGAAGTCACCCCCAACTGGAAAAAAGCCATTGTAATTAGAATAACCACACGATCAATCGGAAAAAATGCTTGATGCAGCGTGCGAGAAAATCCCGTGAGTTTTTTTCTCCATGCGGCGGGAATAAGATGCGTGTAGTACTTCCAAAAAATTCCCGCGAGGAGTACTGCCAACAGTCCTGCGCCCCCAGCGTAAAAAAACACATTCCAATCGCTCGCAAAAACGGGAAAATAAATCATCCCGCCCGCTATTCCTAGCGCGAGCGCTGCGACGCCCAGGCTCAAACGATAGGCTAATGAAATGGCCGCGCCCTGCCCTAGTGTCAAACCATCTTTCTGCCAAAACCACGCAACTGCAAACGAACCTAGTTTTCCAGGCGTAATGGATTCTACCACCCAGCTTCGCATGACGGTGGACAAGACTCGCGGGTATGCCAGGCGTTTCACGTGCCGGAGTTGATAATAGTACACACTCGCGTTCAGAAGCAAATTGGCAAACACTCCTACGCCGGCAAGCACCACGAGCACCGGTGCTTCATCCAGGAGGGACGCTGCTTCCTCAAGTGGATTAAAAAAATAGAAAAGAGCCCCCACCACTGCTATCGTGACGAGAATTCTCCATCCTGAATTGAGTTTCATTTTGCCACACCCTGTATGAGTAGGATGCGTGTATGCTGTTCAAATAATTGGTACATGCTTCGATGAGACCGTTCTTTCTTTAAATGCGTAAAGGTACTAAACCTGAATGGCCGCTCGTGCAAAAGGCATTGATATTTCCCTCGTCATCCCCATCTACAACGGAGCATCATTCATTGAACGCACTACTCTGGAATATATCAGTGAATTCAAAAAATCTCCACTCATTCATGCCTTTGAAATCATCCTCGTCACCAATAATTGCTCCGATAATTCTCCGGCAGTCGCTGAGAATCTGGCTCAAAAAAACGCGTCAATCATTCATATCGATTTTCCATTTAAAACACTCAAAGGGGGCGCGGTCATTCGCGGTTTTCAGCGCGCGCGATTTCCTATCTTGGGTTTCACAGACGTGGACAATGCTACTCCTCCCCATGAATTCCTCAAATTAATTCCCCCGTTAAGCGATGAGAAAGTAGGCGCATCCATCGGTTCACGCAAGATGCCTGATTCAGTTCTCCACCCGCCTCAACCCCTTTCTCGGCGCGTAATGGGATACGTCTTCTCAATCATACGTGAACTGCTGTTTGGTCTCGGCATCAGAGATAGTCAATGCGGCGCCAAGGTTTTCAGGAAAAGCGCCATCAAAGCATTGGAGCTCAAGACACCAGGATTTGCTTTCGATGTGGAATTGCTCTATCGCGTGAAAAAAAATGGCTTCACCATCCGAGAAATGGGCATCCGATGGGAGGACAAACCCTCAGTAGTCTTCCGCGCTGATCCGCTGCTCCCCCTGTCGATGCTTGCACAGTTGTTCAAAATCCGTTTTGGCCGTTGACTGGAAAAAATGAACCCTAACCCAGCGTGAAACTGCGAATCCAAAAAAGGGTTAATAACCCATTCGCCCCCACAATAGTCATGAAAGCCCTTCTGGTATTCCCCCCGCAATCGCTGGATGAACGCTACGCGCGCGATATGGGAGATGTGGGAGGTTTCCTTCCTCCGCTGGGTCTTCTTAGCATGGCAGCCGTTCTCGAACGCGATGGGCATACGGTAAAAATCATGGACTGCCCCGTGAACCGCTACACGATTTCGGACGTGCTCAATGAAATTTCCAATTTTCGCCCTGACGTGCTGGGAATTGCAGCTATAACCTCGCTTGCGAATGTGACCAAACAGATTTGCGAGGTGGTCAAAAACCAGTGGCCGGAAACCACTATCATCTTGGGCGGACCGCACCCAACCGTAATGCCGCAGGAAGTGGCAGATGAAATGCGTGCCGATATTATTATTTCAGGCGAAGCCGACGGGGTTATCAGCGACGTGCTGAAAGATTTGCCCGCATACAAAGAAAAAAAAATAGTCATGGCTGGCAAAGTCATGAAGCTCGATACCCTGCCTTTTCCCGCGCGTCATTTGGTGGACATGAAAAAATACACCTCGCTGCCCAACACCTACAAGCATGACCCCCACACGTTTCAAGTGATGACTTCACGCGGCTGTCCCTTCACATGCACGTTCTGCCATGACGCCAATGGAGTGTTCCGCCAGCGCAGCGTGGAAAATGTTATTGCCGAACTCAAACAATTGAAAGAAACCTACCACATTTCGGAGGTTGCTTTTTGGGATGATATTTTGACGCTCAACAAAGTGTGGGTGCACAATTTCTGCGACGCACTCGAAAAAGAAAAATTAAATTTAGTATGGTCATGCTACACGCGCCTGGATTTAGTGGACGAACCCTTGTTGAGAGCGATGAAGAAGGCGGGTTGCTGGAATATTTTCTTTGGTATTGAGGCGGGTAATCAGGTATTGCTCGATAACATCAAAAAGAAAATGACAGTGGAGCAGATGGCAGAGAAAGTAAAACTTGTCAAAAAATGCGGTATCGCCATCCGTGGGTCGTTCATGATTGGTCTTCCGGGCGAAACTCCCGAGATGGCGCGTGAAACCATTCAACTCGCCATCGATTTGGACCCGGACTATGCACAGTTCACCATCACCACCCCCTACCCGGGAACGGATTTATGGAAGAATGCCGAACAATTCGGAACCCTCGACCGGAACCAGAACTTTACGGCGTGGAATGAATGGCAGCCCGTGTTCTTGCCGAGCGGATACAAGAATGCGCAGGAATTGCTCGACCTTCACAAGGAAGCATTCAGACGATTTTACACCCGCCCTTCCTACATGGTGAGGCGCGCCCTCAAGATTCGTTCGGTGGATGAATTCAAACGCAATCTCAAAGGATTCCGCGTCGTGCTAGCAATGGTAACCGGAAAAAAAGGAAAAAACGTTTCAGCGTAATAGTATCCAGTATCACGCCAAAAAAATAGTGCATTTATTGTTTTCTGGCCAGCAAGCGCTTGTACAATGCCGCGTGCTCCATTTCCACGTGCTCTATCGAATACGTTTTCGAATAGTCGCGTGCACGCGCCTGCATGGATGAAAATTCTTTTTTAGAAAGCATTGCGGCAGCAAGAAGGTCTTTTCCAGCTTTTTCGGGATTGGAAAAATCAGTTACAAACCCACGATGCTCTGACGCGAACGCAGTAAAAGTGGGGATCGCATTCACACAGGGAACACATCCCGCGGCCATTCCTTCAATTATCGTGAGGCCAAATCCCTCATACTCGGATGCCGAGACGCACACGCCCGCGCGCGTGTAGAGAGCGTGCAATTCCTTCTCCGATATTTTTCCATGAAAATCAACATTTTTGCTTAGCTTTAATTCGCTTGCGAGTGCGCGATGCGCGTGAATTAAATTTTCCCAATCTTCACCCACAATTGAAAGTTTGGCTCCGGGAGAATTTTTTACAACATGTGCGAACGCTCGAATGAGTGCGTCCACCCGCTTATTTTTGGAAAGCCGTCCCACGAACAAAAAATGGTTGTTCTTTTTTTTAGCCGCTGGAACAGCCAGCAGGCGTGAAATATCCACCCCATTAGGAATGACCGCATATTTGGCGCGGGCCAACGGAAGAATGACCTTCAAATCGGATTCGCTATCCGCACAAAAAAAATCAGTGGCACGTTTAACCAAGGGCAGAATGATCATCGAATAAACCCTTTTGAGAACGCGCCGGTTGGAGGTGTGGAAGAACCCCCCGTGCGTGTTGGCTACAATTGGTTTTCCATGAAAAGGCTTGAGCACACACACCGTGTCCAGCCACCCCCCCAAACCATGCACGTGAATCACGTCAAAATCCCCCATGATGCGGAGAACCTCTCTAAACGAGGATGGTATGCGGTAATACGCTGGACCGCGCTGCCGGACCCTAAAAAATGGCACCCCCTCAATCGTTTCCTGCGCGGGGAGGCGCATTTCTCCTTTTGAATCGGTATCGAATACCAGCACCGCCGTCTCCACCCCTAAAGACGCTTGTGCTTTGGCCGCGGAGAGAATTACCGTCTCAATTCCCCCCACGCAGGGTGCGGAATGGTTTCCGATGTGCAAAACTTTGATTTTTTTCACGCACGCACCCTCGGGTCAATTAATCCAAATCCCGCTCCAAAAACAAAGGTGAGCGAGCGGAGAAAAATAATAACAAGCCCCACCGGCAGGACGGCTAAATCTTTACGAATAATCTGCACAATAAAATCGGTGAGGGTGAAAACAATAATCAAAAAAACGGCCAGCAAAACCCATAAAAGAAAAATTATTTCCTGCACCACTTGTCCCTTCGTAAGGGGGAATGCAACCAGTTGCAGAATCATGTATCCCAGCAAAAGCAGAAAGAGGCTTCCCACAAAAAAATTGACCTTCAGCACGTGGGGAGTGTAACTATCCTTCACGCTTTTCTCCGGGTGTTTGAGATACATGCGCGTACGCCAATACGCCCGAAAATATTTCACGCGCAAATAGTGCAATAGGTCAGATGGGTGTGTGTGATAAACAATGGCGCTTGGAGCAAAAACCAACCGAAATCCTTTTTCGGCGAGGCGGTAGCTGAATTCCGCATCCTCCCCGGATGCTTTAGGAAATGTTTCATCAAATCCTTTCTCGCTCAGAAATAGTTTTCTCCGGTACGCGGCGGAATAGCTTCCAATCCAATCCAATTTATTCGCACGCTTCATTCGTTCGTAGCGGTATTCGATATCCAGCTGGTCGAATCGCGCCACCAAACTGGTTTGATTTGTCATGTATGCGCCTTGAACCCCGACCACATTTTCATCCGTGAACGGACGGAGCATTTCTTCCAACCAATTTTTTTCGGGAACGCAGTCGCTGTCCAAAAAAATGATAATGCTTCCATGCGCCGCGCGCGCTCCATTATTGCGGGCATTCGCCGGACCCTTGTTTTCTTGTGAAATAACATTCACGAGCGAATACGATTCTCCAATCGTCTTCGTTTCATCTTTGCTCCCGTCGTCTACCACAATAATTTCATTGGGTAAAATCGTCTGGTGCAGAAGAGCATCCAAACACGACGAAAGGGTTTTGGCCGCGTTGTACGCGGGAATAATGACACTCACGCTCAGAGCGGTTTTGCGGGGCATAAAGAAGAAAAAAAAAATATTAAGCGGGTTGGGCGGGCTTTTCAGAACGTGTCTCGCCCAAACTTGCCTTCGGTTTGCTGTTGAACAAGTATTTGAAAAAAGTCTTTCCGCTCTTGAACAAGCGCGGAAATTCATGAGGCGTGGTAATGCCCTCCCAAATTTTCGCGGCAATGAATTCGGGCCTCATGTAAAAATTTCTTCGCGCGTCATCGCACACTTCCACTAACTCCGTGGCAGAGAGCTTGTCCGTACTCACAATCGTGTTGTGCGTTCCGTCTTCCAGCAGCCAATTTTCCCAATTCTCCGCTTTCACCGTCAAAAAATTATTCGTCTTCGCCCACTCATACGCTTCCGTTCCCGGGTAAACCATGATGGGGAAGAATTGCACCGTGTCCGGGTTGACTTTCTTGGCAAACTCAACCGTTTTTTGAATTGTTTCACGCGTCTCGCCGCGGTTTCCCATCATAAAGCACGCATGAACGAGAACGCCGGCTTCTTTGGTGTCGTTGAAAAACTGTTCAATTTTTTGCACGCTGGTTCCCTTCTTGATGTTGTTG
Source organism: uncultured archaeon (assembly GCA_964524375.1). Lineage (GTDB taxonomy): Archaea > Iainarchaeota > Iainarchaeia > Iainarchaeales > VGJJ01 > VGJJ01. The sequence continues at coordinate 12,797 of CAZGES010000025.1, forward strand.
AGAATATCCTGCGTCGCACTCTCAACGCCCACACACACCAAGCGGCAGCCGGCTTGTTTCATGATTTTCAACGTGTCTAAGTCCACATCGCAGCGCGCGTTGACCGTCCATGTGACGTTCAACTTGCGTTCAATAATTTCTTGGCAAATGGCTTTCACGCGGTTTTTGTCTAATGTGAACGTGTCATCCTCAATCATGATGTCCTTCACGTAGGGCAGATTATTTTTGACCCACTCAAATTCGTCCACAATATTTTTCACGCTGCGCGAGCGGAAATTATGCCCCGTAAAGTTTTGGGGCCAGTCGCAGAATGTGCAGCGGAACGGGCATCCTCGTCCGGTGATGACCGTGACTTCCGGGTACAAAACAGACGGATAAAAATAATCCTTAATGTTCAAGTGTTTGTCCCAAATTTGAGTAACAAACGGGAGCTTGTCCAAGTATTCCGATGGAACGTCCGGCGCATCAGGGTTTTTCACGATTTCTTGTTGATCATTTCGAAACGTGATTCCCTGCACATCTGACCAAGATTTATTTTCCGCGATGCGATTCGCCACTTCAACGGAAATCAAATCGTATTCTTTTCGCATCACTAAATCAACCGCGGGAGAAATCGTAAGAGTATTTTCCGACACCGCCGACACGTGGGGGCCGACCATCGCAATCGTACAATTTGGCAGGGCTTGCTTTAACGCCGCGGCCACTTTGCCATCATTCACCACCGACGACGTGACGGTGTGCATAATCAGTAAGCGCGGATTGAATTCTTTCGCGATGGAAACCATTTGTTCCAGCGTCATCATGTCTTTGGGCGCGGTCGCATCCACCAATTTTGCGATGTGGCCATTAATCTCTAAACTTCCAGCCGCGTAGCCCAGCCAAATAGGATAATACACGCACCCTCCCTTCGAAACGGCGGGCGAGCGGGAGTTCTTGCTAAACTGAGGAAAATACGGCGGGTTCAGCAGCATGACATTGATTCCCATACAAACAGTCCTTGGAATCGAATACAGGGCACTTAGTCTTTATAAAAAAAAGGGTCTGATTCGAGTATTGTCCTATGCTTTTAGTCCGGGCGTTTTTCCGAAGCAATGAATTACCGTTTTAAACTCTCTGGGAATGAATTCGTGTGATACGTATGCGCCTCATGGTCTTCACGGGTTTAGCCAATTTCATTTGGAAGAAAAAATTATGGTGGTTAATCCCCATTGTCATTCTCCTCATCTTCGTCGCCCTCCTCATTTTGGTGGGGCAATCCTCCGCCCTCTCGCCGTTTGTGTACGCGCTGTTCTGAGAGTGATGCGCCGTGGAACGCTCAAAGGCAATAAAATATTCTGCGATAATTTTGCTCGTTGTTTTAACGCCCATCATTTTGTTTGAAATCCTCATGCAAATAACGTATCCGGATGTGCTTTTTCCCAGCAAGAATTTTACGGGAACGATGGAAGGACCGGATTATTCGAACACGATTCACACCAATGACAATGGAATTCGCGAGGATAAAAATTACACGCGCGACCACGTGGGGGTGTTTCGCGTGGCGATGATTGGAGACAGTTTCACGTTTGGAAATTCCGCGGACAACAATGAGACAATTGATTCCGTGCTCGAAGCAATCGTTAATTCAAATACTCAAAACAATAATGGGGAAAAACCCATTGAGTTTCTTAACTTGGGAAAACCCGGCATCGGCCCTTCTGAATACTCCGACGTCATGCTTTTCGCAGAAGACGCATACCGCCCGGACGCGTACATCGCAGTCGTTTACTTGGGAAACGACTTCCTCAACAGCCAGGAGAAACACCATTCTCCCGTGAAGCAAATTTTGAAAAAATGCAAAACCTGCGTTCTTGTTTTCAGCTTGCTCGTTTCGACTTCAAAAAGCGATGCAAATGCGTACGCGGACATCCCCAACACGGTTTTCAGCAAGGCCAAGAACGAACCTGACTTTATCATGCGTTCGCTCTTGTTCAGCAGCGACGCCTACAACTCCTCCGCCACATCGGCATTCGAGGAAGACGTAACACATATGCGCGATTTCGCCCAAAGCAAGGGGAAAAAAATATTTTTTGTGGGGATACCGCACGACCTCCAAACGAGTGCGGTGCACGAAGCATTTTACTCCGGCATCGGATTTGAAACCTCGTCCGCGTTTCAAACGGATTGGCGCGTCCAAAACGCTTTCCAAAACGTCTGTGTGAAAAACATGTTGACGTGCTACGACACTTCTCCGGATGTTCGTGAACGCACAACTACAGAAGAATTATACTGGCCCCGCGACGAACATTTCAGACCAGAAGGGTACGCATTAGTAGCTGAAAAAATAGCCCAACACATTGTGGCGCAGCTGCAGTAAAAACACGTTAATCTTTGGCAATCTTCTCGCTGTCCCACGCATCTCTCAA
>CAZGES010000026.1:0-14581 GCA_964524375.1 uncultured archaeon
GGTGCGGGAAATCCTAAGACAGAAGTCAAAGGCAATTTGACATTCGAGCAAGTGAAGAAAATTGCGGAAATGAAGATGGGAAAATTAAACTCCTACACGCTTCGCAGCGCGTGCCGAGAAATTATTGGAACGTGCAACTCTATGGGGATTACCATTGATGGAAAGCACGCGAAGCAAGCACAATTAGATTTCAAAGATGGAAAATACGATAGCCAGCTTAAGTAAAGCTGGTTATTTACTTCTTTTTTTTAGTATCTTTTCGAATTATTTTTTTCGACAAGTAAATGTAATTCCGGATGAAAATAATTCTGGAGAAATGCGACTCAAAATACGCGTAGAATAGCCCAATGGCAGGTGGTATGACCACGCATCCGAATAATCGCGCTCAACTACAAAACCTCCGTCCTCAAGGAAGCGTTTGAAATTTTTGCGCGTGAAAAAGCGAATGTGGGGAAAATTCCATTCGGTAGAGTTGGGGAACCACGACTCCACGACCATACTCCCACCCAGCAAGATTCGAATACGGTCTGCGAGTGTAAACTGATTAGGCACGTGTGCATATAATCGACCGCCTTTTTTGAGAATGCGGTGCAGTTCGTTCCGTAAATGGTGCGGGTGCACAAGGTGTTCAAAAACGTCCTTGCAAATCACATTATCCGCGCTTGATGCAGGCAGGGGAAGTTTTTGTTCGAGGGAAGTTTTCAGCGTGCGCAACCCGTTCTTTTTCGCTTGGGAAAGCGCGGCGTCTTGCTCATCAATTCCCAGCACATCCATTTTTTCCACAAGGAGTTTTCCAACCTCCCCGTTGCCGCATCCAACATCAACAGCCGTTTTTCCCTCAATCGTTTCAAACCACTTGGCGAGAATTTTTTTATTCGTGCTCGTCGCTCGAGCATCGCTGGAAACATACACAGAATATTCTTCTGGGGAGAGAGACATAGTCATTCTTTGCGCGGAGCAGTTTATAGATTCTGCTCCTCCTGAATTGAAAAAGACGCATTTAGGATAAACATGCACGAATTCCTTCACGAGGAGGAATAAAGGAGAGGCCGTACTTCTTCACCAACGCCGTGGAATCAGCGTGAAACCCTTCTCCAATTCCCGCAAACTGGATGAGTTTCGACCACGGCCGTGAAAAGAATTTTTTTTCCAAATAATACAACGCACTCAAAGGATGGTGGGGAATTCCAATAATGGGCTTGTGAATTCCTTTCACCTGACAAATGAGTTCAATTGTTTGGCGCAACGAAAATGGTTGGTCAGAACACAAATCGTACGTCTCTATTTCGTGCGGAAATGGTCTCGAAAAAATTTTCACTACTGTTTGAGACACATCGCTCAATGCAATCGGACGCAAATCCCCGCGTCCGCCATTCATGAGTGGAATGAATGGCAAGGGCAGCGTGCAGTATTTTTCAAAACCCTGCAGCACGGGAGAGTGGCGCGAATAAATAGGCGAAGGACGGAGCACAATAAGGGGAATTTCAAGTTCGCGCAGCATTTCTTCCATTGCGCGCTTGGACTCGCCATATGAATTACGGTACGTCTGCGTGGCCATGACACTTGAAAAGACAAGAATTTTTTTCACGCGCGCTGCATGGGCAACATTCACCAGTGTACGCGTCCCGTCGACGTTGACTCGAAACGCAACATCCGGATTTGAGGAGTGGCTCACAGCCAAATGAAGCACTCCATCACACTCCGCGAGGCTTTTCTCATAAGTGGAATGGTCCGTCAAGTCTCCCGTAATCCACTTAACGCCTTTTACTTTTTCAGAGAGATTATTTTTACCCGCTCGAACGAGGGCAGTAATAAGGTAATGCTGCGCCAACTCTTCTAGCAAGGAACTTCCAACTCGCCCAGTAGCGCCAGTTACGAAAATTCGCTCCATTAAATTAGGATGCGTGCACGAGTTTTTGAACGCATCTCAAAAGAAAAAGTCGAAATGAAAACGCTTCACATTGCCTTTTAAATAAGGCCAAATGTATTCGAAGAATGAGCGCACTCTCTCGCATTAAACGTTTCGTTCTCGCGCAGGCGCAGGGATTTCACAGCATTCGACGCATCGAAACGGGAATAATTACTCGCTACCTCTCCCCCGCGAAAGGTGAAACGATTTTAGATGTGGGCTGCGGCAAAGGATTTTACGCAGAATTTCTGTACCGAAAAGGATGCATTGTTTCCGGGATTGACCCGCTGGAAAAAGATATTGCGTTCGCCCAAAAAATGGTTGACCCTGCTGTTACTCTTAAACTCGCTCACGGAGAAAAAATTCCTTTTGAAAAAAATTCATTTGACAAAGTCGTTTCCGTCTGCGTGATGGAGCATACTGCAAGTGATGTTGCTGTATTGCGTGAAACCCACCGCGTCTTGAAAAAGAATGGATTATTTGTTTTTAGTGTGGACACGCTCGACTCGCCTTACCTGCCCGAAAAATTTAAGGCGCATCATCGCAAAGAATATCACGTCAATCAAACGTATACGCTCGAAAAAATAACTAAAATGCTTACGGATGAGGGATTTATCCTAACTCATCACACGTACTTGTTCAGTTCACCCCTTTCGTCGTTTATTTTACAAGTTGGTTCGCGTTTTCACTATCGTGCACCCTTCTTCCTGTTGTTTCCACTCATTTACCCCGCGCTGCTGATTGATTATTGGCTGACCACCCCCCTCTCCAAGGGTATGATTTTGGTCTTGCGTGCGGAAAAAAAGTAAATTGAAAAAATTAAGGGTTTTTAGCCGCAGTGTAGAGGGCGAGAATTTCATCGCACACATGACTCCATGACCACACAACGCTGTCCACATTAGAACACTTTTTAGGATGGTCAAAAAGCGAAAGAATTCCTTCCGCGACTTCATGCGCGTCAGATGTATTTTTCACGCTCTTCACGCACGAGACATTTACCAAGTCCAGCATCGCACTTTGATGCGGTGCTAGCACCGGTTGTCCGATGGCAAGAGCCATTCCGTAAACGAGACCTTGACTCTCAGTATCAGAGAGCAAAGAGAAAATGGTCGACTGCGCATATAATTCATACAATTTTTTTCGCTGGGAAAATTCAATATGTCCGTGGAAAAAAACCGCATCGCCCACTCCCAATTTTTCGGCCTGAGCTTTCAACGCAGCACGTTCAACTCCATCTCCCACAATATGCAACGTGGTATCGGGGTATTTTTTTCGCACGAGGGGAAGAGCGCTGATAAGGTGGTGCATTCCCTTATTTTTTACAAGCCTTCCCACAGATAAAATAGAGTGGGGAATTTTTTTCGCCGAGACTGCACGAATGCCCTCGCTATCAATGCCGCTCGGAAAGACAATGCATTTATCATCCGCCACACGCAAGTCTTTACGAATAATATTTTTTTCCCACGTCGAGAGAAAAATAATTTTGTCGATTCTTTTCTGGAGGATCTCATAATACATTGCCAAGAGCGGACGGAGCGCCCGGCGAAATTGAGATGAAGAAACCGAACTCGCGGTCGTCAAAAAAAATTGTTGATTTTTCTTTTTGGCTAGTACTGCGGCAACGGCGGGAAGTGTGTTGTAACCATAGGCATGAATAACATCCGCGTCGCAGCGTCGGAGCGCTCGAAATAAGGGCCACGAAAGATAGTATGTGTCGCGGGGAGCAAAGCGCGGAAATTCCTTGAGAGGAATCCCATCAAACATCACATTTTTTTGCGCATGCTGTGCTGTGCAGTAAATTTCAACTTCAACGCCTTTTTTTTGAAATTCTTTTGCAAGGAAATAAACCGATTGTTCTAGTCCTGCAGACTTGGTACGCAGCGTGTTGGGAATGACAAATGCAACTTTCATACAGAGAATCCCATCAACAGCAAGAGTGTAAAATAGATTATTAATCCATGCCGCTACTCCAATTCATTCGAGTATTGTATCAACGCGATGTGCTCGAAACCTTTTTGAAGCGATGGCAAGTGGTTTATTTCATGGGTAGTTTAATGAAAATACTGGCGCGATGGAAAAATACTATTTTGAATGATAAAATGTCGCAAGTGTTTCTCACAGCGGGTATTTTTTTTACAATTGTTTTTTTGTTCTACTATCCCGCATACATCGTCTCAACGGATGAACACGCGTACATGAAAAATTCATTCTTGCTGCACACCGGTTCGACGAAAACAACCGATAACCAACTTTATTGCGGCGGAAATTCAATTGGAAATGGACAATACATCTCTGCCCTTCCCATCGGAAAATCATTGGCCCTTTTTCCTTTTACATTTCTTCCCTTGGATTTAGTTTTCCTATCTGGACTATTAACTCATCTTCTCAATTTTATTTTATTTATTCTCATTTTCAAAAAGCTCAATGTGTCAAAGTACTGGGCATTACTTTACTTGTTTTTCCCCGCGTTTCAATGGGAATCGCGCACTCTTTTTTCGGAATTGACTGTCCTCACTCTCTTCGCTGGCGCATATTTGCTTTGGCTGCACGGTCGCAACCGATGGTACGTTATTGCGGGAGCGCTTTTGGGTCTGGCGACGTTTGTTCGCTATGACGCAGGAGCGGGGTTTTTGGCGTTTGCCGCCTCGGCGCTGTTATTCGAACGAAAAAAACTTATTCCATTTCTCGCAGGGGCTGCGCCAGTATTAGTAGCACACTTGCTATTCAACTTCTTCACCTATGGCGGCGTGCTGAACGTGGGATATGGGAGCGTGGGCTCGGTTGTCTCAAATGGACTCAATCCGCGTTATTTTAGTGAGCTGGCAATATTGCTTGGGGTTATTTTCATTGTTCTTCCATTGAGCTGGCTCTCGCTCACGCGAAAATACAACCATACAATTATTTTTGCCGTGGTGGCAGTTGTTTCCGTTCTCTTCTTTTCACAGTATAGTTATTTCTTTTCGTTTGAAACCTCACTCCCGCACCTGCTCACCGCGCGCTTGCGTTATTTTATTCCAATTCTAGGCATGCTCCTCATCCCCACTGCACAATTATACGAAGATTTGCTGCGCAAACTTGCCAAAAAAATTCCCCACATCACACACACGCAACGATTGGCCGTGATGGCACTATTTGTTTTGGTCATCGCGGGCGGAACAATCGAATTGCACAAGCAGCACGCCCGTCTCGGCGACGCGCGGGGAGCAGTATTGAGTGAAATGCAGAAGGTCATTCCAGAAAATTCCCGCGTGATTGGAGAGCGGGACTTGTGCATCTTTTTTGTATACCCCGCCACGGGCAAAAAATACTTCATTCCTGCGGACACGGTTACCCCCACACCCCCATTGAAAACCGGCGATTTTGTGGTGGAGATAAACTACTTCTCACAGGCACCCAATGACACGGTGCGGCAAGAGGTCATTGATAGAGACCACACCATCGTCCGCGAATATGTGGAAACCCATGCCCAAGACCTAATTCTCGTGTCCACCCTCCAGGGTGACGCGGATTTGAATATTTGGCGGGCGAAATAGGATTTCAAACCCTTTGCCGAAGAGAAACGCCCCCCAGTTTGTCCTAAATTGTGCTCAATTACCTCGTATCCTAAGCGACAATACCCCGAACCCGATGCTTTGATTTATAATCCTTGCCTAGCGGAAATAGTCTACTTTCTCATTCTTTCTAGAATGGAAGGCCGCCAACCACTCGAGAGTGGGAGGTTTTTCAGTATGGAAAAAAATCAAATACTCACCGCGTTACAAACGCTTCGCAAGACTGCGGAACCTCGAAAGTTCAAGCAAACGATTGACCTCACCATCAACTTCAAAAATATCGATTTCAAAAAAGCCGAAAACCAAGTCGACATTGACGTGGCTCTGCCCAACCCTGTTGGAAAAGGCGATGGTAAAGTGGCCTTGTTTGTTCGCGATAAAGAATTCGCCGCCGAAGCAAAAGATATCGTGGACCGCGTCATTATGGAAGACGAAATCAAAGGCATCAACAAGAAGCAGCTCGGCGAAATGCTCACCGAATACGTTGGGTTTCTCTCGGAAGGACCGGTCATGTTAACGGTTGGAAAATACTTGGGACAAACCCTCGCTCCCAAAAATCGAATGCCCCGCCCCGTGTCACACGACTTGAAACAAGTTCAAGCCGCCGTTGCACGCTTACGAAGCGTGGTGAAGGTTTCTAACAAGAAAGGAAAGTACATGCCCCTCGTTCACGTTTCAGTTGGAAAAGAAGAAATGGACGATGAAAAAATCGCCGACAACACGGTTGCCGTGTACCAGGCTATTTTGCCCGCGCTTGGAAACAAAGAAATCAACGTCAAATCCGTTTTACTCAAAATGACCATGTCCGCTCCCGTCAAAGTAGGCGGAAAAATGGCTGAAAGCGAGGCAAGCGCATGACTACACACACCAAAAAGTGGAAGCAGAGCGAAGTCACTCGACTCGTGCAATTGACTAAAGAGTATCCCGTCATCGGCGTCGCGGACTTGAAAGGATTCCCCGCGAATTTGCACGGCCAACTCAAGGTAAAGCTCGCCGGTAAAGCACATTTGACAGTGTCAAAGCGCAAAGTCATTCAGCGCGCCCTCAAACAAGCGGGTGCGGACGAAAAATTAGTGGATGGACTGAAAGGCTCCACCGCCGTGTTGTTTTCCAAAGTCAATCCCTTCGAATTGTTCGCGATGGTGAAGCAAGCCACTGGAAAAGTCTCCGCCAAAGAAGGACAAATCGCTCCCGAAGACATTATTGTTCCCGCCGGAGACACAGGATTGCCCCCCGGACCCGCTCTTTCAGATTTGAAAGGCGCCGGATTGAATGTTCGAGTTCAAGGTGCCACGATTGCCGTCATGGAAGACAAAGTTGTCACGAAAAAAGGCGAGGTCATCACCGCGCCCGTGGTGAATGTTTTAGGAAAGTTTGGAATCAAACCCATGCGCTTACGCTTAGCCGTCTCATCTGTTCTCGAAAATGGACAAATTTACCACGCGGATGTTTTAGACATTGACGAAACGCAAGTCTTCGCTAACTTTGTGAAAGCAGAGCAGCAGGCGTTCAACCTTGCGGTAAACGCGATCATCTTGAACGACAAGTCTACTCCTGTTATCATCACCAAAGCCTTCCGCGAAGCCAAGCAAGTGGCGTTGGACGGAAACATCCTCACGGAAGCCACGGTGGGAGAAATCCTTGCGAAGGCTGAAAGAGCGGCGAAGGAAATCAAATCACACATCAAGGAGGAAACCCAGTAGGGTTTTCGCCAGCCTTTTCTCAAAAGGCTGCATTACAGTTATTGCACAGCAATGTGCGAGACACAACAACGGAGATGACAGATCATGGAATACGTATACACGGCAATGCTCTTGCATTCTGCCAAAAAAGCAGTCGACGAACATGCTGTCACGAAGGTGCTGGAAGCCGCGGGAATCACGCCGGATGCCGCACGCGTGAAAGCACTCGTTGCAAGTCTCAAGAACGTCAACATTGATGACGCCATTGCGAAGGCCGCCGTTTCAGCTGCCCCCGCCGCCGCACCCGCTGCGCACGGAGAGCACAAAGCTGAAGCCAAGCCCAAAGAAGAAGAAAAGAAATCAGAAGAAGAAGCCGCAGCCGGATTGGCCGGATTATTCGGATAGATTTTTTGACTTCAAAATGAGGCGGGGGAGAAATCCCCTGTTTCATTTACATTTTTTCTCATTCTAAATTTTTTTAATTTCTTTCAATATTTTTCTAAAACTTATTCTCGAATCGTCCCAAATCGCTTATTCTTCTTCGTCATTTTGATTAAGTAATCCAATCTCTGTTTCCACACGTCCCTCCGCGCGGGCGTGCGCACATCCAACCAGCCGATGCGAATGCGTTTGTAATTCTCCGGAAACGCTTGAAAGTTTTTCCACACTTCCGGGTCTTTTTTGAGCGCGCGCAAAACATCTTTGGGAATAATTAATTTCACATGTTTCTTTTTCAATTCAATATGTGCATCTTCATTAGAAGTATTTCCATTTCCCGTGAGATGAACCATTCCCGCGGGAGTCATCTTCCCCTCGCTCAGCAATTTTTTGATGTGTTCCAAATTCAATGGCGAGATGGGGCTTCCTTTTCTCCGCGGACCAAATCGTTGCGCCCAACTCTCATCATCAATTCCTTTCGCTGTGGAATCAATCCACCCGAAACAAAGGGCTTCTTTCACCGCGTCCTCATACGGAATGCGTTTTTTGCCGGATGCTTTTTTGTAGTAAATCAGCCAAACTTCTTTTTTCTTCGCGTGATTCTTTTTCAACCACGCCCTCCATTGAGGGCGCGTCGTGACGTATAATGTTTCCGTGATTTCCATAAATGAAAAAAATTATTCTTTCTTTTTTATCTTTTTGGCCGGGGCTTTTTTCGCGGGCCACTTTTTGCTTGATTTCTTGACCTTGGATTCAACGGCCGATTTAGAACTGTCCAAGATTGTGCTCGAACCTTTTTTAGAAAAAGGTTCATCAAAAACCGCTTTTTTCTTGGCGTTGGCGTCCCCAATCCTCAATTCCGAATTAGCGGCGCGGAGGTCTTTGGTAATCCCTCGCAGCTGGGTTTGATAATGCGCAGCCATTTCCCCATATGCCGTTTGCGTCAGTTCTCCCTGCTTAAACCGGTGCTCCGCGTGTCTGAGCCCCTGCCTCGCCGCCATTAATTGCGCCTCCAGCTGGTCCACGCGCATGAGAATAGGGAATCCGTGAACGGGCGTCGTAGAAACCCCTTCCAAGGGGGCGTCCAGCACCCGTTGACCTCGTTTGGAGATGAAAGAAGCGGCCAAGACCACGGCTAAAAACAATGCAATGGCAAGGAGAATTCCCTGCACCGGAAACCCATTTTCTCCGGCTTGAACGACTAAACTTCCGGTCCCATCCTCTCCAATCGAAATGGGGATAACATTCCCATTCCCGTTTCCATTGGTCACACTCGAAAGAGGGGTAAATCGCGAGGCGGGAAGTTTATCATAATAGTCCTCCACGTCCTTCGTCACTTCATACGTGTTCTCGGCCAGCAAGGCAAGCGTAAGACCGCTCGAGAGGCTGCTCGCCGCGTTCGCGCCCTGATTAATTCCCAAATAATAATTCGCCGAGTTCAAATAGTATTTCGCGTGGTCCAAGTACAATCGCGGCCACGCGTAACGGTTTTCCTGCAAACTCATTTTCTCATCCAATTCCGCAATCGTACTCTCCAATTTTTCGCGAATGCTTGAGTTAGAATCATTCTCAATCAAAATTGCATTGATGAGCGAAAGTGCCGAAGCCGAATTCATCGCGGCAGAAAGATGCCTATTTTCGCTCTGGTCAATCAATCCTGCGTCCAATCTTCGCTTTGCGTCTTCTCCTTCCGCTTCCGAAATAATTCCCAATCCATTCGTCGCATTTTCCACGAATTCGGAATAATAGTCCACGAAAGGGGATTGGCTCTTCAATCCCTTTGTACTCATGCTCAACGCGACGTTGTAGAATTCATTGCTCGACTCGTACCACGCGCGCGCAAACTCATAATCCTGTACGCGTCCCACGGCTTGCGCGTGAATCGCATCATCGGTCGTTACAATAATCGTTTGCGTATCCTGCAGTTTGTTCACTTCCAACTGCGCCCACGTTAAACGCTGCTGTGCGGCAATGAACCACTCCACTCCCTCAATAGGTACACTTGCGTCGAACACTTTTTGCCGCGCATCGATAAGAGTTTCAAGTTCATTCACGCGTTTCAACAGCGCATCGCTTTCCAAATCAATCAACTCAGGATTGTCCGCGACGTCGTGAACGAAATACGCATTCACTTTCGCTAAGAACGTGTAGTTTCCGGCCGAATATTGGTATCCATTCTGCACCAACAATTCCGCCTCGTTCACCGTCTTCTCCGAATCCCCTAACGTGCGCGATAACACTTCAATCAACCCTGCGTCATCCAATAAAGTTTGGTTCAGCGCCGCTTGCGCGTCTTTCAAAATGTCGCGCGTTTGTGCAATGAACTTCGTGTTGAGCGCCTCCATGGGTTTCACCGTGTCATTCACGGGAATTTTTTCCGGAATGTACGCGGGCTCTTCCACCGGCGTCGTTTGAGTAATGTCAATGCTTGAAATGTCGGTGAATGCATAATGTAAAACATCGTCTAACGTGTCCGTTTCCACTACCTTCATTCCCCATTCCTTCAACGCGTACTCGGGCAAACTAATATTTTTCACACCATCCGGGAATTTCACCACTTGCTTTGATTCTCCTCGCGGAATGAGAAAAAGTTTCACCCCCACGCGTGCGGCTTCCTTCGCTTTCTCATACACTCCCCCCACCGGGCCCACTTCTCCCGCGTTTGTGATAGTACCGGTGAGTCCCACATCTGAAGAAAGTATTTTGTTTTGCAGCGCACTCACCACAAGCAACGCCATCGCGCTCCCCGCACTCGGACCATCCACCACACTTGCTTCGGAATCAATCGCAAAAAAATAATCGTACTTGTCTACTTCCGTCGAATAATTTTGCGCCACTTTCACCGCAATTTTTTCCGTACTCTGCGTCGCCGTTCCCACTAATGGTCCCGAAACGCTCGACCACACCACTCCCGTTCCGGGCGAGGTTTTCAACGAGAGTTTAGCGTCAATCGCCGTCCCGTCCGGGGATACGGCAAAAACTTTGATGGATGATTCAGGCAGAACGGCGTGCGCAGGCGAGGCTGCGGTCAAGACAATAAAAACAACGAGAACGAAAACAAAAGAGTTGAATCGCATGAGCAAATAACGTTTTTGAGGTTTTTAAGGGCAAGCCAAATGGTTAGGCAACGCCCCCTTTTGTAAATTATTCCTTCAGCCCGTGGCCGCACAACAAAATTACCGTAACGCCCTTCCACGGGTAATCCTCTCCCGCCGCATACGCCGCCGCGCCCGAGTATTCCGTATACAAACCTTCGCGTCGCGCGAGTTCAAGCTTGGCTTCTCTCATTCGCTTCTCACTCACAACCACTATTTTTCCATTTGTTTCGTGCACCGCAGCGAGAGCCTCTTGACCGTAAATAGGATTGCCGCACTCAATCGCCCCCGCAATCGTGTGAGGGTTTTTCATCGCGCGAAAATGAACGGTTTTATTTTTCCACGCATCCAACAAGGGTGCACAATTTTGGGCTTGCACGCCAATTAGTTTTGGGAATTTTTTTATCATCTTCTTTTTCCACATTTGAAAGAATGCCGCGTGCAGTGCGGTGATGAGCGTGCCGTTTCCAATTGGCACAATTATTTGGTCCGGCACCTTTCCATTCAATTGTTCAACAAGTTCAAACCCAATCGTTTTCTGCCCCTCCATTCGCAGGGGATAATCTCCCGTCAACATGTATCCTTTTTGCTTGCTCGCAATTTCCCACGTTTTTTTCAGCGCTTCATTATAGTCCCCATTCACGTGCACGAGCCTGGCACCGTAGGCTTGGATTTGTTTCAGTTTATTTTCCGGCACATGATGCGGCACGCAAATCGTCGCTTCAATTCCGGCACGCGCCGCGTACGCCGAAATACTCGCGCCCATATTCCCCGTGCTCGCGCACACGACTTTTTTGTACCCATTCGCCTTTGCATGAGATATTTCCACCGTGCTTCCCCTATCCTTGAATGAACCCGTGGGGTTTTCATATTCGAGTTTGTAAAACAAATTTTTGCGATAAACGCTTTCCACTAAAGAAGTGTGCCCCTCATGCAGCGAGATAATAGAGTTCTTCCCCTTCGGCACGGGTAAAAAAGAAGAATAATCCCATATTCCTCGTGAACGCGCAGTCATGTTTCGAGTGTCTTTTTCCCCCTAATAAACGAGGGTGTTTTTTCCGCGTATAAACATTTTTATACGTTAAACGATTGCTTTCCCTCGAATGACCCCTCGTCGGCGCGGACGAAATCGTCCCAATCATAAATCCCGGTTCCTGAGGCCCAAACCCAGCGAACCCATCGTGTCGTGGGAGGAGATTGCCCTCCACGCGCATGAAATAGCATTTAGAGAAACCGCCCCTGAAAACCGTCCGGGAACGAATCCTCGCCGAGAAAAAGAACTCGCCAAGTATGTGCAAACCCCTGGGGCGCGCGACTACATGGAAAATATTAATTCAAATGGTTCCCAGCATTTTGTAATTGAGGTTGCTAAAATTTTTCGAAACCCGCCGGAGTGCATGGAATATCTCGTCCGCCTCCGCGCGATTCATCAACAATTCAAGCGGGCAAAATAATTTTCACGGGTGCGTGAACCACAACTTTATTTCTTCGGGCGTTTTCTCATCTACCCTACAAAAACCAAAGTTTTGAAAGTGCACTTCATCGTTGACGTGAACGTGGGCGGTTTGCGCTTCCGCGAGTCCAAAAATAGGCTTTCCATCGGGCATGACAATCTGCACATCCACTCCCTCATGGAGCCAATTTATTTGGGAAGTATTTTCAATTTTTTTGGTGCTCACAAACTGTGCATTCACGCGATACTCGTCAATAAAATTAATTTTGGCAATGTACGCGTTCCGCAACCTAAACGTGTTTCCTTCTTTCCAATTTTGCGTGTCGGCCCGCGCCACGAAGAATGGCTGTCTCCCCTGTTTCAACTGCACAAACTTCTCATCTAATTTCACTTCCAAATCCGGACCAAAATCCACTTCCATGGAAACGGGGTCTTGAATCATGCTAAAATTTGGTGCGTTTTCCACATATTTTTTGTTGAACGTCCCCAGCAATTGCACATCAACAGTCGTGTCGCTGGTTTTCACTCCCAAATCCACAATCAAATCCCTCAAACCTTCGGGGGTGAATCCTTTTCGCTTGAGCGCGCGAATGGTGCACAAGCGCGGGTCATCCCACCCTGAATATTTTCCGCTCGCAATGCCTGCAATCATTTTGCTCTTGCTCAAATCCGAGCCCGGCATGAGTAATCTTCCGTGATGGAACGCGTGCGGGTATTCCCAGTTGAAGTGCGCGTACAGCCATTTTTGCTTGAGCATGTTTTGATAGTGTTCCTGCCCGCGAATAATTAGTGTCGTTCCCAAGAGGTGGTCATCAATCGCCGAAGCAAAATTGTACGTGGGCCAGACATACCTTCCCTTCACGCGATAGTGCATGGGTTTGTCCACGATGCGCGCCAGCGAATAATCCCGCTGCGACGGGTCCTCGTGTGTTAAAGATGTTTTAATTCGCAGCACGACTTCCCCTTGTTTGTACGTGTGGTTGAAGAATTTTTTCAATCGTTCCATTTGTTCGCTCACGTCAAGCTCTCGGCACGGGCACGCTTCGTGCTTCATGATGTGTTCCTTCCACACTTCCTTTTCGCACGTGCACAAATACCCTTTTCCCATTTGTACAAGCTGGGTCATGTAATCATCGTACAATTCGAACCTGTCTGAGGCGCGCACAATCGCATCAGGCACGACCCCAAACCAGGCTAAATCATCCATGTACATCTGCTCCCCGTCTTCCATGGGCTTTTTGAGCTTGGGGTCCGTGTCATCGAATCGCAAAATAAATTTTCCATTATACTTTTTGGCGTACAAATAGCTCAAAATCGCTGGTCGCAAGTGCCCCAAATGTCCGGGCGCGCTCGGGTTGGGCGCATAACGTGTAACCACCGGCTGCGTCGCCGCCCATTCCAACTCTTGCAAGCCCACTTTTTTTTCAGGAATTTTCAACTCGAATCCTTCGGCGTTGAACTTGTCAAACTCCGCGTGGATTTCATCCATTCCCATGTTGTTTACTTTCTCCGCCGCGACGCGTGCAAAAGGAACCAGCTCTTTCACATCCGCATTCGGATAGAGCGCTTTGAGCTTTCCGATTAACGCTCCCGCGTCCGCTTTTCCTTTGTGCTCAAACGCATTGCGAATAGCATACCGATAGGCATCGTGTTCGTAAGACATATCTAGTTGAGAGTGTCAAATCCATTAAATTCCAATACGGTAAAACCCTGAAATGGCAATAGGTTCAGCGTTCCCAGTGCTGGTCAAACGTTTGTTGGAGTGTTTTGGCCATCGCCTTGTTATCCGGCCAAATGGCAAAGTGGTATTCCGACTGGTCTTTTTTCAAATCTGAAAGGAGGAGAACGACTTTCTTTCCATCTATCACATACGCATGCAAGCCGTGCGAAGCATCTTGCAATTCCACATTTTCTCCCCATTTTTGAGAGGCTTCTTTGAATGCTTCCGGATGCGTTCCCGCAAGTTGAATAGAAACATCTCGTTTAGCAGCGCGCTCCAATGATTCATGAAGAATGTGATGATGCATATCCAGCGCCGTAAGGCCGCGCACCTCATTCGTTGCTGTGTCCACTTCCTGCGCGAGAATTTTGTAAAAATCCGTGCGTGATTTTACTTTAAGCACTTTTTCATCCGTGTTCGCAACGCCCTGCGTTTTTTCCAATTCTTTTCCCAATTGGTGCGCGTCCGTTTTCCATTTTTCTAATTCGTTTTGCCGCTCGTTCACTAATTTCAACAACGCTTCGCTGGGGGCAAGCGCCCTATACTTCTTAGGCCGCGTAGACATTTTCACCACGAGTCCTTTTTCCACGAGCGCGTCCAACACATCATACACGCGTGTTTTGGGAACTTGCGCAACTTTCGCCACTTCCGGAGAATCGGCTTCGCGCAGGGCGAATAAGGTGGAGAGCGTCTTCACCTCATACTCGGTCAAGCCCAGTTTTTCTAAAAAAGT
>CAZGES010000027.1:0-13300 GCA_964524375.1 uncultured archaeon
CGAAAACGTATGTCAAGAATTTTGTGCAGCTGATTAAAATCATGCGGCGCGAAGACCCGAAGGATTTGCTAAAATTTTTAACGAAAGAAAGTGCGGCCCCGGCCAAACCGGAAGGCGACCGGCTTGTTATCGTGGGAAAATTCTCCGAAAAACAAATTAATGATTGGTTCACGCGATTCTTGGAAGAATTTGTTTTATGTAAAGAGTGCGGAAAGCCGGACACGCACTACATTGAACACAATGGCGTGCGACAGTTAAAGTGCGAAGCGTGCGGAGCGATTTCTCCGCTGCGGAGAGGATAAAACGTGGACAAAAAAATTGCCATGCGCGTTCATTCAAACGAGACAGGAAGCGTTCTCGCCGCGGCCGATGTCGAATTGATTGGAAAAACGCTCAACGAGGGAAAAATTTCCTTGAACGTGAGCAAAACATTTTACATGGAGAAAGTGGTGGATGAAAACGAGTTTGTTGAACACTTGAGCGAGGCGGGAAATGTCAACTTGATTGGAGAACAAACATTTAAGGTTGCGGTGAAACAAGGATTGTTAACAGATAATGGTGTGAAGAGAATTGCCGGAGTGCCGCACGCGCAAATATATAAAATTTAACAAAAACAGGGAAGGCTGAAAACAAATGGTTGAAACAACGAATACGGAAGGGGGAGAAACCCAATACAAGCTTAGACTGCCGTATCGCGACCATGGAGAATTATTCGCGGTCGTGGTAAAACTCCACGGAACAGACCAAATTCTCGCCGCGTGCGAGGATGGAGTGGAGAGACATTGTAGAATTCCTGGAAAATTGAAAAAGAAAGTGTGGATGCGCGAGGGCGATGTGATTATTGTACGCTTGTGGGACTTTCAACCGATTAAGGGAGACGTGGTGTGGCGCTACCTGCCCATGCAAACCGAAAAATTAAGACGAATGGGATTGCTCACGAAACTCCCAGTGTGAAGGTAGATTATTATTCGCGAAATGCACGGACTCCTGCATGATTGAAGACGAATACAATCTCACCAAACTCTTCCCGGAAGAAGATTTGAGAAAGACGTTTTCGAAAGTATTTGATAAGAATGTGATTCGAATCATTCACACGTTTGCTTCGCAGGGGCAGATTGACCATTTGGAATTTACGATTTCCACGGGAAAAGAAGCCCATGTTTTTCGCGCCGCAGACAATTCTGGACACTACCGTGCGGTAAAAATTTACAAAATTGAAACAAGTGACTTCAAACGAATGGAAGATTATTTAGATTTTGAACCGCGATTCAAGAAAGCCAAGCACGATAAACGGAACATTGTGTTTGCGTGGACGCAGAAAGAATTTTCATCGTTACAACGCTTTCAAAAGTTTGGCGTTCCCGTGCCAACGCCGCTCGCGGCGAAAGAAAACGTTTTAGTGATGGAATTCATCGGACAAAAAAACGGTCACGCGGCGCCGCGGTTGAAAGATGCCAAAATTAAGGATTTGAAAAAATTCTATGACGCAATGTGCGCGGCGATTGCCAATATGCTGCACGCGAAATTAATTCATGGGGATTTGAGCGAATATAATATTCTCGTAAAGGATGATTTGCCGGTAATTATCGACTGCGGACAATCCATCCCCACCATCCACCCGAACGCGAAACACTATTATGAACGCGACATCAAGAATATGTTGAAGGTTTTCCACCGGATCGGGATGAAGGACTTGACGTATGACCAGTTTTACGACGACGTGAAAAAGCTCAAAATAGACGGGGAAAACGACGCGTGAACGGGTTAACCCTCTTAAAGGTTCACCACCCACGTATGTGTATAACACCTTTGAAAGGTGGATCCCCTCCATGACTGTTGAAGAATTCGCCATCCCCAAAGACCGAGTTGCGGTCGCTATAGGCCCGAATGGGGGAACTCGTAAAACGATTGAAAAAGAAACTAAGACACGCGTGAAAGTGGATAGTAAAAATGGCGACGTGGAAATAGAAGCCGAAGATGCCGTTCAAGTGTTGAAAGCCGCGAACATTGTGCGCGCCATTGGGAGGGGGTTTTCTCCCGAACACGCGATGAAGCTCGCGGATGACGAATACTATTTGGAAATCATCAACCTTACGGAGTTTTTAGGAAAGCACCACAAGGCCATTCAGTCCAAAAAAGGAAGAATTATTGGAAAAGAAGGGGCTATCCGCTCGCAAATAGAAAAAGACACGCAGACATTTATTTCAGTATATGGGAAAACGGTTGCCATTATTGGAAAAGCCGATAATGTAGCCAAGGCGATGGAAGCGATAACCATGCTCGTGAAAGGTGCCGAGCACGCCACTGTATTAAATTACTTACGCCAATCCCATTCACCTAGCGAAGAGTTTGAATTCAGGTGAAACACGCATGTCTAACACTCCACACGCCGAAAAACCAACGAAAACGAGTGCCGTAACTGCCCAAGACTTGGAAAAAGAGTTCCGCGAACACTCGGTGGCAGAATTCTTCAAGAAAAACAAGCAAATGCTTGGATTGAGCGGAAAGACGAAGGCGCTTACCACGATTATTCACGAGTACGTAACAAACTCCCTCGATGCGTGTGAAAACGCCAATATTTTACCCGATATTGAAGTGCAAATCAAGGAATTAGCGGATGAACATTATGAAGTCACGTCCACGGACAACGGTCCCGGACTCACGCGCGAAACCGTTGGAAAGGCATTCGGACAATTGCTCGCGGGAACAAAGTTTCATCGCTTAATGCAGATGCGCGGACAGCAAGGGATTGGCGCTGCGGGGTGTACGATGCTCTCGCAAATGACCACGGGAAAAGAAGTCAAGGTCATTACGGGAAATTCAAAAGAAGTTTTCTCATGCGACGTGAGCATTGACACAAAATACAACCAGCCGAAAGTATCGAACATTGTTGTTTTAACCAAAAAATTCCGCGGAGCCGCGGTGAAAGCACACTTCAAAGAAATGAAATACGTGAACAACGAACAAGGACCGTATGAGTATTTGCGCCGCACCGCCATCGCCAACCCGCACGCCAAAATAACGTTTACCGATCCTGCGGGACAAACTACGGTTTTCGACCGCACCGCGAAAGTTATCCCGGACAAACCCGAAGAAGTGCAGCCGCACCCGAAAGGAGTTACGGTGGAT
Source organism: uncultured archaeon (assembly GCA_964524375.1). Classification (GTDB taxonomy): domain Archaea; phylum Iainarchaeota; class Iainarchaeia; order Iainarchaeales; family VGJJ01; genus VGJJ01. Next base: position 3,130 of record CAZGES010000027.1, read on the forward strand.
GAATTGCTGAACATGGCCAAAGCCACCGCGTCGCGAAAAACAAATTCATTTTTGAAAAGCGAACTCGATCGAATGGGAGAAACCTCGATTAAAGAATTGGCTGAAAAAGTTTCATTTGACTTAGACAAGGACCCCCACCAACTCACATGGCAGGAAATTGAAGAAATCATCAAAGGGTTCAAAACGATTCAATTCATCGCGCCGCGAACGGATTGTTTACGCCCGATTGGAGAAGACCAAATTACTAAATCATTGAAATCAATTGTCGAACCTGAATTTTTATCCGTGGTTACACGTAAACCCCAAGTTTCGCAGGGCGGATATCCGTTCCAGGTTGAAGTTTCGGTGGCGTACGGCGGAAAAGCCGGGCGAAGAGTGGGAGAGGAGATGCGAATGGAAATCATGCGATTTGCCAACCGCGCGCCCCTGCTTTTCGACACGGGTGGATGCGGCATTACCGAAGCGGTGAAAACAGTTGACTGGAAACGCTACGGAATCAAAGACGCGGACACGGCGCCTGTTACCGTATTCGTGAATTTGATTTCAGTTCACATCCCCTACACGGGAGCGGGAAAGCAAGCGATAGCGAATGATGAAGAAATTGTGGAAGAAATTCGCCTTTCCTTAATGGATGCCGGACGAAAGACCGCGCGCTACATCATTGGAAAAGAACGTGAACGACTGAAAATGGAGAAGAAGAGAATTTACATGAAATACGCCATCGAAGTGGCGATTGCATTGGGTGAACTCACGGAAAAAGAGCCTAAACCCATTGAGCACAAACTGCTTGACATTGTGGCGAAACGATTGAAGATTGATGAGGCTCAAGAGAAAGAACTTGAAGCTGAATCCGATGCAGAATTGGAAAAAGAAATCGCACGATTAGGAAAAATGGACAAAGAAGCCAAAGGCGGAAAAGGTAAAAAGAAAGAAGCAGACGAAGATGGTGGTGAGGAATAATGGCTGGACTCTCAACAAAAGATAAGGAAGTCATCAAGAAACTGGAAGTATTGGGAAACCAGCTCGTGGCACAAATTCAGAAGGGAGACAGCCCCTCGATGGAATTACCTGTACGTTCACTTGGAAACATTTTCTTCGACCAAAAGTCTCGAACGATTAAACTCGGAGACAAAACATCGGAAAGACAATTCCTGAACATCGCCCACACGCGAAAATTCATGCAAACCACACTTGTTGCGAATGAAATTAAGAAAGTCATTCAACAAAACGCCACGGTGTCGATTCGTGATCTTTACTACGCGTTGAAGCACACGATTGAAGGAACGCAGGAAAACACATTCGAAGACCAGGGAGAATCGGACCCCTTAATTGAAGATGTGGAAGCGTCGCTCAATCTTTTACGAGAGGAATTGCATCTCGCGGCATCGGCGAAAGGAATTATTGCCGGAAACATGATTGTACAAGACGGTGCGGACACGATTGATTTGGCACGAATGGGAAGCGGCGGATGGTCTGTGCCCTCGAATGTAGAGTCGGACCGCGTGGAAATCAAAAAAATGAAAGCCGACTATGTGCTTTTCATTGAGAAGGATGCTGTGTGGCGACGCTTCAACGAAGATAAATTCTGGGAAAAACAGAATTGTATCATTATTACTGGTCGCGGACAAGCGGCACGCGGAGAACGACGATTTGTACAGCGTTTAAGCCGCGAGCACAAGTTGCCAGTGTATGCATTAATGGATGCCGACCCGTGGGGAATGTACATTTACTCGGTGATTAAGCAGGGTTCGATTTCACTCTCTTACTCGGAAGAAAAATTGGCTACACCCGATACCAAATACATCGGACTCACAGTGGGAGATGTGGAGAAGTTCAAAATCCCCAAAGAAGTTACCATTAAGCTCAACCAGCTTGATATCAAACGCCTCGATGAATTGAAATCGTACGAGTGGTTCAAGAAGAAAGAATGGCAAAACGAATTCAACCTGATGAAAGAGAAAAACATCAAGATGGAATTGGAACCATTGTCGAAGAAAGGAATTCGCTTCATCACGGAAGAATATCTCCCTCAAAAAATAAAGAAAGAAGACTTCTTGCCGTAATTATTTTTGAGGGTACTTCTTCACATACGCCTCAAAGAAGTCTAGCACCTTCCGCACAGCAGCATCATGCGTCAATGACATTCCAGCAAGGGGAACGTTTCTCTTTTTCTCCCGCCTTTGTGTGAATGGAGAGATTGACTTGTGAGAAACGTTAAGACGATTAATCGCACCTTCCAGCGAGGGCTCGTGATACATTCTAGCCACCGCACGAAAAAATGCTTTGGGAGTAGAAAAATGACGAGCGACCTCGTCCATTATAACGCCAAACTTTCCCATTTCACTGAAAGGAATAGCTGGTATTTTCCGCACGCGCGGAGAAAAAGGGTTGGCATCTACGTGCAACCCAAAACCAAGAACACGAATGATTGCATCATCCATGCTAGCCAACGAACTATCGGGATTTAGTTTAAACCCGCGTCGATCATGGAAGATTGATTGGTACACGTGACCCACTTCATGCGGAGCGGGGCGCCCCTTCAACATCTGAACCCACGCCTCATATTTTGCATTCAGGCCGCGCTCGCCAATGCGATACACTCCCATCCGTTGAAAACCTGGATTAATATTAACATGAAACGATTGATGCCCATCTTGAAAGGATTTTAAATCAGGGTAATGAAGGCCATTTACTTTCAAACGACGCGTCGATTTCGTTCGAAGGAGATCGTCTTTTCGGATTTGACGATTTTCTCTAAACCTCGCCCATTTTTGTTTAATCCGACTCCACGATAGACGCATGCACCCATTTCGAGATGTCACTTAATAAAGTTTATAACGGCAAACACGTTGTTCCCACTATGCCTTCCAACCTTGAATACGCTTTCTCCGCGAAAAGCGTCGCCATCATCGGCGCGTCGCGAAACCCTGGAAAAATAGGGTATGTGACGCTGGAAAACTTCGTGAAAGGGGGTTTTCGAGGCAAGCTTTTTGCGGTGAATCCGAGCGCGGAGTCTATTCTGAATGTGAAGTGTTTTCCATCCATTTCTGCGATTAAAGAAAAAGTGGAATTAGCGGTGATTACGATTCCCGGAGAATTCGTTCCTAAAGCCATTGAAGAATGTGGAAAGAAAGGCGTGAAAGCGTGTATCATCATCTCTGCGGGATTTTCGGAAGTGGGCAATCATGATTTGACGAAAAAGCTGCAGGCCGCGATGGACAAATATCCCGCGATGAAATGCATCGGACCCAATTGTTTGGGAGTCATGGACACGCACTCGAACATTGACACGCTTTTCCTGCCTCGATATCGCTTAATGAGACCTAAACGCGGAAAAATCTCTTTCATTTCCCAAAGCGGCGCATTGGGAAGTGCCATCCTCGATTGGGCGGGAAGCAAAGACTATGGAATCAACAAATTCATCTCGTACGGAAACGCCATGAATGTGGATGAGGCGGATTTGTTGGAATATTTAGCCGAAGACAAAGACACGAAAGTCATTTGCGTGTATTTGGAAGGCGTGCGCAACGGACAAAAATTCTTCAAGATAGCTAAAAAAGTTTCCGAGAAGAAACCCGTGATTGTGATTAAAGGGGGAATGAGCGAAGCGGGAGGAAAAGCAACGGCATCGCACACGGGAAGTTTAGCAGGGAGTGCGAAAGTTTTTGACGCGGTAATCAAACAGACGGGACTCATTCGCGCCGATGGTATGAGACAAGTGTTTGATTACGCACGCGTACTGGCAAGCGAACCGCGACCCAAGGGAAATAGAGCACAAATCATTACGAACGGAGGAGGATATGGAGTGCTCACCGCGGATGCACTCTCGGATTCGTGTTTGAATTTGGCCGAAATGAGTGCGGAGTCGCGCAAACCCATTATTGCCGCTTCCCCATCGTATGCGGTGATCAAAAACCCCATGGATCTCACCGGGGATGCGGACAATAATCGCTTCATGGTTGCCATGGACAACGCCCTCAAAGATGGAAATGTGGACTCGATTATTTTGATTCTATTATTCCAAGTTCCCACGCTCGACTCGGACATTATTGAAGGAATGAGCGGGTTGCTCACGAAACGCACGAAGCCTGTTTTAGTGGTTAGCGCAGGGGGAGAATTTGCCAAAATGCACATGAAACTATTAGAGAAAGAAGGCATTCAAACGTTTGAGGAACCCATTGACGCGGCGAATGCGCTGCACGCGTTGACGTATTATCACCACCGCGCGAAAAAGAACTAATTCAATTTGGTTTGCGCCACGGCTTTGACTTTTTCGGTTTCATCATTTGTATTTTCTTCCACGGCACGTGAAACAAGCTCTCCTTCTTTCAACAATTGTACGACTTTGTCAATGTTATCTTTCTCTTCGAGCAATTCAAACAAGCGTTTAACATCCATGCGATTGTTCATGAGCGTCTGTTGCAAATTTTTCTCGAGCAAATCGATTCCCATCTTGGAAAGGGAAGTGTTGGACTTGTGCAGTGCCCTCAATTCGTCCAAACGGAACGCAAACGCACCGGTGGAAAACTTTTTCATGCACGAAAACAAGGCTTTGGACTCAAACTCACGCACAACGGATGAAATATCCACATCCGCCTGCGTAAAACCTTTTGCAAGCGTGCCCACAACCTTGAGGCGGTACAACGGAAGCATGTCGTGCGCGTGTTGGGCGTGAACCAAATCTTTCTCAATGACTTCACGGCACACTTTCAAAATTTTTTGAGGCGTACCATTCTTGAAATTCAATTTGTGATAGTACAGTTTGCGTTGTTTTGGAAGATGATGCATGGTTAATTCGCGCGTTTGCGTGTCGTACAGATACCACCCCTTGGGTTTCTTTCCTTCGAGGTTTTTCATCTGCGTAAAAACGGTTGAACCGGGAATCAATAATTTTTTGCCTTCCCATTCAGTCAATGAGGTCCAATGAAGATGTCCATTTAGTAAGAGGTCGAATCCGCTCGGAAGATTTTCCAACCCGATGGTGGCGACCATGTCATCTTTGCTCGGCAAAAACTCTTTAATGGATTGGTGCAACACCAAAAGATTGTGCACGCCAGGAATGGGCTGCGGATTGTACATCTTCAACGCTTCTAATGCACGCTTTTCTGGAATGCCGGACATTCCGTGCACGGCGACGCGTTCAACATTTCCATTTGCATTCTTTTTTTCGATGAGCGCATGCGACGCGTGCAAGCAAATCAAAAAATTTCCGGTTTCTAAGACTTGCAACGCGTTTTTGAGGTCTTTTGAACGATATTCGTGCGTGCCCGCAATGGCGATGAGGGGAATTCCCTGATAATTAAACTCGCGCGAGGAACCATCTCTTTTTTGATGGGTTATTTTTACGTCGGGGTCTTTTCCGTTCTGCAAAATACTCAACAAATCAAAACTCTCGTTCCAGACTTCCTGAATGGGAATCTTATGGTCGAAAAAATCCCCCGGATGGATAATCGCATCCACGTCTTGTTTAGCGATGCCTTCCAGGGCTTGTTTTAGTGCTAAATACGCATCCCCTTCTCGCACGGTGCCGCGGGCAAACCCTAAATGGGTGTCTGAAACGAAAGCGAGGCGCATGAAACGTATTACGTACTCGACTCATTTAAGGGTTGGGGCCGGGACGCTGAAAAAATATCTCAGTACCCTTCCCCGTGCGCGGGTTTGATGTAGCGGTTTTCGAGCAACCATTGGGGAAGGTATTGCACGCTCGGAATCATATTTTCACGAGAAAGACCTTCGCGCGAGAATTTTTGCGCGGAATGAAAGCCGCTCAACACGGCGCAGAAATCAATCCCCGCGCCGCGCGCGGCGAAATAATCCACGGTCAAGTCTCCTACAAATAACATTTCGTGTTTGCGAATGTAGTGTTTTTTGAATTGAAATAATACTTCATCAAACGCACGCGAGTCGGGCTTCTTGAAAAAAGTGGATTGTTCTCCGAAAATAAAGGAAAAAATTTTGGGATTCAACGCCGTGTGGCCAATTCGTTCAAGGAGTTGGTCGGTGGGCTTGTTGGAAAGAATTCCCAACTCGATGTGGCGCTCGTGCAGGAAATTGAGCGTTTCCAACGCGCCGGGAATTAAGGGATACCGCGAGGATTTTCTAATCTTGGAATACGCGGCAATGAATTCATTCACATCCGAATGGGGGAATAGTGCGAGAATCATGGAGTGCCAGGGTTTTCCCCAAAACTTTAGAAACATCCCGAATGAGGGCTTGGGCCACCCAAGAATTTGAGCGGTCTTGCAGTGGTTGCGGTAGGATGTTTCCCCACTTCGCACGAGCGTATCGTCAAAATCGAACACTACTGCCTTGAGCATGCTCGTAAAACAACGCCTTGCATTAAAACCCTTGCCGGGGAGAAATAGGTAGCCACAGGCCAGTTTAGACTGGTAGCTGCAACAGTCTACTATCGGGGATTTGAAAAATCCCCACGTAGGCTTTTGATCAAACTTTTAGCAAAAGTTTGCGGGGGTGGCAGAGAGGTTATGCGCCGGCCTGCAGAGCCGGATAGCCGAGTTCGATTCTCGGTCCCCGCTTCTTATTATATTCTTTTCCAGCGATAATTCTCAAATGAATGATGACGTTTCAATTTCTACTGGTGGCAAAAAGGTATTAGCTTCTGGAACCATTATTTTGTTATCGTCAACTACAAACAGCATCTCTTTCAAAGCTGGTGGTAAAATGATAACATTCGAAATTGTATTTGTAGATAATGATGAAAAAAAACCCAGTTTCATTGTGGAACCGAGTGGAGAAGGAAAGGGGAAGATTACGATTAAAAATCACAACAATAACTTAGGGATTGGGAGCCTCGAACCAGTTCCAGTTGCAGAAGACGGAAATTATAAACTTTTTTTCAGTTACAAAGTTTTTGGAAATTCTACCGAACCATTAGCGCGACTATTTGTATACTCATTTTATATGGAGGGAGATTAATGTCGCAACGGGTTCTCTCATCTAGTAGTACGGAACTTTCGGAAGAAAAACGGTTAGATAAAATACTGGAAGTTAAGCGAAATGAAATCCAAGCCGTTGTTATTGTAATTGCCATACTAGCAATTGTTATTTTAGTACTTGCAATAATTGGATTGTTTAATAGCTCAGCATTTGAACTAATTAACCCAATTATCGCAGTCCTTGGCGGAGCAATTGGATATTTCGCGGGAACAAACAAAACCACCACTGTCTAAGTAGTAGAAGGTATTATCACGTGAAAAGAAGTTTCAGAAACATCAAGGCGGAAACAGATTCATTCGAATTTCTATAAGCAATCCAAGCGCGCGTTAGATGGTGGCGCAGCGCGGGTTTTTGCGCGGCTTGAGCAAATGTAAAGTCGAGCGCGGGAGCGAATGACGAAAGCGTGTGCAATTGTTTGGCGTGCGAAATATCATTTTCGAGATGTGATGTGAGTGCAACAGCGTAATCCTGCAAAAAAGCGTGTGAAAAATCATTCTTTTCCAGCGCTTTCGTAATCGTTTCCGCCGCAAGTTTGCCGGAGAGCAAATGGTTTCCTAACCCGTCGCCGGAAAAAGATTCTCCTAATCCTGCGGCGCTACCAATTAACACGGCGCCCGGAAATGCGCGTGCACGCGCGTGTGAAACGAGTGAGTGTGTCCACGTTTCAACGTTACCCGTCAATTTCGCGTCTTTGAAACGCGGCGCGAAGGATTCAGTTGCGAGAATTTTTTCAAACAACGCGGGAATGTGAACGTTATTTTTTTGGGCATCTGATAAACGGACGCTCAAACCAACATTGCACGAATTATTTTCCAGCGGCGTAATCCAGAGTTGTGAACGGACGCCATTGGAAAGAAAATGCACTTCGGCTTCGTCCGTCAAACCGGAAACGTTTTCATAATAGCCGCGCGCGCATGAAAGAGTGTGCTCGGGCAACACATCATTCGCGTTCAATTGCTGCGCGACCGTTGATGTATTTCCATCGGCTCCCACCACGATGCGCGAACGAATTTCTTTCGTTTCCTTCGTTGAGAGGTCGGCGATACGCACACCCACGACGCGGTCGCCTTCCTTGAGCAAACCCACCACGTGCGTTTTTTCGCGGAACTCGCATGTTTTGGAGGCGTGTTCGAACAAAATATTGTCCAAGTAAGTGCTCTTGATTCCCCAGCCGTGGGTTTCTCCACTCTCACTTGTGGGGAGGCGTTGCGAGAAAGTCTTCCCGGAGGGGGAGGTAAATTTGACCCCGCGAATCTTGGCGTGGGGTTTGTTTTCAAGTTTGGGAGAAAGGCCTAATTCCTCTATCAAAACGCGGGTTTGGCCGGCGAGACATAGGTCGCGGGAGGGTTTCTCCCGGGGAAAGGACGCCTTGTCCAATAATAGCACCCGAGCCCCTTTTTCGGCCGTTAAACGTGAACAAACCGCTCCGGAAGGGCCACCCCCCACTACAATAACGTCGTATTCGGACATACTCACCTACCACGCAAACGGCTGTTAAAAGCGCTTCTATGGGGAAGGAGCGGGAAGCGAGGGCGTCGATTTTTAAATGATTCCCAGGGGTTTTTGGTTATCGTACACCTGAAAAAAAGGGAAAATTATGGGATTGAGACCAGCACACTGTTATCGCGGCGTCGACAAGCCAGCTTACACGCGTATCGCCGTGACGGTGCACGATAAGAACTTCATCGGAACCAACCCTCACTTACGCACACGACAGTTCAACATGGGAAACCCCCTCAAGAAATACACGCACATCTTAGACTTATACTGCGACACGAATGGAGTGCAAATCCGCGACAACGCCATTGAAGCCGCGCGCTTGAATGTGAATCGTGCACTCATTACTTCTTTGGGAAAAGAAAACTTCTTCATGCGCTTGCGCATTTATCCATTTCACATTATTCGAGAAAACAAACTCGCTCAAGGAGCGGGAGCCGACCGTGTCTCATCGGGAATGAAGCACGCGTTTGGAAAACCCATTGGAAAAGCCGCTCGTTTGCGACAAGGAAAAGTCATTTTGTCGGTATTATGCGACCAAACACAAATCGCGGAAGCGAATCGCTGCTTGATGCGAGCGATGCCCAAGATGGGATTCCCCATGGGTGTGAAGATTCACCAAGACTTGGAATCAATCGGAAAATTGCCTAAGAAAATGCGCGAAGAAAAAGCAGAAGTCAAAGCCGAAGTGGCCGCAGATGGAACAACGACAGAACCTGCCGCCGAAGGAGCCGCTGCCGGAAAGGACGCTGCCCCCGCGAAAGGAGCCGCGCCAGCCAAAGCCGGAGCGAAAGACGCCAAGCCTGCCGCGGGTGCAAAGCCTGCCGCAGGAAAAGAGGACAAGAAGGATGCCAAAAAGAAATAATTCCGCACCTTCATTTTCTCCGCTTTTGTTATCCACTCCCCTCGTTTCCCGGATGAAAAAACATGGACAACCCTCCGTTACAACTGGACGAATTGCTAGCTGAAGTCCGTTCACGCAAACCCAAATCTGTTTTGATTCAACTTCCGGAAGGATTGAAAACAAACGTCGTGCAAATCGAAGACGCGTTCAACGCGGAAAAAATTCCCGTCATTACCGTTCTCGACCCATCATTTGGGGCGTGTGATATTGCGGACCACAAAGCACAGCTTCTCGGATGCGACTTGATTGTGCACTTAGGCCATTCCAAAATGCTGCACACCGCAATCCCCGTTATTTATTGGCCCGTTGAATTTCCCATCGAAAAAGAAATGATTCCGGGGTGCGTGAAGGCTCTTTCGAAAGAAAAGTTTTTTGAGAAAAACAAAAAAATTGGCGTGTATGTCACCATTCAATTCCACCGCCACTTGAATGAAATCAAATCGCAATTAGAAAAAAATGGATTTGAGATTTTTGTGGGAATGGGCGACCTTAAGGATGGACAAATTTTAGGATGCGACGTTTCCGCGCGCAGAGATATTGAAGATAAGGTGGATGCGAATGTGTATTTCGGCGACGGATATTTTCATGCGCTCGCGATTGCCTTTGCGTCCAAGAAACCCACGTATCAATACAACCCGTTCACCTTGAAAATTGAAAACTTGGAAAAATACAAAGAAAAATATCTTCGTCAGCGCTTCGGTTTAATCGCGCAGGCCCGCGACGCGCAATCGTTTGCGGTTATTCTGTGTACGAAGAAGGGCCAGCTGAGAAAAGCCCTTGCGATGCGCATGAAAAGCGAACTTGAACAAGCGG
>CAZGES010000028.1:0-12786 GCA_964524375.1 uncultured archaeon
CCGAGCAATTGGGATTTTTCCTGCGCGCCTAAATCGTCTAACGTGGCAATGTCATTCTTCACGGATGACACGGCGTTATCATATTCCGCCGCGGAATTTTTAATCGAATCAATGCGCACAAACAAGTCCGCGTATTGCGTTGGGAGTGCGAGCGCTTGCGGGGTGTCAATGGAAACGTTCAACACGGCGGTTTCCGTTTGGGAGAGTTCTTTCACATCACTCGATGCTTCTCTAATTTCAGTTGCGATGGTTGCGAGTTCTCCCTTGAGTGCGGCGACTTTTGCTTTCAGGGCGTTTCCCGACACGGCCTCTGCGACAATGTCAATGTCAAACTGCTCATTGTCCACGGCGTTGGCCAATTCTTCCAAACTATTACTGGTGGTGAGGGAAACAAACCACGGCACGGAAGATTTGAGTGTAGTGAGGCGCTGCACGAGAAAGTTTGCCGAAATGAGATTGGTTCGAAGCACGCTTTTTGGAACGAGTACGCCGTCTTTGTCGGCGATAGGCAAGAATGTGCGGTGGGTGTCATTCTGTAGGACGGAAACAACCCAATACTTCAACGCACCATTCGTTTGGGGGAGGGCTTTGAACACGACCGCGCGCTCATTCAGTTCAAGATAGTTCCCCTGCGCAATCACGTTCTCGGCGTCAATCGCCTGAAGCGCCATTCCGTTTAAGGCGAGTAAAAGAACCGCTAAAAAGACTAAAACTGCTTTCATATGAGGCGAAAAACCCATTATAGGTTATAATTCCTCGCGTCCACGGTATCTATGCCAATCTTTTTGGTCGAACGAAAATAAGGTCTTTTGAAAAAAAGACTGCAAAAAGAGTGGTGCCAATCATTGGCACCACGACACCGAGCGACCATATGGATAATTTGGGCGGGGTCATGGTGCAACCTGGTAACACAAAAGCCTCCAGAGCTTTAGATCAGGGTTCAAATCCCTGTGACCCCATAACCGCTCACTCCGGTTGTGCGTGTATAGTGGGACAGCAATGCTGCCCCACGTCTTTTGAACAAAATGACAATCATCCAAGCCGTATCCCCCGAGGATGTGAAAACCATCCTGCCCCTCATTCAGGAGTATTTTCCTTACTATCACATGGGCGCGGACAATTTGCTCCGGCGAATTAATGCGCACCAATACTGGTGCTACAAGAGTGTGGAAAAAGAAACGATTACAGGCTATGCGGAATGGGAAATTGTGAGTGAGGAAAAAAAAATCATTCGCTTGAATGGAATTGCCGTGTTTCCGCGCTACCAAGGAAAAGGATTTGCAACCGCGCTCATGAAAAAAGGAGAAGCGGACGCAAAATCACGCGGAATGAAAAAACTCACCCTCATTGTGGGAGAAAATAACCAGCCCGCGAAAATGATGTATCGCAAGCAAGGGTGGAATTATGCGCGGGTGCATTTGCAAAAAATTGCCGGACAAGTAGCTGAAGTTTGGGAGAAAAATCTAAATTAAATACTAGAAATGCTAGTACGCTTTCGAAAATAACGTGTGCCATTCCGCGGGCTTGTTGCAGTGAATGCACACCCCGCCCTTGTGGGGTTTCTCATACAAGGGAATGCAGCGCGGGGACGCGGTGGTTTTATCCTTTAAGGCTTTTTCACACGCCACATCGCCGCAAAATAATGCGCGAATAAGTTTTCGCTGTTCGAGCGCGGATTGGAATTCGCTCATCGTGTGCACGTTCACGAGACTGTCTTTCAACCATTTCTCCTGCTTGGCAAACATGGCGTGGTGCATGGCTTCTAATTCTTCTTCAACTACTTTAGCAATTTCGTGCAGGGAAACAATCTTCTTTTGTCCCGTGTCACGTCTAACAAGGACGCACTGGTTCTGCGTCACGTCGCGCGGGCCCAATTCTACGCGCAACGGAATACCTTTCATTTCCCACTCGTTGAATTTCCATCCGGCGGAATAGTTTTCGCGCGAATCAATCATCGCACCAAACTCTTCGAGAGAGTTTTCCAACGCGCGCGCGGCTTTCAACACTTGTTCGCGCGTCGCTTCGAAAATGATGGGAACGATTACAACCTTATTTTTCGCCAAGCGCGGGGGAAGAATGAGTCCTTTATCGTCGCCGTGCGCCATGATGACCGCCCCGACTAAACGGGTACTGATGCCCCAGGAGTTTTGCCACGCTAAATGGTCTTTCTCATCTTCGCCACTAAATTTGATTCCGAAGGCGCGCGAGAAATTCTGTCCTAAATCATGAGACGTGCCCATCTGCAAGGCTTTTCCATCCGGCATGAACCCTTCAATGGTATATGTTTCATCCGCGCCCGCGAAACGCTCGCCTTTTGTTTTTCGTCCGGTGATAACAGGAATCGCGAGAAGCTCGTGCGCGAGTTTTTGGTATTCCGTGAGAAAACGCAGGGTATCCTCGCGTTCTTCATCGTGCGTGGCATACACACAATGTCCTTCCTGCCACAAAAATTCACGCGTGCGCAAGAAAAGTTTAGTGGCTTTGATTTCCCATCGCACCACGTTGCACCACTGATTAATTTTCAACGGTAAGTCGCGATGCGAACGGACCCATTTGGAATACATGTCATACATCATGGTTTCACTCGTGGGACGAATCGCGAGACGCTCTTCGCTCTTGTTATTTTCATCCTGCGCAATCCACGCAACCTCGGGAGAAAACCCTTCGGCGTGTTCTTGTTCTTTTTTGAAAAAGGATTCGGGGATCAAAAGAGGGAAGTATGCGTTTTGCACGCCCAACTTTTTGATGCGCGAATCAAAATAGTTTTGCAACTGCTCCCACATCATCATGCCGTGCGGGCGGATGACCATGAAGCCGTGAATGGGGGCATAATCGGCGAGCTCGGCTTTCAACACGACTTGGTTGTACCACTCGGAAAAATCATCATTCTTTTTGACGGTGATTCCCACTAGCTTAGGGGCTTTTTCGGAGGGCATATGATAAGATTGTTTGCGCCGAATTAAAGACGCAAGGGTAAAACGCAACGGGAGAGCCCAGATTTGAACTGGGGTCGCCACCACCCCAAGGTGGTATACTACCAGGCTATACTACTCCCCCAACTGCGTACCAAATTTGCACGGAATATGTTTTTAAAGCCCAAATTTTTCGAATGTGCATGGCAAAACGCAAAGCAAGTAAAAAACACACGAAAAGAGCCCATTCTAAACGCGCGACGCACGCTAAACGCGAGCACCACGCGGAGCACGCGCACGAACATCGTGAACGACTGCACCGCGCCAAGCGAGCGATTCGAGCGTTGCGACACTTGGTTATTTTGCCCAAAGCGGTTATTCACACGAACAAGATGCACGTGCCCGAACGCTTGTTGGAAGAAGTCCCCGAGCAAGCCCTCATCGAACACTGGGAAGCGCTGGGAGAATTGAAACACAAGGGAATTGAAATACGCTCAACAAGAACGAACGCGCGCCAGCACTTGAAACGAGAAATAGAATTGGACGCACCCGTTTCCGCGCATGCCAGACATTTTGCATCGCAACACGGCCTCGTTATACGGGAACGAAAGAACCCCTGGCGAACCTCTCTCGAACGAATTTTTGGATAAATAGTATGGATAGTAGAAGCGGTTATTTCTTTACACTGCAGATATAAGCAATTCCAACTTTCTTTATTTCTTCTAAATGTAATCCAGCTTTGCCAAATATTTGCAGCAATTGTTTCTGCGAAAATTGCTCAGAAATAATGTCATTTCCTGTTTCATCAAATAGTACTGTTCCATTTTCAGTAATTTTTTTTATTTTTGCATTGATATTATCATACATTTTTTTTCTTTCTTCCAATGCATTTTCGTTGTAAACGCTGATTATAATCCTGCCATCGTTTTTCAAAACTCTTTTCATTTCCTCAATAACTTTATACTTTTTATCACCAAAGTTAGCAAAAGTAGTCATACAGATAACGTAATCGAATGACTCATTTTCAAACGGGAGTTTTTCTGCATTAGCTTGCAGTATCTTAACGCGCGCATTTCCTTCAAAGTTTTTCTTGGCATCAGAAACTGCCTTTGCATCATTATCTATCCCCGTCAAATTTGAAGTTATATCAACAATATCCCTTAAACTTCGACCGTCACCGCATCCAATTTCAAGGACACTAGCATTTTTTCGGATGCTCACACGCAAAAAATTCCGCTCTTCCTTGAACCACTCCCTATATGACTCGGGGAGATTTTGTAGCAATTTTTCCCAAAAATCAATATTTCTTGGATTCATATTCTAAAAGGGCCTAATATAGGGATAAAAACGAATAGTTTCCGAACTATTAAAAGCCACTATTCGTTTCTTCTACCTATGAAGTTCGAACTCGTCGCACTAGCATTTGACGAAATAGAAAAGACACGCAAACGCCTCGATATGACGACGCAGCTGGCGAAACTTTTCAACGAGACGCCCGCGGAGGACATGCGGAATGTCATTTATTTTTTGCAAGGACGATTAGCACCCGCGTACAAAAATATTGAAACGGGATTGGGAGAAAAACTCGTAGTGCAAGCGATTGCACGAGCGACAGGATATTCGAAAGAGGACGTGGAAAAAAAATTCAAAAAAACAGGAGACTTAGGAGAAGCGGCAGCGGAATATTTGGAGAAAAAAACCCAGCAATCGCTCGTGAAACAAACCCTTTCAGTGAAAAAAGTTCATGAGAATTTTTTGAAGCTCTCCACGTTGAGCGGAGAGGGAACACAAGAATTGAAAATAAAACTTCTCGCGGAATTGCTTAACTCATCTTCTCCCAATGAGGGAAAATTTGTCGTACGCTTTGCATTAGGAGCGTTACGTTTGGGCGTGGGCGACCCCACCTTAATGGATGCGCTCGCGCAAGTACACTTGAACGAGTTCCAGAAGGAAAACCCCAAATTGGTGAAAGAAATTGAGGAGAGCGTGGGAAAAAAATCCGCGGAAGAAAAAGACCGAAAACTGCGAATGAAATTACGTGAACAAGTTGAAGCGAAGTATAATATTTACTCGGACTTGGGGACGCTCGCGGAAAAACTAACCGAAAAAGGGTTGAAGGGGTTGAATACGATTGACATTGAACCCGGCGTCCCGATACGTCCAACCCTTGCAGAGAGGCTCCCCTTTGCGAAGGATATTATTGAGAAATTGGGAAAGTGCATCGTCGAATCAAAATACGATGGATTCCGCTTGCAGGTGCACAAGAAAGGAAAAGATGTGTGGGTGTACTCGCGAAATTTGGAAAACATGAGTGACATGTTTCCGGAAATCGTGGCCGCGGCACGTGAACAGTTGGACGCGCGCGAATGCATCGTGGAAGGAGAGGCATTGGCCGTGAATGAGGAAACGCAGGAGTTTTTTCCATTTCAAATTACTATTCAACGCAAGAGAAAGTATGACATTGATGAGAAGGCAAAAGAACTTCCATTGAAACTTTTTCTGTTTGACGTCATGAGTATTAGCGGAAAAACGGTGATGGGAATGCCGCTGCATGAGCGCCGAGAAAAATTGAAAAAACTCATTTTGAAAGGAGACACGATTGAACCCACGAATGCTATTATTACGGACAAGGCAAGCGAAATAGACCAATTCTTCAACGAAAACGTTTCGGGCGGACTAGAGGGAATTGTCTGCAAGGATTTGAACGCACCCTACATCGCGGGCGCGCGAAAATTTGCGTGGATCAAATTGAAACGCTCATACAAGGGGGAGCTGCAGGATTCAGTGGATTTAGTCATCATTGGATTCTACAAAGGAAAAGGAAAGCGCACGGAATTTGGACTGGGGGGTTTGCTGGCGGCGGTGTACGATGATAAGACGGACATGTTCAAGTCCGTCACACGCATTGGAACGGGATTTTCGGAAGAAATGCTGGGAGACCTGCACAAACTCTTGTCGAAACACACCCTCAACCATAAACCCGCGCGCGTGGACAGCGACGTGGTTCCCCACGCGTGGGTGGAACCCAAGTTTGTTGTAGAGGTGCGCGCGGATGAAATCACGCAGAGCCCGATGCACACGGCGGGAAGGGAGAATGGAGTGGGAACCGGATACGCGCTGCGCTTCCCACGGATTCTTAAACTGCGAAATGACAAGGAACCTGAGATGGCGACCACGGTGCGTGAGATTATCAAAATGTACCAAAACCAAAAGCGAGTAAAAGTGGAGGAAGCGCGATGAGCCGTATGGTCCTTATTCGAATACTCGACAAGTTCATTCGTCTGAGTCTTTTCGCACTGGCATTCGGACTTGTGATTATTTTTTTGTTTGCCATCGATGAGTTTGTAATTAAGCAGCGATTGTATTTTCTCCGCACGGGCGATTGGGAAAATTTGATTACCGTCACAGCGTTTGGAATCCTCATTGCGTACGTGCTGAAAAAACTCCTCATGCTCCAATACCAGTGGGGGGTGAAACGCTGATGGAACCGCTGCGCATGCTCGTTACATCCGTAATTGTGGGAGTCGTTTTGTACCTCATTTTCTCAATGTGGACGCCCATTTTGAGTGTGCAAACCAATTTTTCCAAGGCCGCGGAAAGTGTTTTGATTGAAGCGCAATCGGATTTGGGAGAGAGCGCGAGCATTTCACTTTCGGTAAGCAAGGACCAATCCCTCTTCGCGCGAAATTTTGACACGAGTACACGCAGTGTATCTTTTTCGTGCGCGGGAAGCGAATGCTGTCCCCTCATTGAAAACTGCCCCTCCGCCTATGCAAGTACGCGTGAACGGATACTCACGCTGCAAAACACGGAAGTTTCACTCACCGCTCGCTGTGAGTTGAGCGGCGCGGGCATTCATGCATGTGTGCTGTATATTGGAAAGGAACCCGCACAAGTGCGATGGGAAAATGTCTCCGCGCCCAGCGGTGCGTTAGAGGCAGGGGACGAAATAATTTTTTCGGGAATGATACGCAACACGGGCGAACTCACGAGTGACTCGTTGAACGTGCGCGCGGAAATATGGGGAACTGCTTTTGAAAATGGGAGAGAAACGCAAATGATTATGGTGGAAAGTGAAAAAATCATTGAACCCATTGACGCGGGAAAAACACGAAGCGTGAATGTGCCCATTACGATTTTAACACCGGGAGAATACCGCGCCGTGCTGAGTGTGGAGGGCGCGGATTCGGGAAAGGATACGCGCGAATTTTCACTCAAAATTACGGGAGAAACTGTCTCGCTGTGCGCTCCCGATTATACGCGCGCGTACGAGAAAACATACGACGCGTTTGAGGACGTTTGCAGAGAAAAGAGGTTTTGCAACGACTGCGATTTTGCCTTCTCATGCCGGCAGGCGTGGCAGCGCGAACAGCCGGTTTCATTGCCCCAATTCTACGACCCCACGCGCGGAGAAACAGGGTTTGCCTACCTCATTTCTCCAGCAGGGCCCAACGGACAGTGCTAGCCACGCAAACGTGCAGCATACTCTAAAAACGCATGAAAGAGGGGTTTATTCAACACCTCCGGGTGGAAAGATACGCCAACAATGGGTTTGGACGCGTGGATAATGACCTCGCACGGGTTACTGGGAGAACGGGCGGCAGGGGTAAAAAGTTCGGGGGGCAGGGAAACGACGTTGGAATGCAACCCATAGACGTTGAACGTCGGCGGAAAACTGTCCAAGAATGTGCCCTTTTTGGTTACGCGAATAGAGTGAACCCCGATGGAGGATTCATCCATCTTCTTCACTTTCCCTCCAAAAACAAGGGCGAGCAAGTGCTGTCCGGCGCAGATTCCCAACACGGGCTTGCTGGTCTTCGCCAACCACGTTAATTTTTTGGCGTGCTTGAGGTATTCATTATCCCGCAACTGGCACCCGGAGAAAATAATCGCGTCAAACTCTCCCGCCATTTTTTCAGTCAGCTTTCGCAGGGAAACAATTTTGCACGGAACGTTTAACGCGCGCACCACCGGCCAAACAAACTCGCGCTGCGTGAGCACATCATCATCGCGGCAGCAATTTACCACCAGGGCGCGGTGAATTTCACTCATCTTTTTCTCCTGACGTTCTTTTTCACTAATTTTTTATTTAGAGTTTTCACAACCATACTTTTTGAAACCAATTCTGCGTTCAAAATGTGCCGCGTGCCCTGCAAACCTTTCCACTCGTCTTTGAATTTTGAGATGTGAATCTTCTTGTTAAACAGAGGCGCGTCCGTGACAAACGATTCAAACTCGCCCCCTTCTCCAATCGAAGAAAGGCCGTGCTTTTTTTCCAGGGCAAGCAATTCACTCACGCCATTTTCATCGATCGTTCTCCCCAGCCACTTTTTATCCAACCCTGCCGCGGCCACACTCAACAATGAAACCTCAAACCCGTTCACGAGCAATTCGTGCCAGTGCGCGCGCGGAGTAGTTTGCCAGAGAGGGTTAAAACAATACAAATCCAATTCAAAACAAATCTTTTGAATGCGCGACGCTTGATACGTTGAATAGACGGCCCCCGTGACAATCCCTTGAATTTTTGTTTTGGCTTTCAACTCGCGCAACGCGTTTTGAAGGTCTTTCATCTCTTGCGATTTCTCTCCACTCGTATTTACAATGACTAATGGGAGATCCATCGCGCGCGCTTGCAACGCGGTCCACGAAATATTGGGCACGTGAAAGAGAAAACTTTCTTTATTTTGAGGTTCCATCGCGAGCAAGAAAACAATTTCATGGCCGGCCTGCTTGGCTAAATGAACGGCGTACGCGGAATCCTTTCCCCCTGAAAACAAGCACGCGAGACGCATGAATTACTCCCGCCGAATCACGCGCGTAGCGCCGGGATCGCCGCTATACGTGACGCGACGGCGATTGGCACCTTTAGACACATACAAACGATCGTCAGCCAGTTTTAGCAAATCTTTGAAATTATCCTTCTCTCCTTTTTCTGAAATTCCCGCACTAAACGTATATAGTTTCCCCTTCAGGAGCGAACGGTACAATTCATTCCGCTCAAACTCAGTCAAGAGTGCGCGGTCGAGTCTCTTCACATAGTGCATCGCATCCTTTTTCGTACCTGGAATTAACACGCCAAACTCTTCTCCGCCTAACCGACCCACTTCCCCGCCAAACAACTTGGCTACACGCATTGCTTCAATCGCTAAGAAACGCAGGACGACATCTCCGGCATCGTGGCCTAAAGTATTATTGACCTCGCTGAAACGATCAATATCAATCATCACCAGCGCACCTTTTTTCTTGCTCAAAAAATCAGCCGCACGCTTGCGGAACGTAACATCATTGAAGACCATTCCAAATTTAGGGTCTCGCTCACTCACGCGAACAACTTGCTTCGACTTCCGCAGGATTGATTCATTAAATTTTTTCTCGATATCCCCGCGATAGCGTTCATATTCTTTTTGACTCATTTCGCCGCGTGCAAACACCTCGGCGGCACGTGCTTGCATTCGCGCAGCCGCAGATGTCGAACGCAAAAGTCCGCTCGCCAAACGAGGGATGCTTTTTACACCCGTGTAACGTGCTGCGTTTTCCCCACGCACGCGAACAAGAGGAGTATTCACCCACTCTCCTGACTTGAGTTTGACACGCACTTGACGGGCAGGCATACACTATTCACAGCGGCACTTCCCTATATAAATTCCAAACCAATTCTGAAACCATGAAACCCCTCATTATTGCATTAGGAGGAAACGCCCTCATTCGCGAACATGAGATTGGCAATTACGCTCAACAAATGAAAAACATCACTCTCGCGTGCAAAGAAATCGCCACGCTCGTAAAAAAAGACGTGCCTCTGGTAATCACCCACGGAAACGGACCGCAAGTAGGCAATTTAGAGTTGCAAATGCAAGCCGCTTCGCCGCGCATCCC
Organism: uncultured archaeon; assembly: GCA_964524375.1. Lineage (GTDB taxonomy): Archaea > Iainarchaeota > Iainarchaeia > Iainarchaeales > VGJJ01 > VGJJ01. The sequence goes on from CAZGES010000028.1 coordinate 9,789, forward strand.
CACCATGCCCTTGCATGTGGAAGTGGGCATGACACAGGGAGAAATTGGCCACTTGATTGCATTCGGAATGAAAAAATGGCTGCCCGCGCAACATGTTTCCGTGCTGCTGACGCACGTCGAAGTGGACGCGCGCGATGACGCATTCAAACACCCCACAAAACCCATTGGGCCGTGGTACAAATCCTCTCAACAGCTTTCACGGGAAAAAATTTCGTACATTCATGACGCGCGAAAAGGATTTCGAAAAGTGGTGGCTTCTCCCACACCTCAAAAAATTGTTGAATTGGAAGCGATTGAACAATTGCTCGACCGCGGCCATATAGTTGTAGCATGCGGCGGCGGAGGAATTCCGGTGACGCGAACCAAAAAAGAATGGAAATGTGCGGACGCGGTTATCGACAAAGACTTATCCACGCAAGTCTTGGGCAATTCCCTCTCGGCGAGGGAAATGATTATCCTCACGGATGAAAGTTTTGCATACGCCGATTACAACACGCCCCACCAAAAAGAGCTCAAATCGCTTTCACTCGAAAAAGCACGGCATTTGCTTAAACAAGGGCATTTTGGCGCAGGGAGCATGGAACCCAAAGTCCGTGCAAGTGTGCGTTTCATTCAAAAAGGCGGAAAAACTGCTTACATTGGAAAAACAGGAGAATTAGAAGAGGTGTTAAACCATGAAAAAGGAACTCGATTTCACCGCTGAAATACATCGCATACTCGAAACGAAACCGCTGAAACAACTTCGAGGAAAAGACTTTTTGCGCAGCGACAGTGTGAACGCGGAACAATCATACATGATTTTTCATTTGGCGGAAAGACTGAAACAAATGCACCGCTCGCACACGATGCTTCCACCGTTGCTCAACCAAAAAACAGTTACACTATTTTTTGAAAAACCCTCCACGCGCACGCGCGTGAGTTTCGATGCGGGAATCCACCTGCTGCACGGCCACTCATTATTCATCGACAAATCCATTACTCAAATGGGACGAGGAGAGGACATGCAGGACACGGCGTTGACACTTTCACGCTACACGGATTGCATCATGGCCCGCGTCTTCGCGCACAAAGAATTAGAAGAAATGGCCAAATACTCCGACAAGCCGATTGTAAATGGATTAACGGACGAAGACCACCCCTGCCAAATTCTTTCTGATTTATTTACTATTCGCGAACACTTTGGAAAACTAGGCGGACTCACATTAATGTACACCGGCGTGTCGGACAACATTACCGACTCATTACTCGTGGGGTGCGCCATGCTGGGAGTGAACATGTACATCGCCTCGCCCAAACAATTTCCGGTAAGTCAAAAATATTTGAAACTCGCTCACGCATACGCCAAAAAATCCGGAGCAGAAATACGCGTGTTCAATGAAATGCCTGGCAAAGAAATTTTGAAGAATGTGAATGTCGTGTACACCGACGAATGGGAGAGTATGCACATGCATTTGGACAAAAAAAAGTTGAAACCCATTTTGAGCAAGTTTCAACTCAACGAAAAATTATTGCAAAAATGCGCCCGCGGCGCGGTGGGAATGCACTGCCTGCCCGCGCTGAAAGGAGAAGAAGTTTCTCGCAACGTGATGTACGCCAAAAACTCCCTCGTGTGGGAGCAAGCACGCAACCGAATGTACGTGCAGATGGCGTTGTTGAGCGCTATTTTGAGAGACTAATTTTTCGAAGCGGGGGGAAAGAGATTCAATACCAAACTTTTACAAAAAGTTTGATCAAAAGCCTACATGAGGGTTTGCGCGCAAACCCTCGATAGTAGTCTGTTAGCGCTGCCCGATAATGCGGGCGAGCGGGGGGAGAGAGATTTGAACTCTCGTCTGCACCTCCCGAAGGTGCAATCCTACCAGGCTAGACTACCCCCCCATTTCACGAGAAGTCATACCAATTCGCCTTCGTTTGGCTTATAAACCGGCATTCCATTTCGAGAACATGGAACCCTTCAAGCGCATCACGCTCATTTATGCACTATTCGCATTTGCCGCGGTGTTGATGGACCCTGTCTTCTCGGTGTACCTTGTTCAAAAGGGATATGACCCGGCGTGGATGACTATTATTCTATCCTCGTTTTCTCTCACGATGATTTTTGTCGCGCCCCTCATTGGAGGAATCTCCGACGCGTGGGGAAGGAGACCCCTCATTTTGGCGGGAATTATTCTCGAAATTTTCGTGGTCATATCCTACGCCCTCGTCACGCACCCATTCATGGTTTTTATGACGCGAATCGTGGAAGCAATAGCATACGCGTGCGTCATTTTTGTAGCCATTGCAAAAATGGAAGACATTGTTTCGAGCCAAAAAAAAGAAAATGTGGGGGAGCAAGTCGGAAAAAGTTTATCGATTGGAAAACTTGGACACGTATTCGGCCCACTCGCCGGAGGACTCATCGCCGCCACGTATGGAATCACCGCGCCCTTTTTTGCGAGTGCAATACTCCTTGTTATTCTGGGTTCGTGGTATTTTTTCGAAAAACACAATGTCCATCCCAAACCGCCATTTGAAAAATTGACATTCAACCCATTGCCGCGAATACAGGAGTATTTGAAAAACAAGCCATTGAAAGGACTGGCTATTTTGGAAGGGGCACACCAGTTCAGCATGCCTGTGTTATTCGTTTTCATCCCGTTGTTTTTGATTCAGGACCTCGGGTTTACGGTTACACAGGTTGGATTGGTTATTTTTGTGCGTGAACTGCCGATGCTCTTCCAATTTTGGGGAGGAAAACTCTCGGACAAGTGGGGATCGCAAAAAACATTGTTAGTAGGAACAACTCTCGCGGGTGTTTCACTCTTAGCCTTTTCACAAGTACGCACGTTCGACTGGATTCTCATCACATCACTCTTCTTTGGAATTGGAACCAGCTTGCTGGGCATCAGCGGCCTCTCCTTGCTTTCGGGAATTGCACAGAAAACAAAACAAGAAGGAACATTCCTGGGAGCGCAGGTCGCCACCATCAAAATGGGAGCATTCTTCGCATACCTCATTG
>CAZGES010000029.1:0-12708 GCA_964524375.1 uncultured archaeon
ACTTTATAAGGAAATAGTTGGAAAATTTCCAATATGGAACTGGATGCAAACGATCGCGCTATCTTGAATGCCATTCGCTGGAATGCCAAGACTTCATTGCAAGCCGTGGCCAAAAAAATTCACGTCCCACTCTCAACGGTGCACCATCGCATTAAGCGCTTTGAAGAACTTAAAGTCATTACTCGGTATGAGTCGAAAATTGATTACGCGAAGATTGGCCGGCCCATTCAAGCGTTCATTCTCGTGATGGCGATGAATGTGCTTCCGTCTGGAAAGAAAGTCTACCAGCAGGACATTTTGGAAGAGTTGAAGAAGATGGAGTCCGTTGAAGACGTGTACATCATCACCGGAAGCGCGGACTTAATGGCACGTGTACGCGTCAAAGACTTGGATGAGATGAATGAACTCATCACGTTCAAGCTGCGCAAGTTGGATGGTGTGGGCGGAACGCAGACGATGATGGTCTTGAAAGAAAGCGACCATCAACCTGTCGTGTAATTTATTTATTAAGGCGAATTTGGATGTTCGCGCATGCCATCCCCCAAACAAAAACGATGGAGCACACGCGCCAAACGAATTTGGGGAATCAACGCTGCACTCGGCGCAGGGTTGCTCGCGTTTGGCGGACGCCAGATTTATCATGAACAAAAAACAAAACCCATTTCGATTGAACGAAGTGAACCATTTATCGAACGCGCCCAAGCACCCGTGCATGAAAAGCCGCGTTCGTTCACGATTGCACGCGAACCTCTGCATTTCTCCCAAATTCCAAAAGGCAACTATTGCATGATGTATGCACGATTAGCCGCTGAAAAATTATTTGGAAAAAAATTCAATCCCGGAGATGCATGGGAGGCAGCGCACCGCAATCGAAGCATGTGGAAAGGAGAAACCACTCAAACGAAAGAAATTCGCACGATTGTAAAACCTGGACAAATTATTGGAATATACAACCCGGGGTCAAAATATAACTCTCGTGAACGGGCATACACGCACACGGCACTGTACGTGGGGTTTAGTGAAGGAAAACATTGGATTATGCAGCGCGTTGGAACGCAGGACAGGCTGGAATCACTGGAAGAATTTTTGCACACTCATCCAGGATGGAAAATAAAAGAAATAATTGACGTGAAGTAAAACCAACCCTTAATAACTCTCTTTTACAAACTTTTGAGAAAAGTTTGATCAAAACCCTTTGATAAACTGGAAAAAAAAGTATGTCCCTGCAAACGTTTGTGAAAAATAAAGTCAAGCGCGCACGCGTCGTGGGGGGTTTCCTGCGAAACTCGCTCATTTTCAAAGTAAAGAGGCAAACGCACGCGCCACGGTTTTGGTTCAACAAAATCTCCACGATTGTGGTGGATATGGATGGTACGCTCTTCGACGCAGACGCGGGAAATGCGGGACTGCGTTTTTGCTATCCGGAAAAAGTCGACCACACCACGATGGGGGACATTTTGTACGAGGGAATATTGCACAAACTCGCGCAGGGACAAACAACCGTGGAAGAATCTATTCTAGATGGAAATCGCTTGTTACAATATCAAAACATGCACAAGAAAGATTTCAAGCACGTGTTAACCAGCATGTGGCCCACGCGCCGAGTAGAATTGATTGAAGCCCTGCGCGAAGTGAAACGTGAACAAGATGTGAAAATTGTCCTCGCCACATTGTCCTCGCAAGAGTATGCACAAATGGTGAGCGAAAAAATTTCTAAAGAACACAAATTCACATTCGATGGAGTGATTGGCACCAAACTTTCGTTTGACAAGCAGGGAAAATTATTGGGCATCGCGGAAATCATGGGATTGAAAAACGGCCACACGCGCGGGGTGAAAGTGCGGAGCAAACTCGCCGCGCTCAAAGAATTGGTGCGCAAAAAAAATTGGCACTTTAGCATGAATCAAACCGTGCTTATCACTGATTCGTATGGGGACATTGACATGGCGAAGCACGTGAAGACTATTTTGCTCGTTCCGAATGAACCAACAACCATTCAAGCGGTCGCGGCCAAATACAAACTTGCGGACAAACTCATTCCCACAAATGCGCAACTTAAGAAAAACTTGCTCGCGGTGTTTGAGTGCGTAAAATAATTTTAGACACTATTTTTTGAAAACAACCTTTTCAAAATCAATAATATTATTTTTACGCACCACAATACCTTCGCTTTTCAACAATTCAACTTTCTTTTTCGTGCCGTGAGCGTATCCCCCGAGCGAACCATCGCTCGCCACGACCCTGTGACACGGAACATCAGGAGCAAACGGATTCGCATTGCACGCATTCCCCACTGCTCGAGAAGCGTTCACGTTTCCGGCCATTTTAGCAATGGTTTGATACGTAGCCACTTTTCCTTTTGGAATACGCAGCATAGCATTCCACACGCGCTGAGAAAATGCGGAAGCGTTCGTAGAGCGGATGCGCGCCTCCCACACGGAAGTAGAGGTCATTTGCATATTACGCGGCTCGCCTTTTTATTAGCAAGGCGTCTCTTTCCCGCATGAATGGCAGCGTGTGCAACATCGGACCGCAGAGCATTGCACAACGTAAACGGACGGGAACGATTCTCATTATCATCGCCGGGTTTGTGAGCGGTTATTTGCTCGCGACGCACGCTCCACTCGTTTCACGCATTATTGTTTTTCCCATTTTCATGGCGGGGTTTGTGAGCTTATTGCAAGCCGCGCGGAAAGTATGCGTTTATCATGCATGGAAAAAAACGACGAATCCGAAGTGAGTGTATGAGTGCGAAAAACAAACACGAAAACAGAGAAATGGAACCCGTGCTGGCGCACAATGAACGCGTTGAACAAGTTTCGAAGGAAATTTTGATTCATGCGGCGATAATTGCCGCGGTGTGCACGATTATCGTGATGGTGATTCCGTGAACGCGAAAAATAAAACGAAGAAAACCAGCGGAAAACTAAATTATCCTATTTTGATTTCGGGATTCATTGGAAGCGGGAAAAGCACGCTCGCTAAACGATTGGCGAAACAATTTGGTTTGAAATACGTTTCCGCGTCGGAATTGCACCGCGGACTCGTACTTGAACGGCTGAAGGAAGAAGCGAAGCATGCCAAAAAAATACAAAAGGGTTTTTGGGAATCTGACGCAGGAAAGAAAGGAATGAAGATTCGCTCAACGAATTTTGAAATAGACAAGGAAGTAGATGTGCGCCTATTGAAACAACTGAAAAAAAATCCCCATTGTGTAACAGATGCGCGGCTCATGCCGTGGTTGTACAAGAAGAAAGCCCTGCGCATTTGGCTCACCGCTTCAGAGAAAGAACGCTCGGCTCGCGTGGGATTGCGCGACGACATTTCCTCCGCGCACGCACGCACGGCTATCCGCTCCCGCATGAAAATGGACCAAGCGATTTGGAAAAATTTGTACGGAATTAAGATGGGAAAGGATTTGGAGCCATTTGATTTGGTGTTAAACAATGAGAAATTCTCCGCGGAAGAAACATTCGCGGTGGTGCGCGCCTTTATTGATGGAAAAATCCTCCGCTCATACTAACGGTTAAAAATACGCGTGAACATGGTTGAGCGTATGAAGACCATTATTCTATCGGTTTTACTCCTGGGCGTGTTGCTATTCGCCGGGTGCACTGAACTCCCTTCCAAAGCGGGAGCGGATGCGAGTAATTTATTGGAGGGGACGATTGTGACGGATGCCATTCAGAAAGGGAACTATGTTACGTTGTATTACATCGGGACACTCGATGATAATTCGGTTTTCGACCAAACCTCGGAAGGAAACCCCGCCGTGTTTCAAGTGGGTGTGGGCGGTCTGATTGAGGGATTCGACAATGGTTTGCTCGGAATGAAAGTGGGAGAGAAAAAAGTGATTGTGATTGAACCCGCGCAAGCGTATGGAGAGTTTGACGCGACGCGAGTGATTGACGTGGACCAGCAAACTCTGCTTGACGCGAATATTCCCACCCGGATAGGAATTACCGTGAATTCCTCCTACGGAACGGGAAGAATTATTGGATTAAACCCGGAAACGAGAAAAGCAACGATTGATTTTAACCACCCCCTCGCGGGAAAACGATTAACCTTCGACGTGGAAATAGTGAAGATAAGCAATAAGCCGTGACAGAGTCCCAAACGTTAATATTGAACGAATTAGTTGAATCATTTGATGACTGAGAATCGTCTGCTCCTGACACACATCTTGAATTATTTTGGAGAGTGGGCATTTCCATATTTAGAATCTAGCACCACAAACGAAGAAATGAGGCGATATGCAAAGTGGAACAGTGAAATAAGTTGGTACGCGCTACTCTTGGAACACATGCTCGTGGATTCTGGCCACATTCCCAAAAATGAAATGGAAGTGAAGAAATCCGTCAAGGATCTTTGTAAAAACCAACGAATTGTAGAGGTGGGGTGCCGAAGTGGTGTCTTCCTTCATTTCTTAGCAGACCACGGCGCCCAAGTCTTTGGCACGACTGGTGAAAAATATTTTGAAATAGCACAAAAAAATATGGGAAGGCGAGGCAAAGTATTCAAATTAGGATCTGAAGAAGTCGGCACCACTAAAGAACTCCATTCGATTCGTCCCACATCGCTTATTTCCCTCAATCTTTTTGAGGCCAAACGATGGAAAGAAACAAAGATTCCAAACACAGCATTCATTCGGGGGTTGTATAGGATTGCAACGCCAGAGACTAAAGTGTATGTGCAACCCGCCACGGATCAGAAAACACTATTGAAAGCGCGTCATCTCTTACGGCTGAGTCGTGTAAGAGATTTACAGATTGTTAACCGGAACGCGCAAGGAGAAAGAAGAGCATCAAAACATCGCTCGTATCGTTTTCGCGTGCAACGAAAAAGGACTACTTCTTAATCGCCAGTCGAATATCCGCGCCGGTGATTGTTTTTCGGTTGGCGTGCTTGGCGAAGGTGGATGCTTCGCGGGCGATGGTCATCCCCATTTCTTCGAGTTGTTCCGCAAGGACTTTGGCAGCCTCTTCCGAAACGCGCACGCCGGTGGCTTTGCGAATGACTCGATCAACAGCGGCTAATGGTAGTTCACTCATATCAGTCCCAACCTTTTTCTCCAACCTTTTTTTCTAAAAAATTAATGGAATGAAAACACACCCCAACCACAGGTTATGTTTTGATAGACTAATTCTGGCCCTTCGAAAATATAAAACCCAATGGTGCCCCTTTTTCTCAAAAAAAGTCCTAAAATGCCTTAAAATAAGAGAAAAAGACAAATAAAAGCGATTTTCTCGGCGAAATGGTATTAGTGGATTTAAAATAAACGAGGAAGGGCAATAGTAGTATGGTTGATTTTTTCACATGACTAATTTTGTATCGCACCCCCTGTTGAAGCCTAACCTCGTGGAGCGCCGCTTGTATCAGGAAGTGATTGTAGCGCAAGTCGAGGAGAAAGGAAATACATTAGTAGTGGCCCCTACAGCATTGGGAAAGACGGTTATCGCCGCGATGCTATGCGCTCGCATGCTCGAAAAAAACCCCCACCAGAAAATATTGTTCCTTGCGCCCACGAAACCCTTGGCGGTGCAGCATCAAACACGTTTGCGTGAATTTTTAACATTGCATCCGGAAACGATTAACGTGTTAACCGGAGCGTTGGGTCCGGAAAAAAGAGCGCAAGTGTGGAATGAAAGCACCATCATTACCGCGACGCCGCAGACGATTGAGAATGACATCCTCACGGGAAAATCCACCCTCAAGGATGTGCAATTGATTATTTTTGATGAGGCCCATCGGTCGGTAAAAGAATACAGTTATGTTTACCTTTCCAAAGTTTTTTGGGCAACGCACAACACGGACAAAAATAAGCGCATTCTCGCATTGACCGCATCCCCAGGTTCAGGAGAAGAAGAAATCCAAGACATTTGCAAAAATTTGTACATCCAACACATTGTGGTGAAGACGCTCAACGACGAGGATGTGAAGCCGTACGTGAACGAGATTCATGTCGAGTGGAAAAAAGTCAAACTCCCGGAAGAATTTTACACCATCAAGTCGCACTTGCAAAAATTTTTGAGTGAGCAAATTGTTTTCTTCAAGAAAATTGGGTACGCGCGAAACATGCACGCGAATTTTATTCGGCGCACGGACTTGTTACAGCTGCAAGCGCAATTGAGAGAGGACATGATCAAGTATGGCACGACCAAACCACAATTATATCAAGCCGTGTCCCGCGCGGCAGCGGTGATGAAAGTATCGCACGCGATTACACTATTGGAAAGCCAGGGAATTCATTCGTTGCACGAATATTTTTCCAAAATGAAACACGCCAGTGGTCTCGTGGGAAGTCCCAAAGCGGCAGGATTAATTTCCAACCATGAAGAGGTGCAAAAAGCATTTGCACTCGAAGAAAAACTCACCGCTCAGAATGTGGAGCACCCTAAACTTGCATTGTTAAAACAAATTCTGCAAAAACAATTCGAGGAAAACCCCGAATCGCGTGTATTAGTCTTCAACCACTATCGGGATAGTGTGGGATTTGTGACCGACCAACTGAATGAAACCCCTGGAATCAAAGCCGCGCGGTTCATCGGACAAGCAAACAAGTCGGCGAAAGACAAAGGGTTGTCGCAAAAGAAACAAATTGCATTGTTGGAAGATTTTCGGGAGGGAAAATACAATGCCCTCGTTGCCTCGAGTGTGGCGGAGGAAGGATTAGACATTCCTTCCGTGGATTTGGTTATTTTTTACGAACCGGTGCCGAGTGAAATTAGGTTGATTCAGCGCCGCGGGAGAACTGGAAGGAAAGCAGAAGGGCGCGTCATCATTCTCATGGCCGAAAAAACCATGGATGAGGGAATGTATTGGGCTTCCAAACGCAAAGAAAAAAACATGCACGAGACATTGCAACGACTTTCAACGCAAACCGGGGGAATGCAACCCGCGAAGAGGAATATTTTGAGCGAATTGGAAAAAAACGCTGATGATTCAATTCCGGACACGCTCCCTTCACGTGCAACAAATGGGCAATCCACGTTATTCGCACACACGGAAAAATCGGACAACGTGTTTGTTTTCGCCGACGCGCGCGAACAGGCCTCTCAAGTGCTGCGCGAACTATCTTTTTTTCCCGATGTGCGCGTGCATATGAAAACACTTGAGGTTGGGGACTTTGTGATTGGTCCGGATGTCGTAATCGAACGAAAAACCGTGGAAGATTTTTTGGGAAGTTTAATTGACGGGCGACTCATGGGACAATTGCTGAACATGAGCCAGGCGTACGCCCGACCCTTATTGATTTTGGAAGGAAATCACGAGGAATTATTCACGATGCGCAACGTGCATGAGAATGCTATCATTGGAATGCTCTCCACGATTGCATTAACGTATCGCATCCCCATTTTTTACACCAAAGATGCGCACGAAACCGCGAAATATATTCACCAAATGGCCAAGCGCGAACAATTGGGAAGCGACCGCGAAATACGTTTACGAGTGGGGAGAAAAGGATTCACGCCGAGTGAGCAAAAACAATTTTTGGTGGAAAGCTTACCCGGAATCGGACCCACGGTGGCCAAAACATTGCTGGAACACTTTGGAAGCATCCAAAAACTGGTGAATGCGAGCAAGGATGAGTTGAAGGAAGTGGAAAACATTGGCCCCAAAAAAGCGCAGGCGATTATTGATGTGTTGACATTGCCGTATGAAAAAGAAAAAGTAAAAATTTCTCCCAAGCAAGAGAAAGAACGCGCGATCATAGATGAGTTAAACCAATTTGACGATACGGTGCCGGACACGGGAACGGCAGAAGAGCATGAGAATGGAGAGCGCGAAGATGCGGAATTGCCGTTCGACTGAACTTTTTAGGAAACCAAGCAAACAAGTTTGCTGGCATCGTAAACCTTTCGGTTTACAATGAAGTTCAATCAAAAAACGAAAATAGATTAGCCAATTTGCAGTTGTGTGGTTGACGTGTACGTGCGTTCGTACACGCGCGCCCCATCCGAAGAAAAAACGAGCGCGAGGCCGGGGCAGTTTTGCAATTCTAACAAACCCGTTTTCGTGGCGGAAGCAGTTACTTCGTCGCGGGACAAATACACGAAGCGCGCGCGGAATTGGTCCACGGCGTTCAAGATGGTGGTGCAATTGGAACTATATTGAACATTTTTCCGCGCGTCATTGCGCGCTTCTAATTCATGGGCAAATTCAAAATAGCCATCGATGATGACGGGGAGTTTAGTATAGTAGGCGAGCACGTGGCCCTGGTCCCACGCGGGAAGAATTGCATCGCCGGGCAAACCGTTTTCACGCAAAAAATCAATGGCGGGTTTCTCCGACTCTTTCACGTAGGGGTGGATGCTGCTCATCGCGACAAAAATAGAAATGAAACCCAGAATGAGAAAAAGTCCCAAAAAAACTGGAATCGTGCGCTTGTCGGGAATTAGTTTCGAGACCACCCAAATTATTCCGAAGCCCGCGGCAATAGAGAAGAAAGGAATGAAATACATGGAGAAGCGCATCCCTAATGCGCCCAATGCGATTCCCACACCCAACCATGAGATTAGCAGGAGAGGGAGTTTTGTTTTAGTCGCGCCCACCGCGGCAAAAATCCATGCGAGGGGAAAATACAAAATGAAAGCAAGGAGGGGGAATTGAGCGAGTTCACTTGCTTCTAATGAAACATGAGAAGCATAATTGGAAAATGGCAAACCCACGCTCCACACCCAAGCAAAAAACAGGACAACCATTCCGAGCATGGCAAATGGAAGAAGAATGGGGAAGGAAATTTTCCGCAGGAGGCCCCACACCAACCACACACCCAACAAAATTCCGTAAACAACGGCCGAAAGAGGGTGCAGGAGAACGAGTGCGAGGCTCAGCACGAATGCCCACGTTGAGCGTCGCGTGAGCCAAAGAAAAAGCAAAAAAGGAATGAGTGCCAACGCCACTCCATCCGGACGCGTGTGGCCGGCGGTGCGGAAGATGGCAATGCTCGCGAGTCCCGCAAAAAGGGCGGACCATAATGCAATGGAATGCGAACGCGAAAAAAGTTTGGCGAGCAAGTAGGTGGAGACCGCGAACAATGCCCCTACAACTATTCCAAAAAATTTTAGCACCACTAATGCGTCCGTATTCGTGAGCGCGGCGAGAAAACCAACCATGATGTGAAGCAGGGGAGGGTATGAATACACGCGGCCTTGTAACGAGAGCGAATCCCACGTGATTAATTCATGCGAGCGGGCAATTTCATTACTTAAACGTGCATGAAAATGCGAATCGGGGTCGAACATTCCGTCGAAGCGCAAAGGAACGCTTCGCACCGCGGCGGCGAGGAAGAAAATGATTAACAAAATAATCCACGGACGTGCAACAAGGGAATCGACCGGGGAATTTTTTTTGGTGTTCAATTTTTTTGTGGATTCCATTTGATTCACATTTCCAATTATTCAAAAAAAAAATTAGTCTAACCCCGCTAATGCACTTCGTTCCAGTGCAAAAACGTTTTCATGTTCTGAAATGGAAGGCCACTTGTTTCGCGACACAAAACCCCATTCTTTCGCGGTGTGAACGAATTTTTTCTCATCCCATTCTGCGCGGGGGCCCATCCACACTAAAACAATGTCTTTGTCCGTTTTTTGCAATGTTACTTTCTTCAAGACGTCCTTCCATTGAAACGTGCCCGCGGCACGCGCAACGAATTCGAGTTCGGGCTGACGAAAGTGAAGGGAGTCCGTTTCCATGCTTGAGAGGAGGCCGAAACCCACCCATTCAAGGTGCGTAGGAGAGGCGAGGACGCGGAGAGGAAGAATTTGAACGAAACCCTCTGAAACAGGGGCTTTTCCGGAGTGCTTTGGAGAGGACCTGCCCCATTGCTTTTTAAGCGTGTCCAAGGACCCATTCTTAGTCTGTTGCCCCAGCAAATAGGCCAAAACCCAGGGTTTTGTGCCCAAGGATGTGAAATCGACCAAAAAGGGTTTCATACCTGCTATGAACAGCAACTGAAATAATAAAACCAATCGAAGGATGATGACGAATGACCCAATGGCACGAAAAAAGCAACCGGAAAGAAACCGGAGGAATTTTACGCACGCGCGATGGCGTGAGCAAGCGACTCTCCCAGAAGGGTGGAGATTTTACCGCGACGACGATGGCGGAAGAGAATGAAAGCAAGGCCGTCAAAGGGATGGGAAACACGACTAAAATCAAACTGACGAAAGCACGAAAAGCCTCCGTTACCGACCAAAAGAGCGGAAAAACGCAAGTCATGAACATTATTTGGGTGCACGAAAACCCCGCAAACAGACTGTACGTGAGACGAAACATCATCACGAAGGGAACATTGATTGAAGTGGAAGGAAATGGAAACAAAGCCTTCGCACGCGTAACAAGTCGACCCGGACAAACGGGAGCTGTTACTGCGATACTGGCCAACGCCCCCACGGACACGAAGAAAACAAGTGCTCGAACGGCTAAAGCAGTGAAAACCGCCACCAAAGCGGCTGCGAAAAAGAACACGAAAGAATAATACTCCAAAAGGATGAGTGGAATGATGAAACACGCGTTTCTATCATTGCTCATGATTCTATTCATGACCAGCGCTGCCAGCGCAGTCGTGTACACGGATAATTTTTCGATGTATACGAGTTATTTTCGAGTGATTAATGAGACCAACAATCCGCAGGAATGGACACTGCAACTAGATGCCAATGCCGTGAGTGCGCAGACCAATTATATCAAGTATGCCCCAAGCGGGTTGAAAGTGGAAAGCATCGTGGCACAAACACCAGACCCGCGCGCGAGCATGGCAACCTATCCAAACCCAACCATCAATCTGGCAGACTTCAATGCGAAGGGAGTCATGTATTATTGGATAAAACTCGATGGTAATCTGGATAACATTTGGCGAACGGACATACGCATCGGAATGGACCAGCAGCACTACTACAGCTACTTCGACATCGCCACCCCCATCGTGCCGGGATTCATGCTGCGCAGCTACGATATGAACTGCGACAAAGGATGTTTTGTCCCCGCCCTCGGAGGAAGCACATTCGATACGACCGGATACGTGGACGTGGCAGTGCACGGGGAAGAATTACCAGGATCAGGAACGGATTTCAATTTCACGGTCAACAAAATTTGGATTGAAAAAACACCCAATGCATTTAATGGAAAATGGCGCGCCCTCACTCCACGATCCAGTCCGCAGTTGCCACCATTAGGGCCGCAGGGATGGGCGCTCCCAACCAAGGATAATGGACGATGGGTCATGCAGCTTGCAAGCGCAGATGGGGTGACTATTTTTCCAGGCGTCACACAGGCCGCGCGATACGTGTACACACCCCTTGAGGATGTGAACATAGCGGATTACAACGTTCACCTCCAAGCAAAAATAAAAAAACCCTATTATCCGGATGGAACGTACAATACAAACCCCCAAACCAAACTTGTGTTTGATTACGTGGACCCGCTCAACATGAGCAGCGTGTACGTGGAAGATGTGAACGACACGCACGCGAACGTGGGAGTGGAGCAATTCATCAGCGGGCAGCGCAGCGCATGGTACACGACCGTGCCGTATGGACATGGAACATATCACTTTCTCAAAGCCGAAATGAATGGAAAACGCATTACGGTATACAAAAATGGAGTGCTCATCCTCACCGCGGATTTAAACACGCGCCGCGATGGGAGCGTGGGAATATTTAGCTTACAGGGAACGAGTTTTGTGACGGAATGGGCAGTGGAATACAACAACCAAGACAAGTTCCGCACCGCCTTATTCCCCTGCTGGCGAGCCGCATTCCCAGCGGGCGTGTGCTAGGCAACCAAAAAGGGAACGAATTTTCCCCTCAAAACGGGTTCCATTTTAAGCCGAATTTAACTTTCTTTATATACCGTACCAGTAAGTATATATATTACTTCATGGACTTTTAGTATATACAGTTCTTGTTCGAGCAGTCCTAGCTGAGCCTCAACACGAGACCCCTAGTCCTGTTTTTATCGGAACTTTTTGGAGAAGGTGATTGAGCCATGGCAGGAAACGTTTGTCCGGAATGCGGAAGCACCAAACTAAAGAAAGATTCCGAGAAGGGAGAAATCGTCTGCCAGCAGTGCGGACTCATTGTGTCTGAAGACGAAATGGATTTTGGAAAAGAATGGCGAACGTTTGACGGGGACGGGTTTGAAGACTCCGCTCGCACGGGTTCGCCCATGAAGTATGTCAAACTCAACAAGGGTTTGGTCACGGTTATTGACCGACGCGGAGCCGATGCGCGCGGAAACAAATTATCTTCGAAAAGCAAAGCACAGATGTATCGCTTGATCAAATGGCACAAACGCGCGAGTATCTCGAGCAGCATGCAACGAAATTTGTCCATCGCCTTGACGGAATTGCGCCGAGTTGCAAGTTATTTGAACATCCCCGAGCAATTGGTGGAAGCGGCCGCTCTCTTGTACCGTAAAACCGTCAAGAAAGGTTTGATTCGCGGACGCTTGATTGAAGCGGTTGTTGCCGCGGTGTTGTACACGGTTTGCCGAACGTACCAAGTTCCTCGAACGCTGAACGAAATGGCCGAAGCCTCCGGTTTGACGAAGAAAGAAATTGGTCGAACATATCGCTTCCTCGTGCGCGAATTAAAATTAGAAGTTCCTTTGACGAATCCGATTCACTACATTCCGCGATTCGCCTCGGAGTTAAATCTCTCGGGTGAAGTGCAGGAAGAAGGACGAAAGATTCTCGAAGACGCGATT
>CAZGES010000030.1:0-12047 GCA_964524375.1 uncultured archaeon
TTTTCGGGGTTTCCGCGCGGGCGCAAATCTAAGCGTGTTTGCCAGAGTTTGACGAGAACACGCGGGTTTCCGGTGAACACGGCTTTTTCGGTGTTGATAACCGTTACACGTTCGCCCATCAATAATTTTTCAGCCACTACACTCGCGAGTCTTCCCACGATGGCGTTGGTCGCGTCCACGTACATGGTTTCACGCGCGGGCAATTTTACCGCGGCAACGGGCTTCTTGGTCGTGTGTTTTACGTTTGACGTCATATTATTTCACCAAAATCATTTTGTTAGCGGGAATCTTGTGATGAACGAGGTCTTCGAGCGTCCATGCTTTTCCTTTCGCGGCAACAATCTTCTTGCGCGCCACGTCTGAAAAACCAAATGCAGCGACTTCAAAGGCTTGCGTGACTTCTCCGTTCGAGAGAACTTTTCCCGGAACGACAAGCACTTTGTCCTTGTAAATTTGGCTCATCTTGTTCAGGTGCGACACATTCACTTGCGTCCGTTCGCGTGTGGACATGCCCATCATGTCGGAGAGCAAGCGGTAAACGTCCTGTTTACTCGTCTTGCCGTGCTTGTCTAATTGTACCACGAGTCCTCGTGTGCGTGTGCTGGTGGGTCCGGTTCGTTTCATAAATATCAGTTTTGGCTTTTTCGTGTTTTCTTTTCGGCGACTGGGTTCCTGCGCGCAGGGACCTGTTCTCCGAGCGACCGAATGGATAATTCGGGCATGCAGGAGACAGGATTCGAACCTGTGAAGGCACTAAGCCACGGGATCTTAAGTCCCGCCCCTTTGACCGCTCGGGAACTCCTGCTGTGTAATTTAACAGGGTCACGATGCGATTAAGAAGCCTCCTTTTTCACGCATTTTTTTAGAGCCCCTCCTTTATTTGTTCAGCGAAATCATCCGCTTTTTTGGCAATAATCTCACAAGCTTGGTGGAGGATTTCCTTGTTTTCCAACGCGCCAGTACTTTCCATCATGAGGATAAATCCCGTGTCGTCCGCGTCCACTTGAATGTTTGAGCTTCCACCCACTTCTTCGCAGGCACCGCAGAGTGTACAATCCGCTTCTTGCGTAATCGAGAGTTTCTTTCCTTTGGTTTCGATAATTTTTACGGGGCAGCTGGCAACGATTTTCTGCATCATTTCAGAATTGATTTCATCGTTAATCGTAAACATGGGAAGCGCGCGGAAGCCGATAATACACGGCTGAAATTTGGCGTGGTCTTTTCCTTGTCCGACAACGGCTTCTCCTTCAATTCGAATGCGCTGGTCGGCTTTTAGTTTTGTTAAAGGAATTTTTTTGTCGAGCACGTCAACAACCGCGTCTCCGAATTTGATTTCGTTGGAGTACACGGTTCCCGGTCCCGATGCGTCGAGGGTAAATTTGGCTTTGTCTCCTAAGCGGTAGGATTTGGCGTCCATCTTCACCGGAATGAGTCCGAGTCGGTGTCCTAAGAATTCATCGAACAACACGCCGTTGTTTTCGTAAATGCCTAATTCTTCAATCGCAAGAATGGGAACTTCGCTCATGGCCGTTCGTCTGATGGCATTGATGGTGGCGGTGGTCGTACCTTTAATCAAAATGTGGGCGGTATTGCCCTTGTCTTGAAGCACTTTCACTGCGTTTCGAGCCATGATTTTTTTCCTCCTTTTTTCTCATTTCATTTTTGTTGAATTTAACTTCGTTAAACCTTCTTGCTTCGGTGTTTCTTTTTCTTTCGCGTTCCATCGTGCGGCGTCGGCGTGACGTTTTCGATGGACACGATTCGAATACCGTTGCGTGTCAAGCTTCGAATCGCGGCTTCCGCTCCCTGTCCGGGGTTTCGCGGACGAATTCCGCCCTTAGCGCGTACGCGGACGTGAACCATAGAGATTCCTTTTTCGCGGGCTTTTTGGGCAATCGTTTCGGCGATTTTCATGGCCGCGTACGGACTGCCTTCTTTGTGTTGTGTTTTCACCACAACTCCACCCGAGCATTTGGCGAGTGTTTCCGCACCGGTTAAATCGGTGAGCAAAATAATCGTATTGTTGTGCGTCGCGAAAATGTGCACCAATCCTACTTTCATATCTTTGTCAGCCATGGTGAATCACTTTCCCTCTTCCGCGGCTTCTTTCGCATCGGGCGAAACAGCTGCTTCTTCCGACTCGCCGGCTAATTTTCCTTCTGTTCCCGCAGGTTCTCCGCGCATTTCAGCGAAGTCTTTCTCAACTTGTTTGGCGTCTTTGGCCATCTTTTGAGGGGATTGTAAAATCATCGGCTTTCCGTGATATGACACGGTGGCTTCTTCTTCTTTCGTGACAAAGTACGAAGGCACGGTTACTTTGGTTCCATTTACTGCAATGTGTCCGTGCGTGATGAATTGTCTCGCCATCTTGGGAGAGTTGGCCAAATTCTTTCGCCACACAATTGTTTGCAATCGTCTCTCGAGGAATGATTCCAAGTTGAGAGATAAAACATCTTGCAGCGAGGGCTTTCCGCGCATGACTCCCATTCGAATGAGCGAGTCCAAGAGTTCTTTTTCTTTGGCTGCGCGCTTTTCTAAGGGAATCGCTAACACGTGTTTAGCATTGCGTCGTTTTCCGCGCACGAGTGCTTCCATGCTTCTAATTTCGCGCTTGTTTCGCAAACCATAGGTGGTGCGGAGCGCTTTTTCATTCTCTAAGAGCTTCTTATCCCACGGCTTCTTGGGAGTTCCATACTTTTTTCGTGCAAACTTCGGGTCACCCATAAACATTCACCTTTACTTTTTTGCCTCGGCCTTGGGAGCGGGTTTGGCTTCGACTTTCTTTTCGACTCCAACCGCATTGCCGCGTTTTCGTCCGCTCGTACGTGTACGTTGTCCGCGCACCGTGAGTCCGAGCGCGTGGCGCAGTCCCTTGTACGATTTCAACTTCTTCATCGTTTGAAGGTCGTTTCGAATTGCAAAATCTAAATCACTCATCACCATGTGACCGGTCTTTCCTTCCATGGCTTTGCTGCGATTCGCTGTCCACGTGGGCAAGCCGTGCGCGTGCGGAGCGAGCACAATGGCTTCCAATTTTTCATCCATGTTTTCGGGCAATTGTCCTAAGGGCAAATTGTATGCAATACCGTGTTCTTTTTGAAACTGGTACGCAATCATGCGCGCCATGCGGATTCCAATGCCTTTGATTCCTGTCAAAGCACGATAGATGGGCGTGCCTCCATTCAAGTCCTTGTTGGCAATACGAACAATGTAACGAATTTCAGCCATGTTTATTCACCCTTTCCTAATTTTTTTTTCAAATCTTCGCGCGAATAGTTTGCGCTTAGTGAAATGGTTTCACTCGTCGGAAGAAGGTGGTTGATGTTGACCTTTCCTTTTTTGGTGAACAATCCTTCGACAATGGCAAAACCATTTTTGGCATTCTCAACGATTACAATCTTTTTTCCCGCGTCGCGGCCCGTAGTTTTATAACAAATTCTTCCCGTGGTAAAAATGGCAGCCATGTTAAATCACCTGTTTCTCAATCTGCGCCAAGTAAGGGCGGATAGAGATTTGCGTGTCGGACATTTTTTTGACTCCGGATTTGACTTTAGCCATTTCCGTGACGAGCATTCGTTTGCACACGTTGCAAACGATTCCGCCCAACATTCCCGTAGGTCTGCGTTGTGTCTTGGATTGTTTGGCAATGCGTGAGCGTGAAGCGCCGTGCGAAACACCGTGCAACACGTCATTGCAGATGGCGCAGCGAAGTTTCTGGTGCTTCTTTCCTTTCGTAACCATGCGCGTTCCTTTAGCGCTGCGTCGGAAGCCGCGGAGTTTTCGTCGTTCGGATTTAGTGGGCATTTTTCATCGTTCCTTGTTTTTTTTCTTTGTGATTATCATACTCATTGAGGACATGGTTTACAACCATGGAGATGAGGAAGGAGCATAACACGTAGAACCAGAACCAATCTCCCTGTGCCCAAATCATGTTGAGCGGGAAGAACAGATTCACTTTCGTTCCTTGGTATGCGTGCGAGACCAACCCAAAGAGAGGGAGGAACACAATCATGTTCACAATCATCAGTTTGGGCATGTTTTTCATCGTGCTCGTGGAGAGGTCCATCATTTCTTTTTGGGCTCGTTCCACAGCGGATTTATCGGTTTGGTCTCCTTTGCTCATCAACTCCTTCAATTCCTTGTTTTTTTCTTTCATCGCTTTTTGTATGCGCCGTGTTTCTTTCCGGTTTCCGAAAACCAGTTGTACGACTTGGCTGATGACCGCAAATAGCGCGGAAACCACGACCAAACTGGCTGCTGGATTGTCAAACATATGCGATTGGGGGTATTCTCCATTTTAGCCCTTTTTCAAGGGCCGTTCCAAGGTAATTCCCTTGGGGAACGTTTTAAAACATTGGGAATCGACCGGCCATTTCCTCCCCTTTATTTCTCTCCGAAGAAGCCTTTCAACGCAGGGTGCATATCCATGAGTTGAGCCTTGGCCAATTCTTCGTATAATCGGTACACAATTCCGCACGCGAGCAAAACTCCGGTTCCGGAAACCAATGAGGCAACCGTAATGTCGGATAAACCCGCAAGCAAGGCCACGAAAATGGACCCTAATACAGTGACATGCGGAATGTAGCGGTCCAGCACCTTCTGCATGATTCGCGGGTCGCGTCGGAAGCCCGGAATGCTCATACCGCTTCGGTCGAGTTGTTCCGACACGGCTTTGCTTCCTTGCCCTCCCAACTCAATCCAAAACTTTCCAAAAATAATACACGTAATAACGAGCACGAACAAATACACGATGGCTTGCGCCACTTCCATCGCGGTAGTGGAGGTAATTCCCAACGTTAAGAGTCCTTCAACGAGTGAGAAGCTTCCCCCGACGCGCGGTGAAGTAGTCATCCATGAAAGACCGGAAAATAATGTGTTCACGTACGGAATTCCCGCGGTTAAGCTCGTCCAGAGTTGAATATTGGCAAACAACGCCGCGGCCAAAATGACGGGCATGTTAGACACATACAAAAATTTCACCGGGTATCGTCCGCCCGCGCCGGATTGTCCCATGGCGATGGGAATATTCACGTGCATTCCTTCCGCGAAAACAACCGCGAGGAAAATTAATATGACAAACAATATGGGAACGAGTCCCACAAACGCCGCGTACGCATTTCCTTCAATGAGCGATTGTCCAATCGTGAAAATTCGTCCCGCGCTTCCAAATTGGTCCGCGGGTCTAAATACTTGCCAGAAGAATCCCTGCGCAACGCCGCCTGCGATGAACAATCCAATTCCGCTTCCGATTCCCCATTTGGAAACGAGTTCATCGAGGTAGAGTAAGATGATGGAACCCAATGCAATTTGGAGCATGACAAAAACAAACATTCCCGGCGCCGCGGAGAGGAATCCTACTCCCGGAATGCCGAATCCTAAGAAGGCTGCACCTTCGAAAAAAGATAAAATAATGGCGAGTAATTTTTGTGTCGCAGTGAATCGTGCTTTATTTTCGGGAATGGATAAATCGAGTTTGATTAATCCTCCTCCCACGAGCAATTGCAAAACAATGGATGCGAGGACAATCGGACCAATTCCAACCGTGATGAGTGAACCAATGTCCGATGCGAGAATCGTTTGAAGGGCTTCCACTTGCTGCACGGACTGTCCCGACAAACCGATGAGTTCGATTTGTCCCATGACAAAAAAGATAACAAGCGCGAGTCCGGAGAAAAGAATTTTTCGCATCAGAGGCGGTGCGGTGGTGGGCCTGTGTACCTCTGGAAGTAATTTAAGAATGGGGTCGAGACGCTCGAAGAACGATGTCATTCAGCATCTCCTGCCCCAGCGGACGGGTCTCGGGCTTTCGCCTCGCCGCCGGCTGTTTCAAATGTGTCTACGATTTCACCGTTCGCTTCTTCAATTTTCGTGCGAGCTTTTTCGGTGACGCGGACGTTCTTGACCATCCATTCTCCGCTCACAACACCGCTTCCAAGCAATGTTCCAAGTCGGAGTTTGTTTCCGTCAATGACAATCATTCCATCATCTTCCACTACTTTTCCTTGTTTCATCCATTTCTCAATTTGCTGAGAGACTTGTCCCACGTTCAATGATTTTCCTTTCGGGTGGAACGTGTGTAAAGTGGTTTTGATTCCGAATGTCATCCAGTATTTGGAAAACTTGTGTTTATGTGAACCGGCGCGTCCAACTCCTCCGCGGTTTCCGGAGCCTCTCCAATTCTTCGTGTCCCCGTGACCGTGCGTGCGTTCACCCAATTGTTTGTTGGCGCGTCTTCGTTTTCGTACAACCATATGCATCAATCCATTACATCATTTTCGTAAGTAAAGTGTCAATTCCATTCTCGTGAAAACCGAGCGGGCCTTTTAATCCCACGCCCTGTTTCATTCCGATGCGTCCAAATCCCTTCGTAGGGGAGTTGAGTCGCATGACGGGCTTGATTCCCGCGTGTTTCAACGTGGTTTTCTCTTCGTGCAGGGCTTTCGCCAACGCGGAGAGTGAGTCAAACTTGTGTGCTTTCAAAAACTCGGCCGTGATGGGCTTGTCCCCTTCCACGCGTCCGCGTTTTTCTAAGAGTTTGGTAATCGTTTCGACTTTCAACGGTCCAAAGGCCACCATGTCTTTGATTTGATGGAGCATTCCTTCCGTGGACGCATTCACATGAATCAGCACGCAATGATTTTTGCGGTCAAGCTGAAGTGTTTTGAGTGCGTGCACGACCTCAGGTCGAACGTGTTTGAGTCCGCGAACGCGGATGACGGCGTACATTTTTCTCGCCCTCCCGTCAAGTGACTAAACTTGCGCTGCATGTCCGGAGACATGCGCACGTTGTTCAATTGTTCCATCGCGTTGTAGGCAGCGCGAACATAGTTCAATTTCGTGTCGGAGCTTCCTTTTGTTTTTCCCCACACGTCTGTAATTCCGGCGAATCGGAACACTTCTTGAATTTGTTTTCCAACAACTAAACCCGTTCCTTGCGGCGCAGGATAGAGTGTAACGCGAACCGAGCCGGCTTTTCCAGTAACTTTGAACGGCACACTGCGCGTGGTGTTAGACAAATCTTCCCACGAACCGCTTCCCACTCGCACAGGCATAAGTTTCAATCGAGCATCGCGTCCGGCTTTTCGAATCGCGGGGAATCGTTCCTTGTCCGAACCCATTCCGAGTCCGATGTATCGCTTTCCGTCTCCGACGAGAACGAATGCGGCAAAATTAAATTTTCGTCCGGATGCTCGCACATACGTTGTTTTGCGCGTGTCAATCATTTGTTCTTGCAAGTCCGGAACAAGCATGTCGACAATTTCGCTTTCTAAAATGGGCAAGTGTCTCGACCACAATTCTTCCATGGACTTGACTTCGCCGCTCTTTACCAGTCGGCCGGCTTCCGTTTTGGGAACCCAATCGTCAATCACTTGCTGCTGTTCGCGCGTGAGTGATCCGGTTGCGGATGCTTCCATTTCTTTCAACTGTTCATCCGTCATCAATTCTTTTCGGGAGATTTCTCCGCGTCGAGGTCCGCCGCGAGGAGATCCTCGTGCGCCACCAAATCCGCCGCCACGTCCGCCGCCGCCACCGCGTCCACCTGCTCGAGGGGGCTTTCCGCGCGCTGCGAATCCACCGGGTCGTCCGGATCGGGGAGGTCGTTTCGTTGAGTCATTCATGCTTTAACACGCTCATCAATTGTTTTTTTGGCTTCTTCAACCATGTTAGAAAATTTGTCAATAGAGACTTTTTCCTTCACGTACAATGCAAATTGGTGGCGATTCATTTTAGAAGGCTCCTTTTGCGCGTACGCATCCACGTGCTTTCCAGTCAATCGTTCGGTTTTGGGGAATGATACCGCATCGGCTTTGACGTTGGCTCCGGCGTCCACCATTCCTTTAATCGCGGCGAACAATCGCGTGCCGTGTATCGCGGGCTGAATGCCTAAATCAACAATAATCTCCGCGCCTTTCTGCTTCGCGGTCATTTTCTTTCCGGCGAGGTATCCTGTCAAATAGGCGGCTGGAATATTTCCGCCGTGTCCTTTGTAATCGTACGCGTTCAATTCTTTCGTGTGCGCGGCCGTGAGCACAGCGTCTTTTCCGTGTTCTGTTTGCACAAACTGCACGCTCAAATTGTTCGTGGATTTTCGCACAACGGCGCGAACGAGTCCGCTTTTAACAAAGGCGAGTCGTTTCACGTAATTCGTGCGTCCTTCAGCGCGTCGGCGGAAAGGTGTTTGAAATGTGCTCGTCTTACTCATTTGGATTCACCCTCCACAGCTTGCAATAAGTGTTTTTTTCCTCGGAAATAATTTCCTTTGACTTGTCGATATAATTCAGCGTAATTTCCTTTCAATTTTCCATCCGTCTTGAGTGTGCGCAACGTCGTCCGCAGCGCGCGGACGCGGTCTTGCCACATTTTCTTGGGCTGTGAACGGGCTTTCTTGGTTCCTGTTCGTTTACCTTGTCCTTGTTTTCGACCCACGCGCTTCTTCGCCTGCAAAATGCGGGCGGCTCCGCGGGAGTGTCCTTGGTCTTTTCGTTTGCGCACAATGCGTTGTGCCACCAAGTTTCGAATATCATCGCGCGTCATGGCTTCTAAGGCTTTAGTCATTTGAGTGGGATCCACCCAAATTTTGCTTTCTCCCACGCCCATGATTTCGGCGGCCATTCGTTTGATTTTTCGCGGGTTCATATTAGTTCAACACCTGGATTTTTTTCTCATTGGCGATTTTGATGAGGGCAATTTTCTTTTTTCGTCCGATCGTTCCGGAAAAGCGTGCGGCTTGGTGCGGTTTCATCTTGTTAAAATCGCGCGCGGACTGAATCAACACTTCCTCATACCCTGAAGGATGGATGAATCGAATCGCTTTGGGAGTGCGATAACCGGCGGCCACGACTGCACCGTCGTCTCGGCGTTGCTGCATGTCTTCTCCGCGGGGCTTGCGCCATTTGTCATACTTTTCATTTTTTCGCGTGCGCAAATTCTTCTTTCCGAATCGTCCCCAAAAAACGGGTTTCCATTTTCCGAGCAAATCGTCTTTCAAATCTTGAACGGCGTCAGTTTTCTTGACTTTTTCTTTCTTCACCCAAGCATCTTTCTTTCCTTTTTTCTTCGCGGGCTTGTTGGATGATTCTTTCTTCTCTTCTTTCTTTGCCGCGGCTGCTTTAGCAGATGTTTTTGTTTCTGTTTTGGCTTCGGTTTTTGCGTCAACCTTTTTGGTCTCGTTGTGCGTGTGAGTTTGTTGAGCAGGCACGGGTGTTGCGTGCACCGGTGCGGTGTGTGTGGGCGTTGCGTGCGCGGGGGCTGCCACGTTGTGCGTAACAATTTCTTTCGCGGGCGCTCCGTAGACTTTCTTCGCGGGAGTAACTGTCGTGTTTTCCGTGTTCATTTTTTCAGTGCTCATACTCATGCTCCCTTGCTCGTGATGTAGATTCCATCTTGGAAGACGCGCTGGTCTTTCTTCGTGTCGCGCGTGGCTTTTTCCATGTTTGCAGCGGTTTGCGAAACGTCTTCTAAGTTAATTCCCGTGACCGTGATGTCTTTTCCTTTAATATCGACTTTCGTTTCTTTTCCCACAATCTTGCTCAAGCGCGGATTTTTTTCTCCTAAATAGTTGGAGACTTCCACCACGTTTCCCTTTACTTTAATGTTCATCGGGAAGTGCGAGTGCACAACGGAAAGTTTGTACGTGTATCCGTGTTCCACTCCCTGAACCAAATTCTTGATGTGCGATTCGAGGGCGTTGAGAATGGCGAAGGTGTGTCTTCGCTCATTGAGCGGGGTCATCTTGATGTCCTGCCCCTTGATTTCGAATTTAACTTCGGGCGTTGCCAAATCTTTGTGCGCGTTCTTGTTTCCTTTTGTAAGCGTCAATTTTCCCTCGTTAAAGGTAATGGAAACTCCAGCCGGAATGGCGATGGTGGTGTGCGTTGTTTTAGCCATAAATGAAAACCTGTGCGAATGTTTTTTAGTAGATGTACGCGAGTAAGCGTCCTCCGATGGCCTTTTCCTTACTCTCAACGTGCGTCATGACTCCTTGGGAGGTTGACACGATAATCGTTCCAATGTCTCGCGCAGGCAAGTAGCGCATTTCGAATCGCTCAAACTCGTCTTTCTTTACCGCGTAGCGGGGCTTAATCGCCGAGATGTGGTTAATCTTTCCGAGCAATTCAACTTTGTACATTTTCTTGTGTCGTTCAACGTGCTCTTCCACGTTTGAGATGTATCCTTTCTCTTTCATCACGCGCAAAATCTGTCCGAGTAATTTAGAACCGGGTTTGATCAGGATGTGTCGTTTGGAGGCGGTCTCGCTATTCTGGATGTGCGTCAGCGCATCGGCAATTGGGTCGATTTGGCTCATCTTCATTCCTCCATTAGCTGTACTTCTTGAATCCCATCATGGGAGCAAACTGTTTGAAGCATCGTCTGCACAAGTTGATGCCGTATTTGTGCACCATTCCCTTGTTGTTTCCGCAGTTTTTGCAATAACTATTTCTCCCCGTCTTCGGGCGTTTTTTTCCTTCGGCTTTCATTATTTTTTTGGCTTCGTTCATCATGCGTGTGTTCACCCTTGAATTTTCTCCACAATGTTAGTTCCGAAAGTGTGATGGACGAACGCCATGGCTTCGTCTTTGGTAATTTTGTGTTTCTTTCCAATGTTCGCAGGTCGAACACGTCGTTTCTTGATGCGAAAGCCCGGTCGTTCTAATGTGACAAGGATGTCGAATCCGCGAATACCTAACTTCGGGTCGTACTTGGAGCCGGGCAAGTCAATGTATTCTTTGATTCCAAATCCGAAGTTTCCATTCTTGTCGAAGCAGCGCTTGGTGAGCGTGTTTTCTTTCGCCTGCAATGCGGTCTTCAAGAATGCCAATGCTTTCGTCTTTCGCATCGTGACTTTGAGTCCGATGGGCAGTCCTTCTCGGATTCCCCACGCAGGAATTTTAACTTTACAGCGCGTTTGCACGGGTTTCATTCCGGAAAGTTTCTTCATGATTTCAGAAGCTTTGTTCAAGGGTTCTCCCGTCTGTCCGACACCCATGTTTAATGTAACTTTTTCGATGCGGATGGCTTTCATCGCATTCGTGTTGGCGTCCGCCATTTTTTCTGTCTTTGTTTCGGCAGTCATTTGGCTTTCACTCCATCAATAATTGTTTTCAACCAGTCCGCGGTGTGCGCGTCAATAACCATCACATTTACCGCGGTTGTTTGGAATTTTGCGCTTCCTTCTGAAAGTGAAACAAGTTTATCGCGCTTCATCGTTCCTTCCAAAATGGATTCGATTTTGGCAACTTCTCCAACGTGTGACCCGCCCGTAATCAAGACGCGGTTTCCTTTAGAGAATGCTAAGTGTTCGTTGATTTTCGTTCCCTCTACATTCGTCAAGACAGAATCTCCGACCGCAATCTTCTTGTCCGCGTCGCGGAATGTTTTTCCGTCATGTGTTTGAATCATGAGTTTGTTTCCTTTCACGAGCGACTTTGACGTGACTTTCACGGGCTTGTTTTTCACAGCCGCATCGGAGACTTCCACCGTTGTGAGTCGTCCTTTCGTGTCTAACACCATGCGGTAATTTTTCTTCAACGAGGGAATAGTAACCGTGTCGAACAATCCGACCGCGAATTGGTGAGTTTTACGTACGTTTCCGTCGACTAAAACGTGTCCCTTGTTGATAATCTGCTTGGCTTCGCGCAATGTTTTCGCCATGCTCAACATATCTCGCACGACGAATCCTAAGGGAACGCTCGTGTTTTCCGTGTGTGCACCGGGCTTCGCGCGGATCGTCCACACAAACGCCTTTCGTTTCAAGTGTCGCACTGTTCCGACGGAAAGTCGTTTCTGTTTGTTTACCGTTCCTTTGTTAGCCATAAATATTACACCTTCTTTCCCGCGGCAGGGGAGGCGGGGGCCTTTCCTGCGGCAGTTGTTTTTGCTTTCTTGAATCGTTTCTTATCGTTCGTTGTGAGGGTGGTAATCATCACGTTACTGGGTCGGAACGCGAGGAAGGCTTCTTTTCCATCCGTCTTTTTCCTCATGAGTCCTTGAATGTAAACCTTGTTTCGCTTGCGGTCCACTTGATTCACGTTTCCGGACTTTCCAAC
>CAZGES010000031.1:0-11876 GCA_964524375.1 uncultured archaeon
AAAAATCCTTTTCGGTGCCGGACCACTACCTTGTTCATGTCGCATCCTCTGCGCCTTGGAAGAATTTTGAAATGATTGAAAAACTTTCGGAAAAAAACTCCGTTGTGTGTGTTTCCAAGCCGCGAAATAACGTGTTTGGGAATATTCAATTCATGAACGGCCTCTCGAATGAGGATCTTGCCGGACTTTACTCGCGGGCGGACGCCATGGTTCACCCCGCATTTCATGAAGGATTTGGTTTTGTCGCGTGCGAAGCGATGGCGTGTGAAACACCCGCCGTTATTACGAACACGGGGTATGGTCCCGATATTGCCAAGGTTTTTCCCGAATTAGTGGTGCAAAACCCGCGGGATGAAAATGAATTCAACGAAAAAATTGCATTTGCGGTGGCTAACCGGAAAAAAATTGGAAAAAAGTGCCGTTCTTTCATTCAAAAAAACAACGATTATAAAAAATGGCAAAAAAAATGGGTGGATTTAGTTGAAGAATAATTTTCTCGCTGCATCCAAGGAAATTGCTTCCTTTATTCGCAAAAATAGTCGTGAGCTCAATGACGCCCAGTACGGAAAAACGTTTGCGGCGTGGCTGTATTACGTGAACGGATATGCTGACTGGAAAAACCCCCTGCGCGAGTGGATGGAAAACATTCCCTCTAATGAAATTCATTGGGAGTTTCACAACTTGGCGCTTGTACACTTGTACGAGGCGACCCAGGATGAAGAGATTAAACAATTTCTTGCGCGCACGAAGCATAGGCACGTTGCACATACGAATTGGCGGATGATGCGTGCGCTCTATTATGCAAAACTTGGACGCATTTTCCCCCATGTCAATTTATGGAATCGGAAAGCTCGCCGCGAAGCGCGTGAGGCGCTCAAAAATAGAGTTGAGGGATTTTTTCTCGATGAAGACAAGGAGAGCGCTTCGCTTCAGTACCATGCTTTTTCTACGCTCCTCCTTCATTGGCTCTCGCGCGAAGAAGGTTTTGAGTCTTTTCAAAAGGACGCACAGCGGGGCGCGGAAATTTTGGCCCAATTTACTTTCTCAAGCGGCGAAACAAATTATTTTGGGAGGGGTCAGCACCAGCTGTTTGGCGCATCGGCTGCAGCTGCCCTTTTCTCTCAAATGGGATTTGGGAAAGAATCCCAGGCTGTTTTGAAACATATTCTCTCCTTTCAACGAGGGGGAAAACTGCCGCTGGTATTGACGCCCGATGAGTTTGGAAAAAACTCTCGGGGAGGGTGGCATTCGTATAACCGCTTGTTTGACTACCTTCCATTTGCGGGAGTCATGTTTTTCCTCGCCGGAAAAAGTTCGGTTAAATCACCACTGCCTCGTACTTTACCACCCGCAAAAAATGCATTATTTTCTTTTGCGTCCGTTGAAGAAAAGGGCAACCATAAACTAGTCGTGGCGCGTCCGACGCGGTCATCACTTTATTCTGAATATCTTCCGTGGCCGGTGGTTGGGACAACGACAAAAACGTATTTTCTCGCGCAGGGGGGGCCGGATTCGTATGCGGCTGCACCCTTTTCTTCCGGGGCTCCTTTTCTATACGTGAAGGGCGAAGTGGAATTCGCTGGACTTTACCATTCTCGCTTTGAAAAAAATGGTGATGAAATTATTTTTACTGCATCCACGCCCCATTACCGTTTTGTGCGAAAAATTGTTTCAAATGGAAAAACCATTTCAATTCATGATGCGCTGGAATTTTTGAGGAATGCGCATGGTAAATTGTGCCTGGTGAACGTTCCTCTGCGCGACTTTGATATTTCTAAAAAGGTCTCGCTCGCTTTAAATTTGAAAAAGAATGGTTTAGGGGTGAATGCGGACGTTCCATTAGTCATTGAATCGGCCGAAAGCGCATTAGGAACTAGCAACCAACTCCGCGGCTACGTGGATGGAAATTTTTCGAAAGGACAATGTTTTGCGGTGAATTATTCATTCACCCCCCGCGCAAAAAAAGGTGAGAAAAAATGACAGGCTTTTCAAACTGGAAAATAAACGAGAGCGGGTGCCTCGTGGGTTTGGAAATAGATGGAAATCGCGTCCTTTCTCAAGAGGGGATTGAATTCAGCGACGGGAACGTGCATTTCAAACACCACCCTGCGCAGCGTTCCACTGCACGTGTCGTAGTGAAAAAATGTGAGATGAAAAAAAACAAATTAGACGCGGAGTTGGATGTGTTTTTGTCGCAGACGCGCTGCACGGTGAGTATTCATCAAACATTTTCTCCTAAACTTATTTCCCGCGACATGGAAATAGTGGTTCATGAGGGAGGATATTTTGAAGATTTTGCTTTGCGCAATTCTTTTTTCAAGGAATTTTTTGATCGCGGTTATATTGCGGGAAAAAATATTTCATTTGATAGGCTGGATCGAAATCACCAGTTTGAGACGAATGAAGCAAGGCTTTTGGGTCCGTACTATACTGTGCGAATCGCATTTTCTGCTGACGCCCCTGCGTCGTTTGCCAAAACAATGTATATTCGCTCCTCTCGTGATGGAACGTGGTGGGTGCACTCGCGTCTGTTTCCCAAGCTTTCGAATGATACTATTCTGCGCCTCTGCCGGCCGTTTTGGGATAAGGAAGTTCCATTCACGCGGTGGTTGATGCGCATCAAGCCCGTGCGGGATTACTTTTGGCACGTGGGGGAGCGGCCGGAGATGATGGGGCGAAAAACCTTTGGCCTCGTGGCGCTGGGACGTGTTTACCTTTCGCCGGGAACGCGCATCCAGATGGGTGAGAAAATGTATTATGAAAAGGTGAAAGCATGACGAAGACGATTGCCATTGTTACTCCGTATGCCTTTCCCGAAACGGGGGCAGCCTCCATTCGCGTGCACTCGTTTGCTACAGCCCTTTCACAGAAGGGTTTTCGTGCAGTTATTTTCGCCCCCACCAAAAAGGATTTTCCGCAAGTGGAAGGAAACATGGTCGCGGGAAATACTGTTATCCGTTTCAAACGGAGAAAAAATTTGCTGAATTTGTTTCGTATACATGATGTGTCGTGCGTCATTGCATCCTCTCCTCCGGCAGATTTGGGATTGATTGCGCTGGGCGCTGCAAAACTGTTGCGCGTGCCAGTTATCGCAGACATTCGCGACCCCTGGGTGTTTGATAAGGAGGCAGTTGGTCTCATTCGGTCGAAAACGGTCAAGTTTGCCATCCAGAAAAAAATGGAAGAAGCGTTTTACCGCCTCTCTGACAAACGAATCGTTGTTACTGACGCGACGCGAAAATTGTTTGCGGAGAAATTGAATATTTCTGCGGAATCATTCGACCTCATCCCGAATGGGGTTCCCGTAAAGTTTTTTGACACGAAGAAAAAATCGCGCGCACGCATTCGAAAAGAATTGGGCATTCCGCGCGAGCGGCCGCTGTTTATCTTTCTGGGTTCGATTTGGAGGGATTTGCCCGAACTCATGGAGCACTTGACCCCGCTCTTGGAGAAGAAGGACGCGTACTTGCTTATCGTTGGAAACAGGGATTCGGTTTCGAGCGAACGATTTGTGGAGAAAATAAATGAAACTCGCTCGCGCATTTCAAGCGAGCGAGTGAAGACGCTCTATAATATTTCCCCGGAAGAAATTCCCTCGTATTTGGCGGCAAGTGACATTGGATTGAACACGCTCGCGGATTCGCTCTATTACAGCGTGCCGATTAAGACGTACGAATATGCGTTTGCGGGACTGCCAGTTCTTTCAAAGGGCCCTTCACACGGAGCGCTGGCGGATTTGCACCGTCAGTTGCGTGCGGGGGCATATGCCTCGACGTGGGATGCGTTTGAGAAGGGTGCAGAACTATTGCTGCGTACGCTACTATCCCGCAAAACGAAAGCTCGTGCGGATGCGGTATTTGTTGAAGAAAATTTCTCGCGTGAAAGACTAGCTGAAAAATTAGTTGAAATGGTCCAGCGCCTCATTTAATCTGCTTCGTTCATTTGGGTGTATAACTGCTGGGCGAGCCATTGATTTCCCGCTGGAGAGTAATGCACCGTGTCTAAGAAAAATGCGTCCACGTTTTCGACTGTTGAGAGTGAATCCGTCAAATCGTGAAATGGAATTTGATTTTCGTGAAAGAGGTTTCTGAAATAAACTAATTTCTCTCCCGGCGATTCAACGTCGCTGCGCTGGGGAGAGAGGACAAAATGCACGCTCGCGCCATGCTCGTTTCCCAACTGGATAATTTTTTTCAAAAGAGATGCAATGACACGCGACCCCTCTTCTTCGCTGAGCGTTTTTTTTCCGCAGACAGAATTCTTGATTTCTTCCATTGTGGCAAAAATGTTGAATGCCGTTAATTTTCCCCCGATTTTCCATAAGAGGCTGCGCGACACGTCATTCATGCAGGAGTTTTTGGCAATGGGAACTCCTTCTAATGTGAGCGTGCCGCTCTGCATTGTAAATAAGGGCTTGCTCGCGCCGTAGGAGGAGTTGCTTATGGTATTTTCTCGGTCGTTTCCCGTGAAAAGAATAACAAAAATGGTTTTCGGCTTGATCGTGTTTACGTTGCGTTGCAGCGTCAAGTAGTATTGGTCAATCCCGTATCCTGAGACGGAGGCGTTCTGCACTTGCATGCCTGAAACGCGCTGCGAGAGATAGTGCCCCGCCGTCTCGTGGTCGGAGACGCCTAAACCATACGCGACTGAATCTCCCACCATGAAAATAGTAGGGGTGTTTTCATCAAACTCGGGCGAACGGAAACCTAATGCATTGGAGGAAATGGTTTTGTCTTCGAACGCAACTAAACTTCGTGAGGGAATAGTGGACCAGCCTAATTCGCTGTCAAACTGCGTATTGGGGTCGTGCCATTTGGTTTCATCCGAAGGATGAATGGCCAATCCTAAAATAATGAGCAGGGTTCCCACCATCACAAAGGAGGCGAGCGAAAGGAGAATTTCATTTCGGTGCGAGCGCAGCCAGACACGGGTAAATTTCATTTGACCGCCTCGCGGTGGAAACGCATTTCTGCGAAGAAATAGAAGACGAATAAAAGCGGATAAAAAAGTTCGCGCACGAAAGAAAAGATGAAGAACACTCCTTTGTTTTGAATTGAATCCGTTCTTCCGCGCAGCGTGGTAAAATATTTGAACGCGGCGTATCCGAACACAACCAGCATTGCGAGTTCGAAACGAGGTTGTTCCTGCGCGAGGATGAGCGTGATGAGGCCAACGAGCCCCCACGCGATGAGGCTTTTTCCCATGTTTTTTTTCCAGTCATCGAGGAGAAATAGTACGCCTCGCATGCCGAATCGCCAAATGAGTTTCATGTCCCCGTTCAAGTGGTAGAGGGAGCGGAGCAAATAGGATGCGGGAATGGGCCGTGCCGGATGATGCACCACCGCGCGCGGATTGAAGAGAATGGGTCCGTGTTTCAGAATACTGAACGCCACATCCGTATCCTCGCGATGGTGCGTGAATTCGGGGTGGTGGCCGCCCAGCATGCGTAATGCGGCGGTGCGGTAGTGGGTGTTGCACCCCACGTATTTTCCGCCGTGCAAATTCTCGGGGGCGTTGGAGAATAATGGTTTGTGCGTGTCTGTGGTTATTTTTCCTTCCACTCCTAGCGCGTGCGGGTGCTTGTCAAACGTTTCCACGATCGTTTCCAGCCAGTCATTTTGGGGGAGAGTGTCATCGTCTGTAATCGCAATGAGGGGAGCGCGGACTTTCGTCAGGGCGAAATCCCTCGCATTTACGAGCGTGTGATTTTTGTCATTAAAAAAATAAAAATGGGGGAAATGGCTGCGATGCGCTTCAACCGCGTCTTTTGTTTCTCGGCTCGTGTCGCCGATAATTATGAGCTCGAATTCTTTTTTGGAAAGTGTTTGGTGTTGCAACGTTTCCAGGAGGCGCGAAATCATGCGGGGGAGTTTGTACGTGACTATAATGACGCTAATTTTTAGTGCACCTGTACGCGTGTCTTTTTTCTTTTTCATACTTGAACATGTGAATTGAACTTCTTTAAAACAAGCCTGCAGTTCAGTCTCATGTATCTTGCTATTCGAATAATGCACTATGCTTTTTCGAGAAAATTCGCTCATAGTTTTAATAGGTATCCGCACGAGAGTGGTGTGTGAGTCCCATGTCCGCTGCACACGTTCCCGTGAAGGTTTTGCTTACGTGCTCGGCGGGCGGACATTTGGCGGAAATGCGCCAGCTTGAATCATTTTATCGAACATTAAATCCTTTTTTTGTCACGTTTAAGAGACCGGACACGGAAGCTTTATCGCAAAACGAGCGCGTGTTTTTTATCGAACGACCGGCGCGCAACCCCATTCAAACCATTCGCGCTTTTTTTAATGCATGGAAAATTGTTGCGAGGGAAAAACCTTCTCTGGTAATCAGCACGGGCGCGGATGTCACCGTTCCAGTGTGCGTGGCGGCAAAACTCCAGGGTGTTCCTATTATTTTTATCGAGAGCTTTTGCCGAGTGACACAGCCCGGGATTACGGGTCGAATTGTTTCCAAATTTGCTGACCGGACATTTTACCAGTGGAATGAACTCAAGAAGTTTTATCCTGACGGGACCTTCGTGGGAAGCATTTTCGGGGGGAACCGCTCATGATTTTTGTTTCGGTGGGGACACACCCGGATGGCTTTCCGCGTTTACTAAATGAGGTCGCACGACTCGTTGATACTGGAAAAATAAAAGGAAAAGTTTTGGTGCAGGCGGGATATACCAAATTTAGACACCCGAAAATGGAGGTTCTTGATTTTATGGACCCCGTTTTTTTTGAAAAAACTGTTCGAGGCGCGGATGTGTTCATCACTCACGCGGGGGAAGGAAACATGGGTTGGGCGCTTCAGGCGGGTGTTCCCATGGTGATTGTTCCCAGACGGAAGAAATTTGGAGAGCACACGAATGACCATCAGCTTGAACTCGCTCACGCGGCCGAGAAGGAGAAAATGGGAGAAGTGGTTTATGATATTGAAACACTTTTTTCTTCGGTAGAGCGTGCTCGCCGCGAAAAACCTGCGCACATTCTTGGACATTTTATTCCGGCCCTAACACATGCCGCGAAGGAGTTGAATATCCCCGTTCCCACCCTTCCCGCGGGCAAAATAGCCGTTCCAACTTCGGCGAGCATCGTGGTCGCCACCCTCAATGGGGGGCAGCCGCTGGTGAATGCGGTGAATGGTATGCTCCGCCAAAAATTTAATGGAAAGTATGAAGTTATTGTCGTGGATGATGGAAGTTTTGATGGGGTTACTCCCGCGTTGCTGAAGAAGAATTTTGAACATGAGAAGCGGGTCACGCTTATTTTTCTCCCACGCTCGGGGGTGTGCAAAGCTCGCAACGCCGGAATTGCCGCGGCCAAGTACGAATTGATTATCAACATGGACCACGATGACAACCCGGAACCGGATTGGCTGCAAATCATGGTAAATGGATTCTCCACCAACCGCGTGGGGGCGGTTTCGGCCTATGGCCACTACGGCGGAACCTCCACGGGTTTTCGAAAAGACCTTTTGGTGCACTTGGGTGGGTATGATGAGGATTTCTTCTATTACCGCGAGGACACCGACCTCTCTTTTCGAGTGATGGAACTGGGATATGACTACGTGAAAGTGAATGGGGCCAAATGGCATGGGGACCGCACGCTCGTTACCCCCAAGGGTTTGAAAAAAATTGCTGCGTACACCCTCCAGCGGTTCAAGTACCACATGAATGATGTGCTTCTCCACAAAAAGCACCGCACGAAATTATGCGAGGAATTTTTGCATGTTAAATGGAAATTTTTGGTGGATCCGGTGGAGGATTTTCGCGTGGCTACTGGACTGTGGGACCGCTCCGCGTCGAAATTAGCTCTTTCCTCTCCGCGCGGAATGACTTTTTTGGCGAATAAATCCCCGCTGCATTTCGCGTTAATCGTGGCTGCAGGACTTGGTTATGCGTTTGCCATCAAGTGGGCACGTCTCGCGGGGAGCATTAAACACGGACACTTGTTGGTGTAGAGTTGATTGAATATGGCTGCTGAATTTGATTGGATTGGAAAAAAAGTCTTGATTACCGGAATCAATGGATTCATTGGTTCGCATCTCGCGCGTGCGCTGCACGAAAAAGGCGCTGTTATTGAGGGAGCAAGCCGGACTCCGAATGCTACTCCTTATTTGGACAACCTCTTCCCTGCGCGGCCGTTTGTTATTCACCCGCTTGAATTGCGCCGGAAGGAAAGCGCGGCGGGTTTGCTGAACGAAAACACCTATGATGTGATTTTTCATTTAGCTTCTCAATCTGACACCTGGCGCTCGACGCAGATTCCAGTGGAGACGTTTGAAAGCAACGTGAATGGGACCCTCTACCTTTTGGATGCACTCCGTGCGAACGGGGCGAATACCCCCATTATTTTAGCTGGCTCGGTCCGCGCATTTGAACCACTTTCTAGTGCGAAAACGGATGTGTTGGCGCCCCTGCACCCGTATGATGCGAGCAAATTCTGCACGCAGGTTATTGCGCGAAGCTATTTTCACGCGTACGGAATGCCGGGGGCGATTGCGCAGAACACCAACATCTATGGCCCCAATGACACCAATTTTAGACGGCTGATTCCCATTATCATGAAGGAACTTTTCACCCAAAAAAAGATTATTTTGAAAGGCGATGGAAAAATTATGCGAGATTTCTTGTATGTGGATGATGCGGTGCGCGGAATGGTTTTACTCGCGGAAAATTGTACGCAAAAAAACGTGAATGGTAAATCCATCACGTTTGCCACCGGAAAACTGTCTTCCATTCACGAAATTGTCCAACTGGTTCAGCGCACATTTCCTTTTTCAGTGAGCGTGAATTTTGACGGAAAGCCATTTGAGGATCGTGACCACGCGGTGTTGGATATTCGTGCGGCGAAAGAACTCCTGAACTGGGTGCCGGAGTTTTCAATCGAAAAGGGCCTGCGCGAAACACTGCCGTGGTATGAACATTATTTTTCAACTCGCGGAGGGATTCAAAAATGAAGGGAATAATTTTAGCCGGCGGAAACGGAACACGTTTACGACCATTGACATCAGTAACGAACAAGCATTTGCTGCCCATTTTTGACAAGCCGATGATATATTATCCGCTGCAAACGCTCAAAGACGCAGGAATCACCGACATCATGATTGTCACGGGAACCGAGCACGCGGGAAATATTTTCAAACTGCTTGGAAGCGGAAAAGACTTTGGAGTAAAATTCACGTACCGCGTTCAAGACGGCGCCGGGGGTCTTCCTCATGCTATTGCGCTCGCCGAAGATTTTGTGGGAAATGATAAATTTGTCTCCATTAATGGGGATAATATTCTCTCGGATTCCATCCGCCCTTTCGTGGAAGAATTTTCACGCTCCACGAAAGAGTCGCATTTGCTCTTGTATGAAACCACCCCTGAAGAGGCGCGCAAAGCCGGAGTGGCCGTGTTTGAAGGAGAAAAACTCACGGGATTTGTGGAGAAGCCGCGTGAACCGCCGACGAATTGGGTGAGCATTGGCGTGTACATGTACACGAAGCACGTGTTTGAAATTATTCGCACGCTCAAACCCTCTCAGCGAGGGGAATTAGAAATAACGGATTTGCACAACATGTACCTTTCACGCGGCACCCTGGGCGTGAGCAAAATTTCGGGCGACTGGCTGGACGCGGGGACGATTTCAGAACTCTTGCACGCCAACCAAATTGTTAAGGAGTGGTCGCTCAAGAAAGGAGAAAAAATGGATTAGTGAAGAGGCATTTTATAAAAGCCTCTTGGGGTATTACTGGTATACGCGCACAAGATATTAGCAACGCATGAATTGATGGATGTGAATGGTGTGTTTTTCAAAATAATCGGATTTGCATTGAGTGCCTCCACGCTGGGGGTGGTGGCGTATGCGCTTGCCACGAGCGGAGTTCACACGTTTTTGCCCCTCATCGCGGGATTAGTCGCGGTGAATGTGCTCATTGGATTTGTTCTTCCCCGATTCATCAAAAACAACGCGCTGTTGAACGAGCTCAAATCCGGCGCACATTTGTTTGCGCTGAAAATGAATGGTTTTGTTGTTGCAATTGCATTGACCATTGTTTACATTGCTGGCGTGGGGTTGACATTTGTTTTTTCGCGCATTGCGGGAAAGCGGTTCATGCGACTCAAACCTCATACGGAAATGTGGCAAAACGTCGCGGTGAAAAGCGACTTGAAGGAAATGTTCTGAGGGATATGGGATGTACGTACTTGGAATTTCAGCATTCTACCACGACGCGGCCGCGTGCTTATTGAAAGACGGCGTCATTGTTGCGGCGGCGCAGCAAGAGCGATTTTCACGCAAGAAACACGACCCGGGTTTTCCCAAGGAAGCAATTGAATATTGTTTGAAAGAAGCGGGCATTACCGCGAAAGAAATTGGCGCGGTGGCATTCTATGAAAAACCCTATTTGAAATTTGAACGATTGCTCTTTCAATTTGTGGACACGTTCCCCCATTCCCTGCATGCTTTTGTGGATTCGATTCCGGACTGGCTCACCGAACGACTGCTCATCCCCACGTATTTTGAGGACATGAAGATTACGGCGCCCATCTACTACCTGGAGCATCACCTCTCCCACGCGGCCGCGAGCTATTTGGCTTCACCATTCGAAAAGGCAGCTATCCTCACGGTGGACGGCGTGGGGGAGTGGGCCACGACCACAATGGGAGTGGGAAACGGCAACGCGATAACCTTGAAAAAAGAAATCCGCTTTCCGCATTCCTTGGGGCTGTTGTACTCGGCCATCACGGCATATTTAGGTTTTCGCGTGAACGATTCCGAGTATAAAGTCATGGGCCTCGCTCCCTATGGAAAACCCATTTACAAAAAACAATTGGACGAATTAATGTCCCTCAATCCTGATGGAAGTTTCACGATGAACATGGACTATTTTGCGTTCCACTATTCGAAGAAAATGAACTCGCAAAAACTCGAAAAATTATTCGGACAACCCACGCGTATCAAGGAGACGGAAATAACCCAATTCCACATGGATGTCGCGGCGTCATTGCAGGTTAAAACGGAAGAAGTTTTGTTCCACTTGCTCAACCAGCTTCATGCGGAAACCAAGATGGAAAACGTCTGCTTGGGGGGTGGAGTGGCATTAAACTCCGTTTCAAACGGAAAAATTTTGTCGAATACCAAATTCAAGCGCGTGTTCATTCAGCCCGCCGCGGGAGATGCGGGAAGCGCGATGGGCGCCGCGCTGTATGTGCACCACACCCTCGCTCCCACGGCGCCGCGACGCCCTTTGACTTCGGCATTTTTGGGACCGCAATTCTCGGATGACGAAATTCAAGCATTTTTGGATGCGAAAGGAATTGTCTACACGCGCTTCGCTACCGATAAAGAATTGTCTAAGAAAGTCGCCAAACTCTTGTATGAAAATAACGTCATCGGCTGGCACCACGGACGAATGGAATGGGGTCCGCGCGCGCTGGGGGCGCGAAGCATTTTGTCGAACCCCTGCAACCCGGAGATGCAGGACATTTTGAACTTGAAAGTGAAGCATCGCGAAAAGTTCCGGCCATTTGCTCCCGTTATTCCTCTTGAGGATGTTCCGGATTGGTTCGACTGCGACAAACCTGTTCCCGAACCAGCGGACTACATGCTCATGGTCTACCCCATCAAAAAAGCCAAACGAAAATTGATTCCGGCCGTGACGCACGTGGATGGTTCAGGAAGGCTGCAAGTCATCCGCAAGACGCAGCACCCGCTGTATTATGCCACTATCAAGGAATTTGAAAAATTATCCAAGGTTCCAATCCTGATTAATACCTCGTTTAACATCCGAGGGGAGCCCATTGTGTGTACGCCCGAGCACGCGTATCGGTGCATGATGGGAACGGGCATCGACTATCTTTCGGTGGGACACTTCCTCGTGAAGCGCAGCGATAA
>CAZGES010000032.1:0-11764 GCA_964524375.1 uncultured archaeon
AATGCGGTTATAAAGGTTCTTTTTTGCCCCTGCTACATAGTGTATTGTTGTATTTTTTTCAAGTTTTTCCCGCATTTGAGACAAATATTTTCCTCCATTTTTTTTTCGTTGGATTTTTTTAAGGCGAAGCACTTGTTCGCATCATGCACTCTGCCGCGTTTCCGCGTTTTTTTCGCCAAATACTTATTTTAGTTGTTTTTTTACTTGCTGCGCTGGCAACGTATTCTTTTTTTTCAAATGCGAATGCGTGCGCTCCCGAAAATTTTTCCTCGCAAAAAATTATTCTCGAAGGACATTCCATGGAACCCGCTTTTCCGGATGGGAGTGTGCTTTCTCTCCTTCTCAACTATTATCATTCATGCCCCTTCGTCCGCGGGGATGTGGTGGGCATTGCCTTCGACACGTACGCCGGTCACAAGCAATTTGTGAAGCGCATCATCGCCATCCCCGGTGACCGCGTTTCTTTTTCTCCCGAAAATAAAATTATTCTCAACGACACTCAACTAGTCGAGCCCTACGCGCAAGGCTCCCTCTCTTCGGAGGATGTGAATCGCCTACAAATGGTTTTGTCTTTTTACCAATACGCCATTCCTCCTCAACAAGTGCTCGTGCTCGGAGATAATCGTTCAACTAGTTTCGACAGCCGTGCATTCGGCCTCGTGCATGTGAATTCAATTTCAGGAAAGGTCCTTTTTCCCGCAGAATGAATCCACAACCTTTTTAATGTCCAACAAAATCTACCTCTCATGATTGCCCCTAAGCACCATTCTTCGTCATCAAATTCCCGCTCGTCCACTCCTCGAAAATGGCTGCTCGCCGCGCTCGTCATTTTTGGTTTGGGAACGTTCATTGGTTTCTCATACGGTCAAGCCGGCGCCGTTGTATCTCACGCGGTTGACCAAATTGTCTGGACTGCTATTGCCGGTCCTGCGTCTCCAGGCGCTTCCGCCATGGTCACCGCAATCAACAACGCCAGCGCGTCCGCTCCCAACAAAACAACGGGGATTAACGCCGATGCGTTGGATGGGTTGGATTCATCTTTTTTCACGGGCGGCGGTGGCGGCGGGGTTAGTTCGTCATATTCCACGTATTGTTCCTGGATGACCACCGAATCTGCTGGCTCTACTTCTCCCACGCCGCTGGAATTATTTCATCCGAATTGTCAGGACACGTCCGGAGTTGATTTGACCGGCCCTGCGGCCAATCCTCCGGCGTGTGCTCCCGGCTGGACGAGCACCGCAATTAATTGGTATCCGGTGGGTATTTCCCAGTGGTCTCCCCATCCTGTTTTGCAGCACGGAATTTCTGGCGTTTGTGTCGGAACATGCTCTGATAATTTGATTTTTGAATATCCCAACGCCGCGACGAGCGGTGTTTCTCCCGTCATTGTAAATGTT
The DNA here is from genome assembly GCA_964524375.1 of uncultured archaeon. Taxonomy (GTDB): domain Archaea; phylum Iainarchaeota; class Iainarchaeia; order Iainarchaeales; family VGJJ01; genus VGJJ01. The sequence continues at coordinate 1,398 of CAZGES010000032.1, forward strand.
ATTGGGGTGGGCGAGCGAATCTGCACACAGTAGGGTGTTCACGATTACAATTGCAGGAAAACATATGATTCAACCTAAAAAATCTCGTTCAACACCTTCTCACTTCATGGCCTGGGGTTCCCTTGCATTTGGCACCCTTATCTTTCTTGGTGCCTTTTTGTTGGGGAGCGTTAACTCCGCATCCCCACTCGTTCTGAATGAGATTTCTGCCCCCGCAACAGTTGATGAGGCAAGTGATTCGGAAGTTTATTTCGCCGCCGGTCCTGGTGGCACGCAGGTGTATGCTACTCGCTGCTCATGGAAAACAACATATACCACGGGCACGGTCATTCCATCCATCTTCGAATTATATCATCAAAATTGCCAAGATGCGCAGGGCAATGATTTGACCGGCCCAGCGGCCAATCCTCCGGCGTGTGCTCCCGGCTGGACGAGCACGGCAATCAATTGGCGCCCCACCGGAATTTCTCAATGGGGACCAGAGCCCATTTCTCAGCACGGCGATGCTTTTTGCGCTAACGTCTGTACCGATGAAGATATTTTTGAATACCCTCAAGGGGCAGGAGCCGGAATTCAACCATCCGTAATTAATATCACCGGAATCGGCGAGCGCATCTGCACGAAATAGTTTCGCTTGCAGTGGGAATTATTTTTTTATTGTTTTTTCAAACTTCTTCCATGTCAGCGTGTTCAGCACATTTTCTTTTCCCGCCCACCCTCTTCGCGCTTGTCCTATTCCAAATTTCATGAAATCCAAATTTTGAATTGAGTGAGAGTCGGTGTTGATCACTAGTGGAATTTTTCGCTCCACGCACATGCGTATTCGTTGAGCATCAAAATCAAGTCGTGAAGGAAACGCGTTGATTTCAAACGCCTTTTCATTTTTCTTTGCCGCATCTAAAACTTTTTCCACGTCAAACGCATACGGGTTGCGTTGGTTGATTAATCTCCCACTCGGATGCGCAATAAAGTGCAAGTATTCGTTCTCCAGCGCACTCGTTAAACGACTGGTCATTTTTTTCTCATCATTCTTAAATCCCGAATGAATACTCCCAATCACAATGTCCAATTCCTTCAGTATTTTATCCGAATAATCCATCTTTCCATCCGCGAGAATGGCCACTTCGCTTCCTTTCAATAGATGTATGCGTGGAAACTTTTTTTGCAGCGCATCAATTTCCGCCAATCGTTTAACGAGTCTCTTCTCATCCAACCCATTCGCCACCACATCGCTTTTGGAATGGTCCGTAATCGCATAATACTCGTATCCTAATTCCACGGCGCGCGCGACCATTTGCTCCGTAGTATGAGCGCCATCACTCCAATTCGTGTGCGTGTGCAAATCCCCGCGAATATCCTCATACCCAATCAAATCGGGCAATTTTTTCTTTTCGGCCAATTCAATTTCCCCATTATTCTCGCGCATCTCCGGAGGAACTTCCTGCAATCCCAATGCCGCGTACACATCTTTTTCCGTCTTGCTCGCCACTATTTTTTTCCCTTTCACTAATCCATACTCCGAAAACTTCATCCCCATCTTTATTGCGCGATTTCGCAGCGCAATCCCGTGCTCCTTGCTCCCTGTGAAATGGACCAACCCCGAACCGTACAATTCAGGAGCGAGCATTCGAATGTCCGCACTAATTCCATTTTTCAGCCGCACCGAAGCTAATGTATTGCCCGCGCGCTCTACCTTTTCTACTTCACTCAATTTTTGCACGGCTTTCGCCACCGTTTCCGGCGTTCGCGTGAATACGAGCATGTCCATGTCTTTCACCGTTTCTCTCATTCTTCGTAAGCTTCCCGCCACTTCTGCGCGCTCCACTCCCTTTATCGCGCGAATCTCCTCGATGATGTGCATCGCATACGGATGAATCATTCCCATGAGTTTGCGTTCCGTGCCTTTCTTGACTAATTCGAGCCCCATGAGAATATCTTCCTCGCTCTTCTCTCCAAAACCACTCAACTTGCGTATTTTTTCCGCTTTGGCGAGTTTTTCCAATTTTTCCAGCGAGTCAATTTTCAATTCCTTATACAATCGCGCCACTTTCTTGGGTCCCAGTCCAGGAATCTTCAACATTTCCATTACGCCGTGCGGGATTTGCTTCTTCAATTCTTCATACTCGTCCATTTTTCCCGTTTCGATGAATTGCACCATCTTCTTGGCAATCGCATCCCCCACTCCTTCCAACTCCAGCAGGCCTTTGATTCCTTTCGCGCGGAAAATCTTCTCCATATCCTCGGGTTCTGCCTCAATCACGCGCGCGGCTTTTCGAAACGCGATGGGTTTCCATTCCACTCCCATAATGTCTAGCAAATCGGCCATTTCGTAGAATATCGCGGCGATTTCAGCATTAGTCATGCGCTTTTCACTACTCCCATGCGCGGACAATATTTCACCAGCGGACACGTCGAACATTTTGGTTTTTGCGCGACACACACTTTTCGTCCGTGCCAAATGATGTAGTCCGTGAACACGCTCCATTCTTTTTTTGCAACAAGTTCCATCAATTCGCGCTCGCTTTGCACCGGATTTTTTCCGCTCGTTAACCCCAAGCGGTGCGTCACGCGGAACACGTGCGTGTCCACGGCGATTCCTTCATTTTTTCCAAACGCGTTCGCGAGCACAATATTTGCAGTTTTTCTCCCCACGCCCGGCATCGTAATTAATTCTTCCATCGTATCCGGAACTTTCCCCTTGTAATCATGGATGAGTTTTTCACAAAACCCTCGAATGTTTTTCGCTTTATTCTTGTAAAATCCTGTCGAGTGAATATCTTTTTCTAATTCCGCTGGTTTCACCTTCAAATAATCTTCCGGTTTCCGATATTTTTTGAATAATTTTTGCGTGACAATGTTCACCCGCGCATCCGTGCATTGCGCCGAAAGTATCGTGGATATGGCTAATTCCATGGGATTTTCCCACCCTTTCAATCCTATTTTAGGCGAAGGATACGTCTTTTTGAGAATAGGACGGACGCTTTTCCACGTTTGTTGGCGCTTTTCCAATGTTGCAAAGGAGGGCATATTCTCCTTACTTTTCAGCCGTTTATAACCCTGTTTTGGCGCGTTTGTTTTTATGCGCTAGCGAATGGATACTATTCATGGACACCCCTTCCGAAATATCTCCTCAAGTCGCGTGGCCCCTGCTTCATGACTCCTCATACGTGTGGATTGACGTGCGCGAAGACGCCGAATGGAATTACGGTCACATTCCCGGCATTCAGCACCTACCCATGTCTTCGTTGAGCGAAGAAAGTTTTTCGCGCTTTCCTAAAACACAAAAAATGATTATTGTGTGCCGCTCCGGCAACCGTTCGCGTTCAGTTACGGAAGCGTTGCGCGGACTCGGTTACACGAACGCGCAAAACCTTTCGAGTGGGATGATTGGTTTAAACGCCGTGATGGAGAAATCAATCCCCGTGTTTTGAGGCGCATATGCGTAATTTTTCTCCCTTTCTTATTTTCGTGTCCGCTTTCCTTTTATTTTCAGGGTGTGTTAATCCCAACGCCACACGCACGCTGGATGATGATCCAATGTCAGGAAAAACCGTTTCATTTTCAACCACAGATGGAATTACGTTAGTAGGTACTCTCTGGGAAAATAAAACCACTGAAAAACCTCCCCTTGTTTTAGTCCACCAATTCAACCGCGATAGACATGCGTACGATGCGTTTGCGCGTGAAGCATTTTCGCACGGCTACACGGTATTATCATTCGATGTTCGCGGCTTTGGCGAGTCCACTTCCAAGGGGACGTCGCGCATTTCATTTTCCTCCTTTACGGAAAATGATTTTCGTAAAATTGCAGGAGATATTTTGTCTGCGCGCGAATTCTTGAATGCGGATTCTATTCTTGTAGTAGGTTCAAGCATCGGTGCAAATTCCGCATTAAACTATGGCGTGCTCGACTCTGGCGCGTCCGGAATCGTCTTGCTTTCTCCCGGAGAAAACTTCAAAGGGATTGACACGAATTCTGCTGCGGAAGAAAATGGTGTTCCATTATTCATCATCGCGAGTAAAGAAGACCAATATTCCGCCGAATCCGCGCAGCACATTTTCAACGTCTCCCCGCTCGCGGACAAGAAGTTGTTGTTGCTCGAAAACGCGGGGCACGGAACGGATATGCTCATTCGCAACGCGAGTTTGAGTAAAAATATTCTAGACTGGCTCGATGAGCGCGCTACTTAGCTTCCCATTTTTGTTTCTTCTTTTCAAAAAAGTCTATTTTTCTATGCAGTGCTGCCCACGCAACATATGCGGATATTGCAAAAAAAACGTTCGACCAATAGTTTGATGTAAATTCTTGTTGCGAAAAAAAATTGTTTGAAACTCCAAATATTCCAAAAATGAAGTAGCAAACAAAAAGTGCGATTACCGCGCCAATGACATCTAGTTTTCTTTCAGCAGTCATCTAATCCTCGTTCGAAGATGCAGGAGACAGGATTCGAACCTGCGAAGGCACTAAGCCACCAGATCTTGAGTCTGGCCCCTTTGACCGCTTGGGTACTCCTGCGAGGGTTTCGTTCCACGTTCCCGAAGGACGCGTCGCAGTATCTTCGATACTGCAGTAGGCTGAAACCACTAGAAGATGGCCCGGGAAGGATTAAAAAAGGGGGTTTATTGCCTTGTTTTGTCTCATTCCACGATGTCTATTTCTAGTTTCATCACCGTTTTGGACCCAATAAACTGCGTCGCGCGGAAGTATTTCCTTCCACCCAGGTCCCATGATTGTTCAATGAATTCTTCCGGGTTGTCTGAGTTGATTGCAATTATTGCTTTTCCGGTGGAAGAAGTTTCTGGGATGCGAACCTTTACGTCCACGCGGTGCGCCCAGCTGGGTTGGAATTTGGGGAATGTGGGGCCTAAAAGTAATCCATTAGCTGCGTTGTAATCCAGTTTAACCTTCAGCTGTCCTCCTGGGGGTTCACTCTCTGTGAGTGGATTGAGCCGTATTCCTTGGTAGGTGCGCACGCCAAAACCTGAATGTAAATAATAATATACTGTCGCTGTTTCTCCTCGTTTCATTGTAATATTTTTTTTGGACGGATACGCGCCATATCCCACCACTCCCCAATGCGATGAGGATGGGTCGTTCCAGAACATGAGCCCCGTATTTTCAAATGATGGATAAAATTCGGGTTGTAAAAAAAATTCAGGGGTAAAAAATATTTCATCTGAAAACTTTTTGGTTTCATACACATCAGTAATAGACTGCAAGCACGCTGGTAATGGGGGGAGTTTTTCAAACACGGCATCTACTATTCCATAGGTGCTGCGGTCGATGTTCGTGCATCCGATAATTTCACTCCCGTTTTTTTCGAGTGAAAATGGTTCCCCCATTTTACTCGTTTCGTTCATCGTGCTTGCTGGCGCGGTGCATCCGCTCGCGAAGAGCAAAACAACTAAAATCCATATTTTTTGCTTCATGTTTTTTCCTTTATGGGGTGTACGAGCTGTTCACGTTCACGTCCACCATCCCTGCGCTCGCTGCAGTAAAGTCCGCCCAAATAAAAATGTTCAAATCTTGTGTTCCACTACTATATGGGACAATTCCAACGCTTTTTGAGATCGTTGAAATTTGCACGCAATTGGTGTCAGTGTCTCCCGTGCACGTGGAATCATAGCCCGCGTAAATCTTCGATGCTTTGATTACATACGATGGGTTGAGTGAGTTGTTGAGTTCGAGTAAAATGTTGAAGTCCGTGGATGTAGTGCTTTGATTATCATACACGAGGAATGGAATGGTTTGCGACTGTCCTTCGGGCTCGACTTGGAAAATTGTCGATAAACCGTTCAAGTCTGTTGACTCAAAATACCCCCGCACGCACTGACAATCGGCACCACACGCGGGAGCACCGCCCTTATCTTCTGAACAACCAGAGGAAGGGAGCATCACTACAAACGAGTAATCCGGTTCCGGGGGCGCGGCGGCATCAATCGTAATCGTCCGGTCCGTTCCTAACGAGGTGTTCGTATCAATGAATGATCCCGATGCCGAAACGCGTAATTCGTATGTTCCGGCAGTGGCTGCTTGAACAACCCAACTGGATGTGCGTGTGTTTCCCGAGAGAATAGTTCCACTATCCGGGTTAGAACCTGTTGTTAGAGTAATATCCCCTGACGACCCGTTCACATCGGCCCAATTTGAACACCCTGCGCCCGCGCACCACTGTAAATTAGTGTCTGCTCCCGCGCAGTCAAAAAAGTTTCCGTCGCAGGTGGTGGTGGCTTCTATGAGAAAATCTTCACCCTCCACTATTCCCGTGTTATTGTCTGCTGTTGGAATGGTTATTGCCGGGACGTTGAACTGTCGGTATAATTCAATCGGACTCGCAAAAATGAGATTTCCATCTCGCGTGGAGTTGTCCCAATTAAAATCGGCAAATGCGGCGGAAGCAGGAGTGATTCCGCGTAAATCAATTTCAACCACAATTTTGTCTTTTCGACTCAGAGTTATTGCACTGCCCGTGGTGCTCAATGTAATTCGTGCTCCGGGCGTGAGTCCAAACTCTCCCGATTCAAAAGGTGTTGCCTGAATGGGGCCCATTCGTGCATCATTGGAATCGGCCCACCCCCAAATAGTTGTGCGTGCACGCAAGTCCGCTGCGCTTCCGTTCTCATATGCCCACATATTTACCGTCCACGTTCCGGATGCAAGTGTTTGCGCCGCGAGTGGGGGAGATGTCCAGTTGTGCGCGCGGTAGTTTCCACTAGAAGTTGTTCCGGGGATGGTGCGTTTTCCAAAAATATTATTTCCGAGAGTAGGGTGCATTCCGTAAATAGCTTCGGTCGATGACCCAATGAACGTGTCATTTGAAATCGCCACGTTTGGTTTGGGTTCTCCTGAATCATAATCGTTTGCATTTCTGAAATGAAACACGGAAGTATTGGAATCATCCACCGCAATCATCCATGAGCGCGCTTCAGTGAACACGATTTTTTTTGCATCCGTGGGCACATCCGCCATTTCCGCTGTAACATCTTGGTCAGCGCTATTCTGTACAACATCATCCGCACTTTTTTGAGTAAACGCCATTCCGCTTTCTACTTCTATCGGGCCGATAAAATACAACCATGGCTTGACGAGTGGAAGAGTGTAGTAGTACACGAGGCGAGCTTCTCCATCTGACATTTCGACATTATTCCATTCAATGACTTTCATTTCTCCATTCTCATACACGCGCACCCGCGGATCATCCTCCCATGTCGTGGTCGCGTCGCCCGTTTCATCCCCGGTCGTCACCCATCCTCCTGCGTCAACTTCAAATGATAGGGGCACAAATTCGCGTACCGTAATATTTTCCGCGTTTCCCGTGCGTGGCGTGACGGTGAGTTCCACCTCAACCGGCTGATGGGCCGGGTCCATTTTGGTGAGGGTGCGCCGCACGATATCATATTCAATTTTCTCGCGCACGTCAAATGTGGTATCAATGCTCGTGTCGATTCCTTCCGCGCGCGCCCGTACGCGCGTGTGGTACGTTCCTTCTTCGTCTACTTTCATCCGCGCGAGGTATATTCCAGGGGACGTGGTCTCGATGACCAATCCATTGTTTGAAGATAGTCTTTCTTTCTTTCCGCTGGGCGAGAGGGTGTCAACAATTACACTGGCGTGCGGCACTCCAAAACTCGTGCTGTCTAACACCACCACTTCAAATTCGGCCGTTTCTCCAGGTGTATACGTACTCTTTCCCGTGTTCACGGCAATCAAGCCCCATCCAAACGAAATGGTCTGCGCCAATTCGACTGTTCCTGTTTTAGCCGTAACATTCAACACATATGTTCCCGGCTGCTTGAATTTTTGGTGCGGAATGGCAATTTGATATTTTCCAGTGCGTGTTGCGCGGATTTCTTTTTTATCGAGCACGCGCACTTCGCCCGTTGGCAGCGTGAGTTCGGCCTGCAATTCAGCGTCGCGTCCGCTTCCATCAACTGTTTCCACGCTCACTCCAACGCGCGGGGTATCCGTTCCAGAATAGTTTGAATATTCCTTGTCCAATACCATCGTCAAATCTTCTGCTATGATGACCGTGTTCAAATCCGCGGCCGTTTGCCAAGAAAACATGTTCACGTCCGCCTCATCAATAGCGGGCTGTCCCCCCACAATGTAGAGCGGGCTTTTTTTCGTTCGCACAGCATGCTTGTTATTCTCGCTAAGGACGGGCTGCCACTCTCCCTTGCACGCGCGGGAGTCTTCGTCATATGTTTCGCATGCAAAAAAATCCAATTCGGGAGCGTGGATGAGCGTTACTTCATACTCTCCATCATATTCCCATTCTATCTTCACGCTGCGAACGGGGATGTATTTTTTTTCTCCGATTTGAAATGCGTCTGCGATAACTTTTCGTGTTAACATCATGAATGTCCCACTGTGATTAATGTTCACATTCTCCGCTGTCACTTCGTGTACAATCGTGTCAAATAGGACGAGTTTTCCCACGTACGTGTTTTCCTCTAACTGTATTTTGTCCCCCGTCGAGACGATTTTTTGGTTGGGGTTGTTGAGGGGGGAAATAGAAAAAGCAGTGAAATAATTGGATGGCAGCACGTCAAAAAGTGGTGGTGGTTTTGCAATGGTTTCCTTCTCCGCTTCTGCGCTCGCAGCTTCTTTTTCTCTGCGTTTCATGGAATTATCCACACGGATGGGAATTTCTTTCGTCACGCAATCGGTGGCAGTGCATGATTCTACTTCCACGACATGTTCTCCATCTTCGAGTTCGCGCGTGTCAACTGCTGTCATCCAATTTGTTTCTTTCGTAATTTCGCTCTTGGCATCCACCGTTTCACCGGTTGCAGTTGATATGATTTTGACTGTGGCTTCCTCCATTTTTTCCGTGGAGGGTTTGACGATTACAACCAGCGTATTGTCTGTCACGCGCCCCGGCAAGGGAGTAATGACATCCGCGGGTGCTTCTGTCTCACTTTGAGAGAGTGTAAGTGCGGGCAGCATGGCCGTCGCGATGATGAGGACAAAGATGAGCGCTCCGTGCATGCGGCCGCGTGCGTGCGTGAGTAAAAAATCAACCATACCCCCGAAAGCATTCGAATCTTTTTAATCGTTTCTTCCCGCGCAGGTTCTTTAATCGCTTGTGCCTTTCTTTCCACATGCACCCCCGCGCCCGAATTTTATTAGTCTCCTCTAACTTGTGGTTTTTAGGCGAGGGAATGTTTGGACCGTTGCTCGCCGTTTTTGCCGGCCGGGTGGGGGGAAATGTTCTTGATATTTCATACGCATGGGCGGTTTTCCTCATTGTTTCAGGGGTCATGAATATTGTTGTTGGAAAAATTGCGGATAAACACTCGAAAGAAAAAATCATGGTCGCGGGATACGCGCTCAACACCATTGTGACATTCGCGTACATTTTCGTTTCAACACCCATGCAACTATTCATGGTGGAAGCGTTGCTCGGCCTCGCCGCGGCATTAGCCAGTCCGACGTGGCATTCGTTATACGCTAAATACGAAACCAAAGAATCCTCTGGCGCGGAATGGGGGATGTACACCGGCCAAGCCAAGATTGCTACTGCCATTGCCATGGTTGTGGGAGGATACATTGTCGTGTATGCTTCATTCACCACCCTCTTTGTTCTCATGGGGAGCATTCAACTCGTAGCCACCCTCTATCAAGCGAAAATTCTTCGCGCGTGACCAAACGTATATAACCCTCTTTCGTTTCCTTCCTGCATGCTCAATGACAAAAATTCATTTGCGATTGCTCTTGTTCTCATTCTCATTCTTTCCTTATTCATGTGGACCAATGCTCTGTCCAACAGCGGGCAAGTAATCATCACCACCACCGGAGACCCTCCCGGCGGGGGAAGTGCTCCTGCGTCATGCGGTGATGTGGATGCGGCTGCGGTTGCCGCGGGAAAAGATGGGTGTGCCAACAAAACCGTGTGCGGAACCGGCTCGTGCTGCGACTATGAATTGGCCGCGGGAACGAATACCCCTACCGGAAAATGCATTTGTGAAGAAAACAAAAATCCCTGCGGCACGGATGAGAAAAAATGTTTGGCCTGCATGGGCTATGCCGAAGCGGGCGGTTCGAACGTGAATGATGATTGCATGAAGTATGTCATGTGCGCGGCCAAGAACAGAGTTGGTGACAAAGACTTTGGTTCTCCTAAAACAGCGTGCGAGGCTATTGCACAGGGAGATGGGAAACAATTCAATGTGTACTCGTGCGTCTGCAACAACCAAACGGCGAATAAAAAATACTGCAACTGCTGCGCGGGAACATACCCTAACGACGCGGAAAAGGCCGAAGCCGAAAAAGCCAAGAAACAAGCAGAAAATCTCGATTGCTCCAGCTTTCCTGCTAATAGTTTTCGCAACGCGGGCATGCGCGCCCCCATCAATGGGGAAGG
>CAZGES010000033.1:0-11646 GCA_964524375.1 uncultured archaeon
GTGCTGTTTAATCGCGCTCTTAATTCCTGCGATAACATCATCCCCCTCATCAAAGGCCAAGTTGAGTGTTTTTTCCACACTTTTTCCCGTGTAAATCGTGCTGTCTAAACTTCCCATAATCAATTCCCCCGTTCGGCGTGGACAATATACGCGCTTCTTGTTTATTAGCATTTTCCGTTGTGTAGCAACTCATTTATTTAGATGAAAACCATTTCATGAACATGAGTACTCTTTCTCTCCTGCACGAAAAAATCAACGCGTGCCAATTATGTCCGCTCTCCGCGACGCGCACGAAGGCAGTTCCCGGCGAAGGTCCGCTTAATGCTAAAATCATGCTCATCGGCGAAGCCCCGGGGAGAAACGAAGACGAAACCGGCCGCCCCTTCTGCGGAGCGGCGGGAAAAAAGCTCGATGATTTGCTCGCCGCAGCGGGACTTCATCGAAAAGACGTTTTCATTACCTCCGTAGTAAAGTGCCGCCCTCCCGAGAATCGCGTTCCCACGCTCAACGAGGCGCACACCTGCAAAAAAAATTATTTGTTTGAGCAAATCAAAATTCTCCAGCCCAAAATCATCGGCCTCATGGGAAGAACGGCCATTGCACATGTTTTAGAGAACGAAACCATCGACTTGAACGAAATGCACGGCAAAACCATGGAGAAAAATGGTCAAACGTACATGATTTTGTACCACCCTGCTGCGATGATTTATAATCAAAAACTCCGCGATACCATGATGAGTGACTTTCGTTTGCTAAAGGAGCATCATTCATGAATGGCAAACTTCCTTCGCGCAGTCGGAAACATCACAATCCTGTTTTGCGCCGCATTCAGCAAGCGGTTGCACGCAACACGAAACCAGTACATCATCAAATCATGGAAGCAGAAACCCGCGCCAAAAAACAGTCCATGTACGAAGGCGGAGAGTTAGAGCGGAATGGCTGGTTGAAGCAAGTGCCAAATGAAGAATTAAGCAAAAGAGTTGCGAGTCGTTTGACGCAGGTCAAGCACGACAAACATACGTTCCGCCAAATTATCACTCGTCGAGGAAAAAAGCGCCTCCGCAATTTTCGTTTTTTTAGAATGAAAGATCTCGAGCAGGGTTTTTTCCGAAACCCGCGCGACTTGGAAGATTTGAAAATTCTGAATGCCCACCGCACGCGAGTAATGAAAATTCTGGATGGAAAATCACCCCCCATTGAAATTTTTGACGCGATGATTCCCTTGTTTGAATACGCCCGCAAGCGAGGAATGGTTCAGCAGTCGCGCGTTCTCGAGATGATTCACCTCCTCAAGAATGGAATCAAACCCCCTAAAAGTTTCAAAAAAAGTCATAACCCCAAACTCACACTCACACGCATAGCGGATGGATATGCTCAATTTATTCAGAAAACCAATACGCGCATTGCCTGGTTGTCCCGCATGGCAGGACGTGCCGAAAAGGGAATAGATGTTTCCGGCGCGGCCGACCATTTTATTCGCGAAATCAATGATAATTTAGTTGACCACTTTGTCACTGACTGACCGCTTGCCGCTATCCAAATGTAAATGTGTACAAGCGAAATCCTTTTCCCTGAATGTCTAACACAACCATGTGTTCGGCGTAATCATTTCCTTCAATGACGGAGTATAATGTTTCCTCGCTCGTTGAAAGTGTTTTCACTAGCTCACCGTCCCAAAACACCGAAACATTCGCATCTCCCGCGGCAACCATATTCACATTTTTTGCACCATACGCCAACGCCACCCCGCCATACTCGGAAACCAGTTCCATGTAATCCGGCTTGCTCAACCACGTTCCTTCTAATCCCGCCAAATTGGATGGCAGTGTTTCCGGCAGCGCGTATTCCATTTCTTCTTCCGGCAAAAATCCTTGCGCATTTGCTAATGGAGCGCGTGCAAACGCATATCCTAAATAAATTTCAGGCGTTTTGATTTTAGAAAAATCCACCACGGCTGCCTCGGCGGAAACGCTCGATGCCACATTTTCTCCCAACGCAATACTCTCATCGCGTTCTTTTAACAAGCGTTGAATCATCTCCTCCGTTTCCTCGTACGCGCCCTCTCCCACGTGGTCGTATCGAATAAATCCATCCGCGTCAATCAAATATTTTCGCGGCCAGTATTGATTCTGATACGCTCTCCACGTCGAAAAATCATTATCCAACACCACCGGATAAGCAATCCCTTCACGTTCCACCGCGGCAAGCACATTTTCATATTCTTTTTCAAACGCAAATTCGGGAGAGTGCACGCCCACAATTACAAGTCCTTTGTCCGCGTATTTTTCGTGCCACGCATTCAAGTAGGGCTGCGTGCGAATGCAATTAATACAGGAGTACGTCCAAAAATCCACGAGAATAACTTTCCCCTTCACCTCATTCAGCGCAAACCCTTCGTGCGTGTTAATGTACCCCGCAATTCCGCTCAACTCGGGTGCGGGAGAAAAATTTTCCTTCATTTCGCTCGAAAGAAGGGTGCTTTCCTCCGTGGAAACGGGGGTGTTTTTTTCTTGCGAGAGAAAAAAAATTCCAGCAACAATAAGCACGCCGATAATCGCCAGCGCGCGGGGATTTTCAATCTTCATGAGCAGTAGCGTGTTTCCCGCATTTTAATGCTTATTCCCAAATCTCCTTTTTACGCTCGCACGTGCAACCGTGCTTCTTTTATGACCCCACAATGTGTTTCATGTATGGTTGATGAACCCTCCCACCTCGACCGGATTTTTCTCCGCGCGCTAAAATATTCCATTGCTTCCTCGCGCGGCGGCGTGATGCGTGCGCGCATTTTGAAGTGTTTGCTCCAAAAACATCTCAACACGCTCGCGGTGGCCAACGCGCTGCACATTGATTACAAAACCTCCCAATATCATTTGGAAAAACTCCTCGCCCAAAATCTGGTTATCAAAAACGGCGACGGGTATGGTTCCACGTACACGCCCACATTCACTCCCGCGCAGCGCGAAGCGTTTGAGGAAATGACACGCAACATGGGAGAATCCTTATAACACACAAGCAAGGAGGAATAGTATATGGAAGAATTCATGATGTACACGCTCTATTTGGAGGGGATTAACACCCTCATTCTAGCAGGCTTGCTGACCGTGTATGTGTCAAACTACAAAGCCCTCCGCTCTCTCTCCGGGTTGGGATTAATTGTTTTTTCGCTGTTGCTGCTCGTTCAAAATCTTGCTGGAATTTATTTGCATTTCACGGGAGGCGAGTTGTATGATAAAATGTCCTCCCTCCACGTTTTCGGCCTCAAAGTGCTCGAAACAATGGCACTCATTATTTTGGCGTATTCCGCGTGGAAAGAATAGTTCGTTCAAATTGGGAAAATTTATTTAAAGGATTGAACGCGCGAGTAGTAAATCAACAGGAGGCACAAAAATGAATACAATTGTAGCGGTGGGAATACTAGGCTTATTTTTGACCATAGGATGCATCTCCGCCGAAAACCAGACGCAAGTTTCCGATGCCATGATGGAAAAAACCGGCGATGTCATGGAAAAAGACAACGCGATGGAGAAAACAGATAACACCATGGAAAAAGACGGCAATTCCATGATGGAGAAAGAAGGTGAGGCCATGGAAAAAACCGGCGACGCAATGGAAAAACCCGATGTGATGGTAAAAGGCCTTGCATACCAACCCTTTTCTCAAGCCGCGTATGACCAGGCCAAAGCGGATGGTAAAACCATTTTCTTAGAATTTTACGCGAATTGGTGCCCCACGTGCAAAGCGCAAGACCCCGCGCTGCGTTCGGGTTTGTCCAAAATTGAAAGCGACAACTTGGTTGCGTTTCAAGTGAATTACAAAGACTCTGAAACCGACGCCGACGAACAAGCACTCGCGCAAAAATTTAACATCACGTATCAACACACGCACGTCGTGACCAACACGAGCGAGGAAACCCTATTAAAATCCCAAGAAAACTGGTCGGAACAAGATGTTATTGAAAAAATTGGAGCGTTCGCGTAAAATAAACGCGCAAACGAGCATCAAGCGGAGTTGAATGACACATGACGGATGTAACATTACCCATTGCTTTCATTGCAGGAGTTGTTTCATTTTTGTCTCCGTGCATTCTTCCCTTGCTGCCCGCATTTTTAACATTCATTGCAGGAACCTCCCTCCAAAAAGGAAAAGATTTTTCCAATGAGGATCGTGTGAAGGTTATTCTCGCCTCGTTGTTTTTCGTAGTAGGCTTTTCGGTTGTTTTTTCCGTGTTGGGCGTGTTATTGCAATCCGTCCTCGAAGCCTATGCGTATGATTTGCGCAACTATTTAGGATATGTTGGCGGCGCCATCATTATTTTCTTTGGCTTGATGATGATGGGGCTGATTAAAATTGACCTCCTTGAACGTGAATACAAACTCAAAGTCTCGCAAACCAAATACATGTTTGTCACCGCATTCTTGTTTGGCGCCGCATTCGCGGTGGGCTGGACTCCGTGCGTGGGCGCCGTGTTAGGCGCGGTGTTAACGCTCGCGGCCACCAATCCAGGGATTGCGTTTCCATTAATGCTTGCCTACTCCCTTGGATTGGGAATTCCTTTCTTGCTCGCAGGAATTTTTATTTCGCGCGCACAGCGTGTTATCAACTGGCTCGCTCCCCATTTGCAAACCATTAATGTGGTGTTCGGCGCCATCATGGTTATTTTGGGCGTGCTCGTGTTTACGGGTTATTTAGTAGTAGTGGCGAACCTTTTTGCCGAACCCTTAATTGCGTGGTCCATGGGCACTTAATCCGCCCATTATCACGCCACCCCACTCCCACTTTTCTTAACCATCGTGATTTTCACACGCGCATCTGCATCATTTATCAACTCCTTTTTCACTCGTGGAATGTGGATGTGAGAAAATGGCCTTGAAGCGCGAACTTAATTTGTGGGAAATCGTTTTAGCCGGTGTTGGAGTCATCGTCGGCGCGGGAATCTATGCATTATTGGGAAAAGGCGCTGGAATTGTGGGCAATCACATTTGGCTGAGTTTTGCGATTGGTGGTTTCATTGCTTTAATGACGAGTTTGAGTTATTCGGAATTAGCATCGCGCTTCCCTAAAGCGGGCGCCGAATATGTGTATGCGAAGAATGTCATTGGCGAAAAAATTGCGCGTTTAGTAGGATTCGCATTATTGTTTGTTGGATTTACTTCCGCTACAACGGTTGCGTTGGGATTCGGCGGCTACTTGCATGGATTGTTTAACACGCCCGTCTTGTGGGGCGCGGCCGGCGTATTAGTGTTGAGCGGTCTCATTCTTTTGCGCGGCGCTAAATTCACTACAGATTTAGCCAGCGGCATTTCAATCATTGAAGTCGTGGGCTTGCTCGTGGTGGTCTTCATTGGCGCCCCCACCATCATGAATGGGTTTGGCATCCCCGCGCTCTCCGAGTTGCCAACGGTATTGTTCGGCACCGCGGTAGTGTTCTTCGCTTTCTTAGGTTTTGAAGAATTAGTGCGAATGTCCGAGGAAACCAAAAAGGCGCGCACGCAAATGCCAAAAGCACTCATTGCAGCCGTGGCCATTTCGTCCGTGCTTTATGTGTTAGTTTCCGCTTCCGCGATAGGATTAGTGGGCGCCGATGTTTTGGGAAAAAGCACTTCTCCCCTTGCCACGGTAGTAAAACCCGCGCTCGGAGAAAATGGTTTTTTTCTCATGAGTCTCGCAGGCCTTCTCTCAACCTTTAACACGGTCTTGTTAATCGTCCTCGCTTCCTCGCGCTTGTTGTATGGAATGAGCACCGAGAAAACCGTTCCCGCGCTATTCAGCCAGACGCGCCACAATCAACCTATTTACGCATTAGGCATCGCCGTGGTGGCCTCGTTAGCATTGCTCGTGATTCAAGACATTACCACGATTGCTCAAATGACGGACGCATTATTGTTTGCGGTGTTTGCCATCATGAATGTCATCATCATCAAACTCCATTGGGATAATCACAAAAAATTCTCCGGGTTTAATGTTCCATTTAGCATTGCCAAAGTCCCCATTCCCGCCGTGCTGGGTTTTGTTTCCAGCGCGGGCATGCTGGCGTTTGTGGAAGTCCAGGTATTATTCTACACCTTTGGCTTCTTCGCTGTGGTTTCGCTCATTTTGCACGTGCTGCGGCCTAAAGATGGACAAATAAAAAGTTCGAAAAAGAAAAAATAGTTATTTGATTCGTTCGAGCTTTCCTTTGCGTTTGACAATATTCTTGTAATCCCACTGGATTTTTTTTGATTTCATAAGCCAGCGTTTTACGTCAGTAGAGTTGATCTCCTTCACGTCAGTATAGAAGATAGAGGCATCCTTGAATTTTCCCGTACCTTGTAGTAGTTTTTCCTCATTAAAGTCGGCTCCGCTCCAGAACATCAAACGAATCCCGCGTTTTTGGTTGCTATACCCCACCACCGGGTTACCATCCAAAAACCACACCGGATGCGCGTGCCAAATTTTGCTTTCGGCAGTTGGAAGCGTGCGATTGATTTCACTCATCAACAATTCGCATATTTTCTTCTCTTCTCCCGACTGGGCTTTGTTGTAGGCTTGAATGTCTTTGCTCATCGTTCAATTGAAAAATAAGAGTTTATAATTGACTGGCTACAAAAAAACGAAAATGCCCCGAGCGGGATTTGAACCCGCGTTTTCACCGTGAGAGGGTGACATCCTTGACCGGGCTAGACGATCGGGGCAACCAGATTGACGAAAACGAGAAAAAACAGACCACTTTTGCCGGATTCTGCCTCCGACCGTAGACCGCCTCTCTCACTGGCGTCAAAAGGCTAATTTTAGCCAATTATACCCATACTTGCCTAGGAAGCCCTTATATTCGCTTCTTCTCCGACCTCTTATATGTCCAAAAAGACCGTTAAAGACGCGTACGCGAGCATCTTCAAGAAGAGCGTGAAAGCCGAAGGAGTTTCGGTGAAGGGAATTAATTTTGATGAAAAAGTGGACATCCAAAAACTCATTGCCGGAATCTCCACGAGCGGATTTCAAGCCACGCATTTAGGAAAGGCTATTGAAATTGTGAAGAAAATGCGCAAGGAAAAAGTGACCATCTTTTTGGGGTACACTTCCAACCAAATCTCTTCCGGAAATAGGGAAATTATTCGCTACCTCGTACAGAATAAAATGGTAGATGCGTTGGTAACCACCGCGGGAGGAATTGAAGAGGATTTCATCAAAACCCACGCGCCTTTTTTCATTTCAGACTTTCGCCTCGATGGAGCAAAATTGCGCGCGAAAGGAATTAATCGCATTGGAAATTTGCTTGCACCGAATGAACG
This sequence comes from uncultured archaeon, assembly GCA_964524375.1. Classification (GTDB taxonomy): domain Archaea; phylum Iainarchaeota; class Iainarchaeia; order Iainarchaeales; family VGJJ01; genus VGJJ01. The sequence goes on from CAZGES010000033.1 coordinate 7,269, forward strand.
ATACATTTGGTTCGAACAATTCTTCCAACCCATGTTGCAGGAACTTGTTGAGGAACAAGAGAAGAAAAATCATTTCTTTTCTCCGTCGGAAATAATCGACCGCATGGGAAAGCGCATTGACAATAAGGAAAGTGTGTACTATTGGGCGCACAAAAACAAAATCCCCGTCTTCTGCCCCGCATTCATGGACGGCGCCATCGGAGACAATTGTTATTTTTTCAATTACAACCGCAAACACGGAAAAAAACTCATCATCGACCAGATTGGCGACCATCATCGCTTGATTGAGATGACATTAAACGCAAAAGAAACCGGCATCATCACGTTAGGTTCCGGAGTAATCAAACACACGCTCTGCAACGCCAACATGTATCGCGAAGGAGCGAAATACGCCGTATATCTAACCACCGCGCAAGAGTTTGATGGTTCCGATTCCGGCGCCGAACCCGAAGAAGCCAAGAGTTGGGGAAAAATCGCCGCGGACGCCAACACGGTAAAAGTAGTTGGAGACACGACCATTCTTTTTCCGCTTCTCGTCGCGGGCGCGTTTGGCAAAAAGTAAGATTGCTATTTTCTCTTTTTCACTTCGAATGATGGCGGTGCTTCTTTTCTGTGTAATTTCGAAAGATAAAAAATAGCAGCACCAAGAACACGGCCAGCCCTACTCCGTCCAATGGGAATGTTTTTTCGCGAGGAACGGTGATTGGCGCAACTATTTCTTCTGCCGCGGCAGGTTTTTCTGGAATGATTTCATTCACGACGGGCGTTTCTACCATTGTTTGTTTCGCAGGAACATCCACTCCAATCGCAAACGGGGAAAAGGTGTTGGTGCGCGCGGAGAAATAATATTCTTCTTCCGTCTCTAATTCGAGAGTCGTTTCCAGTGCACTCCACTCTTTTTCAAAGTGGTACAGGCGCACATCCTTTTCATTTCCCCCCGCGCGTTCCACACATTCCTTTTCAACATGAAAGCGGATTTCCGCGTCAAATGAAAATGATAATTTTTTAGGCGACCCTAAATCAAAATATTCACACGCGTGGGCATCATCCAAAGGTTCAAACTTTTTTTCCGTGGACACAATCATCGCCACGCTCGAAGGCAGTTCATTTGCAAAAAATGTCACGGAGACAACGGGGTGGATGTAGTTTTTTGTAAAGCGCAGTGTTAACGGTTCTCCTGCCGGCGTAATGCCAAACGTCGCGGTTCGTTCAAATGTGGGGGTGGGAATAGGAATGGCGAGTTGATTCTGCTGCGTGATTAAAGAACCCGTTGCCGCCGTTGAATTTGTGGACTCTTCCTCGGTGACCGTCACCGAAATGCTTTCCACATCCCCATTTCCCGCTCCATCGGTGGCGCGCACGTATAGGGTATGGGAACCCGCGCTCAGCGAAAATGCGTACGTGAGAGCAGTGGTATTGCTGGTGTAGGTGCTCCCGTCCGTGGACACTTCATACAACACCACGCCCGAACCCGCGTCCGTGGCGGAATAGGTGACGGTGACGCTCGTGCTGGTGGTAGAGGTTCCTGTCGCGGGAGAACTAATCGTTAACGCGGGAGCAGTGTTATCCACCATGAAGCTCGCATCCGATGCTTCAAAAGATGTGTTTGTTCCATCCGTTAGTGCGGCTAGAATGTAGTAGTTCCCATCCGACATTCCTGCAATGTTCACATCCACGGCGCAGCGCGTGACATCAGTGAACATGTTATCATCGCAGTTGCGGGGGCCGCTCGTACTTAACGTGGATAAGTTCAAATCGTTTACCACCGCGGTTCCGCTGCCTTGTGTGGCAGTAGAAGAATAGTTCACATCCAACACCGCGTAATTTCGGTCATCCGTCACGTTGAAATCTATCGTCAAATTTCCATCGCGATACGATGAAAATGTGGGCAGCGGTTGAGCGTCCGGATACGAGTCAATTTTCCACACATTCACATCAGGCGTAGTGTTTCCCGTTCCTAAATCACTATACAACCAAATCGTTCCCGCTCCGCTTCTGCCGGCAGGGTCGGAGCCGGGGGCAGTAATGAATAAGTCGTTCGCATACCCTCCATTGTCCGCGTCCCCAAACAGCACGTGTCCTTGTCCTAAATTATCACTCGCGAGCGCGCCAATAAAATTGTGGTCCACATTCGTTCCCGGGGAGTTCAAATCAATGATACCACTTTTCGTGTGAATGTCTCCAATCAAATATATCATTCCCGCCGCCGATCTCCCCAGAGGATCATGACCATATGCTCCCACGGCAAGTGTTTCTTTGTATCCGTCCGCATCTAAATCTCCTAACGAGACGCCGCTGTATCCTAGAAAATCACTCCCCACTGAGCCAAAAATATTCAAGTCTACTCTCGCTTTTCCGGAGACTGCGCTGAGGTTGATAACCCCTGGATCGTTGCGGATATCTTCAAACAAAAATACTTGTCCCGCGTCCGTTCGACTGGAGGGGTCTCCATTGCGAGTGGGAACAAAAAAATCATCTGCGTTACCATCATTGTCGGCATCGCCGAACAAACAATACCGTTCGCACATCGACGAACGGGTGTTAGGTCCGAGGATATTGAGATCAATAACCGTGCTCGCTTCCGTAATCGTTCCTGTTTCCAGTCCCGCACTCTTGATGACGTGGACGCCGTCTCCCGTTGACGTGTCCTGCCACCCTTCCGTGACCCAGTCGTCCGCATATCCGTCTAAATCAAAATCAATCAAGAAATTGTCGCCGTATCCTACTGCATAATTAGTCTGGCTCCCGCATATTTTGAAATTAACCGCGGACGTGGATGCAATATCAATCGAACCTAGTTTGGAGCCCACTCCATTAATCAGATACACGCATCCCGCACCCGTGTTGGCATTGTACGTGGCCCCTTGCCCCCCAATCACTAAATCATCCGAATACCCATCTGAGTTAGCATCGCCGAACGCGTTCATCGCCCACCCTAAATAGGCGCTGGCGTTTGCTCCAATAATATTCAAATCCACTTTCGCTCGTCCGGATGGTATGGCAAGATTGATGATTCCCGATTCAGAATTAATGTCTTTGAACACATAAATGATTCCCGCGTCCGCTCGGCTGGTGTGATCGTAAAAGGGTGCTCCAACCGCAATATCATTTTGTTTTCCATCCCGGTCCACATCGCCTATTCCTGCTCCATAAAAGCCAAAATAATCGCTTCCCGCCGAACCAAAAATGGCGAGGTTGAAATCCGTTGGAACTTTACTCGCGTTCAAGTCAATCGTCCCCGTTCGCGAACCAATGTTATTGATGATGTATAACGCTCCCACATCCGTGTTGCTGTTGAAGTCAACGTAATATCCTGAAATGAGCAAATCCATGGTTCCATCATCGTCAATATCAGCAAGTTCAAGGCCGCCATTTCCGAGTGCATTCCCCGCGCTCCCCCCAATGATGTTCAAATCCCACGTGGGGGCAGATGCTAAATCGTAGGTCGTTGCACTTCCATTTGCCGCAAAAAGGAAAACTAAAAAAATCGCGAAGGCAGGAATACGCATCCTAGAACGTCCAAAAAGCGCCATATAAAGGTTGCTTAAAAAATAGTTCTGAAAGCCCTTTCAACGTGTGAGTGTCAAATTCAACAAAATAAAAAAAGGGAGGTTTCCCTCCCACTTGAAATAGTATTTAATTACACGCATCGTCCGAGCGAGCATGTTTTATTCAAGTCCAAACAATTGAATTTGAATGTGTACGCATTATTGTTCTGCGCAATTCCGCCATTCACGTTCACATCTTTTCCGCACGCAAACTCAATGAGCGTGTTCGCGTCCAAGCAGTAATCGCCGTAGATACTTGTTCCATTTCGGTCCGAAAAGTTGACATCCATGGCTCCTTTACTGGTCGGGTTGAATCCACCATCGGTATCCCCGCACACCAGAACGGTTCCATTGGCATCGGCTACTTTAATAGCACTGTAATTGGGTCCGCCGCTCACGTTGTGCACCGTCACTCCAATTCCTGGATTAACACGCGACAAGTTTGCCATGGCTAATGGAGCCATGATGAACGCGACCAAAAGTAATGCTCCTACTAGTTTCATTTTTCCACTCAAATTCATATTTTCCTCCTCACAAAAGTGATTAATTTAGCACAAGGCAAAAATCATATTTAAACGTCGCGTAGGACCACGTCGCCACAGATGAACAGGCGTGTGGAAAACCTTCTTTCGGCGACGCCCCCCCGCGATGGTTTAAAACCACATCCCCGCTCGAAATAATCTCCTATGTCTTTGCGCGAAGTCTTCTCCATTCCCAACATTAAACCTCTTCTGTTCACCATGCTCCTCTCCGCGATGGGCTTTGGAATCATTCTCCCTTTGTTACCATTTTACGCCCTCTCTTTGGGAGTGCAGCCCTTTGAGTTGGGC
>CAZGES010000034.1:0-11290 GCA_964524375.1 uncultured archaeon
CGGAGCAAAGCTGGTAAGCACCGCGCGCAAACCGAGTTTTTTATTTTCGCGCGTTCTTTTATTGGCGTGCGCAAACTTTTTTTTGGAATAACTATATCGCAAAAAGCACGAAAACCTTTTTTGCCTTTTTTTCATGCACTTGCGCATGCTCAACAAAGCCTATCGTTTTCGACTCCGGGAAAGTGGCATATTACTTTGCATTACGTGGGGGACGTGACGGAGAAAGCGTATGAAACGATTCACGAGAATTTTTTGAGCGTGGAATTGCCCCCCGTTTCGCGCATCGTATTGGGCGGTTCTCCCGCGTTGGGAGTGTTTGGAAACGCGGTGCTTTTTTTGCGCGTGCATGACACAGGGACGGGGCTGCAGGAGATGCATCACGCGCTGAAAGAAATGGTCCCCGTTCGAGAAACGAGAAAGTACGTGCCGCACGTCTCCTGGGCGCGCAATCCTAAGAATGAGGATTTGAGCAAAATCGCGCGTGAAAATACGTTTAACATGGAAAAAGAGTACATTTTAGGACAGGTCATTTTGTTCGAATCGCGCTCCATCAAAAGTAAGACTATTTTCACCCCGCTCGCCCGCCGCGCGCTCCACCCAAGGTAAAATGAGCATTTTTTCGTTCGCGTAAGCAATTCCTTTTAATACTCAATGGGGTTTCTCTCGAAGAACTAAGTGCGCATAGCGCAGGGAGAATGAGACACTATGGTATTAGGTGGAAAAAAACCAGCATTCGGCGGATACAGCATTTCATTTGCAGGACGAAGAGACACGATTGAAGACATCATGGGAAGCAAGCCCATCGCCCCTTCGGAAATGACCAAGAAAATTTGGGCCTACGTGAAAAAGCACAATTTGTCGAATAAGAAGTCGTAAATACCATTCTAGAATGGGGCTGGAAACGGCCTCATTTACTATTTTTTTCTTTGAATTTTTTCTGAAAGGTTTAAATCTAATTGACGATTACTTTTGGCATGGAACCCCCAAAGAAACCTCGCGCTCGTAATCGAATTGAACGCGCACCTGCACATGGAAAAAAATCCTCGCTATTACTAAACAAAAGCGAATTTTTGAAAATGCGAAAAGAATATCACAGGATGTTAGTCAAATACAAACGAGAAAATGTGGCTATGGGACAACCGACTGTTGAAATGATTCGAAAGACGCCTGAATATCAAATGAGAAAGCGATACGGTCTCGCTGCTTACTTTGGAATGTTCTCTATGGAAGAAATGCAATTTGGTTCGGCAAGACGTGACAAACCGAAATGGTACCCAAAACAAAACAGGGCACCCGTCTCTCAAAACATGATTGGTATGGAAAAATATTATTTAGTAGCAGAGTTTCCTCACATGAGTTGGTTGGATGTCGAGCACGCTGCCCAACGAAACATTGATCATTTTTCGGCGCTTTTTGGGAATGTGCGAATTAACATGGAATAGTCGTTCAACGCCCTTTAGACGTTGAAAAAATCATGGTTTTATAAACTTCTGGGATCCCCTTGAGGTAGGAGACCCTGTCTATGACTGATGCCTGCAACACTACCGGATCCGCGACCGTCGGAACCATCACTTCACATACGGACATGAAGACACTCATTGACGTCACGCCGCGTGCGGTGGAGAAGTTGAAAGCATTCATGCAGAGCGAAAACAAAGTAGGATATGGATTGCGCGTCGCGGTATTGCCCGGCGGATGCTCCGGCTCAACGTATTCTTTAACGTTTGAAAAAACCGGACTTGAAAGTGACATCAAATTGGAATTTCACGGCGTGCCCGTGTTCGTGGACAAAATGAGTGAACCCATGCTGCAAGGAAGCACGATTGATTACGTGGAGAGTTTGCAAGGCGCAGGTTTCACCGTGAACAACCCGAATGTAAGCGGCGGATGCGGCTGCGGAAAAAGTTTTTCGTAAAACATTGTCTATAAATTTACAATTATTTTTTCAATCAACTACGGGCGGTGCGGATTTCGATGCGGGGTGCGGCGAAAACTCCGCGGAATCGAACCTTGCGCGTTATCGGGACCAAGTACTAGTGACCATAATTTAGGGTCTATTTTTTTGGCGGCGAGAATTTTTTCGATATCTGCATCGCTCTGAGATTTCAATGCTTTTAATGTTCGAATAATTGCTCGCACTTCCGCGGGAGTTAATTTATGCTGCCCTTGAACAGCCGGTCTTTGCCCACCCTTTTTGGAAGTGGGTCTTGTTTGTTTGCGTTTTTGAGGGGCCATATTTGTTCAAGGCGATTGGTTATTATTAAACCTAATCCCCCCACGTATATCATGCCCGTGATGCCCACCGAAGGAAGTAAAGCCCCCGATTTCACGCTGAAAGACACGAATGGGAGTGAAGTAACATTAAGCAAATTGAGGGGCAAAAAAGTTGTTTTGTATTTTTACCCCCGCGATGACACGCCCGGATGTACCGTTGAGGCGTGCGCGTTCCGCGATAATTTAGCGCGCGTGAAGAAAAAGGGCGCCCTTGTTTTTGGCATTTCGAAGGATGATGAGAAATCTCACCAAAAATTCACGGAGAAATACAATCTTAATTTTCCCCTCCTCTCCGACCCGGAAAATAAAGTGATTGAGAAGTATGGCGCGTGGGCAGAGAAATCGATGTATGGAAAAAAATTCATGGGAATCGTCCGTTCAACGTTTATCATTGATGAAGAAGGGAGAATCATGAAAGTCTTTCCCCGTGTAACGCCGGAAGGACACGCGGAAGAAGTGTTGCAAGCGCTTGATAGTTAGCGTTTTCGAAAACGGATTCTACTCGCTTTTTCATGTAGCTCGGTGCGTACCGCGCCGCGGGGATAATTCATTTCTCTCCACCGGCGCAAGTGGGAAGCGAGCTCTAATCGTTGCCGCGCAATGGAATTGGGTGCGTTAATTTCAGCGTGCATGATGGAGCGGCCAAACTTGCTTTCCGTGCGTAAGGAGTGAAATGCTGCATCCACTTGAATGTCCATCGATGTTTTTCCACGAGGAATGAGAAGTTTGGCCAACGCATCCTCGAGACCGTATCCCACGCGCTCGCCGAAAACAATTCGTTTTCCTTTATCGGGGTCTATTTTCAAACCTAGAAACTGCAACCATTTTCTATTTTTTTTCAGCAAAGGTGTCAGGGCAGAAAAACGAATGGCGCGCTCACCAGAATACTCTGGTTTGACGGGCATCACTCCCACATGAAAAGAAGCAATGCTCATTTTCTGCCGGGGATTTCGTTCTAACGGTTCAAATAATTTTTCCACGACTTGCGGACGAAACGCTTCCAAGTCCGCATCGAAAAGCGCTATCAATTCTGGCGGGTCGCGCGAAAAATACATTGCCCCTGCAGCAAAACCAAATGCTTTTCCTTTGTTTTGAGCGACGCGCACGAATTCCACGCCCGCCTCATGGGCTAATTGCGATGTGCGGTCAATGCTCCCATCATCCACCACGAGGATGCGCTGAATAACCCCTGCTCGTTTAGCTGCCAGCAATGAGGTTAGGACGCGGGGGAGGTTTTCTTCCTCATTATACGCAAGTACGAGCGCGGCACGCGATGTCATGCGGAGGAGACTCTTTTCCACGTTATAAGGGCACGGCCTCCCAGAGCCTTTATAATGGTTTTTTCGCGTGTTTAGTTAATAGGCCGCCCGCTTCGTCTAGCGGTTAGGATGCCACCCTGTCACGGTGGCGGCCCGGGTTCGATTCCCGGAGCGGGCGTGCAGAGGATTCTTTTTCTATTCCCTTAATACGGAGTTTGCTCCTTGCTTTGTTACAATACCCTTTCAGGAGCGTGGTGCGGCATGGTTGGATACACGGGAAATATTGAACGATTAACCTTAGACAATGAAAATTTTAGAAAGGTCTTATTCACGGGGAAAAAAATGCAACTAGTGGTCATGAGCCTGCTCCCAGGAGAGGAAATTGGAAGCGAAACGCACGCGCACACGGACCAATTTTTTCGCGTGGAAGACGGAGAGGCGATTGTTGTTATGAACAATGTGGAGCATCGCGTGCCCAAGGAACACGTGGCGATTGTGCCCGCGGGGACAAAGCACAATGTGATTAACCGCTCCAAAAAAGTATTGAAGTTGTATACTATTTACACACCTCCCGAACATGCGGAAGGAACGATTCACGCGACGAAAGAGGAAGCGGACGAGGCGGAGAAAGCGCACCACGCGAGATGAATGGTTGATTAAATAGGACAAAGGGTTTCACTATCGGATGGACCTGTCGGAGATTTATCGCCGCCGGCTTGTGGCGCAAGGATTGACGGACGCACAATTCCAGACGCCCTATGACGCGGTCAAATGGTTTGGAGCGGTTCAGGCGCAAGACTATCCTGCTGCGAAATGGGCACTTGGATTGCGATTGCCCCACTTGAATGAAGTGGAATTGGATGACGCGTTTAATGCGGGGGAAATTGTTCGCACTCACGTCATGCGTCCGACGTGGCACTTCATCGCTCCCGAGGACTTGAAATGGATGCAGATGCTAACCGGTCCCCGCGTGAAACGATTGCTCTCTCATTACGAACGCAAAATGGGCATTGATGAAGCCATGGTGAAGAAGAGCCAGCGTGCGATGGCTTCTGCATTAGGGGGGGAGAATTTCCTCACGCGAAATGAACTCATCCCATTCCTGAAAAAAGCGGGAGTGGCGGCAACGGGAATGAAATTAGGTTTCCTTGTTTCACATGCGGAATTGGACGCGCTTATTTGCAGCGGACCGCGGAAAGGAAAACAATTCACATACGCATTAGTGGACGAGCGCGTGAAGAAATCACGGAAATTGTCGCACGAAGAGGCGCTGACCGAACTCACGCGCCGCTATTTCACGAGCCACGGTCCCGCGACGCTCAACGATTTCGGATGGTGGTCCGGACTCACGCAAGCGGAGATAAAACAAGGAATGGGGCGCGTTAAAAACAAACTCGCGCACGAAGAGGCGGGCGGGAAAACGTACTACTTTTCTAACGAAAAAATCCCCGTCTCAAAAGTGGTGGCGGGTGTGCATCTGCTCCCCAACTATGACGAATACACGATTGCGTACAAGGATACGCGTGCGGTGTTCAACCCGCCGATGAAACTCCCTCCTAATCGAGCGAATGTGGTGTTCAACCATTCCATCGTGTTAGACGGACACATTGTGGGCATGTGGAAGAAAATACCCGGTAAAAAGGATGTCAAAATTCAGACGACTATTTTTCGAGACTTGACCACGAAAGAAATGAGCGAATTGAACGATGCGGCCCAGCGCTACGGTAAATTTGTTGGTTTGTCGGTGAAAGTCACGAATGTTTAATAATTATTCAACAGTCACTCGTCTATGAACTGGCTCTTTCTCGCATTAGCTGGAATATTTGTGACGGCCGCCGCTAATATTATTGATAAATACTTGCTCGAGAAGCGAATCAAAAATGTTCATGTGCCGGTTGTTATTGATGGCTTTTTAGGAATCATTTTCTCTGCCGCGCTCTACCTTTCTTTTCCCATTCAAGACGTTTCCTGGTTGATTCTTTTTCTCTGCCTCTTCAGCGGGGCGATGTTCACGGTCGCACTCATCTTCTATTTCAAAGCCGTTCAATCGGATGAAGTTTCACGCATTGTTCCTCTTTTCAATCTCCTCCCGCTTTTCGTCTTGGTAATATCAGTCCTCATTTTAGGGCACCAATTTGAACTGCATCATTATGCAGGAATTTTTCTTTTGCTTATTGGAGCGTTTTTAGTTTCGACCACTGACTTTCGACGCCCGCGTTTGAGTGCAGGATTCTTTTTTGCGCTGGTGATGGTCATCGTGGGGGGATTGAATACGTTGCTTATCGAGCAGGTCCTTACGAACGTGGATTTTATCACGGTCTACTTCTATAGCCGCATCGGCGGTTTTCTTTCAGCTATTCCCTTGTACTTTTTCCACAAAAAAGATTTTGATCATACGATTCGTTTTCCTCAGAAAAATGGACTATCATTTATTCTAATTAGTGAGGCGCTGGCCCTTATTGGATTGTTATTTTTTACTCAAGCCGTTTCATTGGAAAAAGCAGCTCTCGTAAGTTCAATCGGATACGCGTCGCCAGCTTTAGTCTTTATCCTCGCCATGATTTTGAGCATTTTCTTCCCTCACATCATCAAGGAGAAGATTTCCCGACGAGATGTTATACAAAAAATAGTGGCCATTGTGTTTGTGACGGTTGGCGCAATAATGCTTAGCTAATTCTAGAACTTCGTCGTATTCACGATGCGTTTGTTTTCCACTTTAACCACGCGGTCGGCGACTTTGTGAATGAAATAACGGTCGTGCGATACTGCCAAAATGGTTCCGTCGTAGTTCAAGAAAGCATTTTCGATGATTTCGCGCGCATCAATGTCCAAATGATTGGTGGGTTCATCGAGGAGAAGGAAATTGGGCTTGTTGAGGAGGACTTTCAACAAGTTCACGCGCATCTTTTCTCCCATGGATAATGACGAGATGAGTTTTTCCACTTCCTCGGGTTTGCGGAAACCAATCATGGAAAGGTTGGCGCGCGCGATGGCTTTGTCGGGAACGAGGGCGTAGATTTCCTCGTACAGTGTCTTGTCCGCGTTGAGGTTTTTCAAATCCTGGTCCACATATCCTATGACTGCTTCCGAGGCGAATTCAATTTCTCCTCCCAACTTGGGAATTTTTCCGGCAATGGTTTTGAGAAGCGTGGACTTTCCGCAGCCGTTCTCTCCAATGATTACAAATGATTGTTCGGCTCCGATCGCAAGATTAACATGCTTGAGTAAGGGGGCGTTTTCATCGTACCCGACTTCCAACTCTTTTGTTTCCATCACATACGGAGCTTTCATCGGGCGCGCGGAAAAACGAACGTTAAAGTCACTCTTATCCATGTTGGGACGCTCAACGCTTTCGCGCTCGTCGAGCATTTTTCTCCGATATTCACTTTGACGCACATTTTTGGGAGCGGTGCCAATCTTGTTAATCTTTTCTAATTGTATACGTCGATAGTTTTGCTCGTTTTCAAATGCTTTTTCCTGCGCGGAAAATTGCTCGGTGCGCGCACGCAAGTAGGTGTCGTAGTTTCCATTGTATTTAATCACGTGGCCATTTTCAATTTTCAAAATAGTATCGGCGATTCGATTGAGGAAGTAGCGGTCGTGCGTCACCACGATTACAGTTCCTTTAAAATTTTTCAAATGCTTTTCGAGAATGTCCAGCCGTTCAAAATCCAAATGATTCGTGGGCTCGTCGAGGAGGAGAACGTCGCAATTGGCGCAAAAAATTTTGGCGAGGGAGAGAATGGCTTTCTGTCCGGTGCTCAACTCCGCGACTTTTTGGTTGAATAACGCGGGAGGGATTTTGAGGAGTTTCAATATTTCTTTCACATTCGTCGCGTTGGCGGACTGGGTCTCCTGCGCGGCTTTGGCTTGCAATAGTGAATATTCTTCCGTGAGGGCGGTGAGCTTCTTCATGTCATTGTATACGTGAGGGTCGGCCATCTGCTTTTCGATGGCTTCAATTGCTCCAGCGTACGCGGACTGGTTGAGGCCTTTTTCCAATTCTTCCAAGAAAGTAATGTCCTCATTCACTTCGATGTGCTGGGCAAAATACCCTATTCGAGCGTTGCAGGAGATTTGTCCATTATAGTCGGTTTGTCCGATGATGGCTTTGAGGAGGGTGGATTTTCCCACGCCATTTCGGCCAATGAGACCGGCCTTCGTGCCATAGGCTATTCCAAAGCTTTCGTCGTGGAAAAGGTCTTGTTTTCCCAGCGAAATGGAGAGGCCTTTGATGACGATGTCCATATTGGAAAAAGGGGGCGTTAGCTTCTTTAACGAAATAGGCCCGCGAGGGAGAAAGAGGGGTAATCATTAAAGGGGCGGTTTCCGTTTTGAGTGGATGAAACACTCCCGCAAACGCTCAACGACTCGTATGCATACGTCCTCTCGCCCCCGCTCCGTTTCGCGGTTGTTTCGCATGCTGGGGGACCCGCGCTACGCGATGCTTTCCGCACTCTTAACATGTGGGATGATTGCGTTGTACGTGTACTCGCAAGTCTTGGGAAACCTCGCGAATGTGGATGTATGGGTGGCCAATTTGTCGGATGAGCGAGCAGTACTCTTGCTCATTTTTTCTATTCTTTTTGGCGTCACGTTAACGTATCAACTCAAACTCTGGACGGGGCCGCGCACATGCACGGTGGAGCGCCAGACTAAAGGAACGGGGGCCAGCGGACTCTCAACGATTGGAATTTTCCTCGTGGCGCAATGCCCCGCGTGCGCGAGCTTGGGGGCGCTATTCCTTCCATTGAGCGCGGTGACTTTCCTCGGAACGTATGCCGAATGGATTACGGCCGCGAGCATTATCCTTCTGCTCTTCACCCTGCATTACTTGGGCGCGCTCGAGCATGAAAAATAGTTAAATGAAAAAAAAGGTTTTTTTTACGTAAATGAGGGGAGCGCCTTATAAACTACGGAATTTTGTCTGCGTCATAAGAGATGGTTTTGATGAACCTTTTCCTAAAAGGTTCAATGGAGGAGAAACATATGAAGGCAATGAAAATGGCTAAGATGGAATGTTCATGCGATTGGGGCGGAGGAATCCTCTCGATTGTGATGATTGCATTAGGAATTTGGTTCCTCGCCGGGGGATTTGTGACCCAGCTCAATGTGACGGGAAGCAACTTCAACTGGATGGTTGCGGCATGGTATGTTATCGGTGTCGCGTTAGTCATGTATGGAAAGATGTGGGGCTACAAGTCCTGCGGCTGCTGCGACATGCACGGCGCGATGGCGTAATTATTTTTTTGAGTCGGCGGGAAAAAAATCCCGCCTCTTTTTTTTGTTTTATTTTGGGTTTCGTTTTTATACTTCTCATGCTTTAAGATTGGAGAAAATTTTTGGTGTAAAAAATGGGATTATTAGTGCCTTCCGGAACGCACCCGCAGCGGGGGCATCGCCACTACCGCGCGTACCAGCCTGAACCCTGGAATGGAACGGTGAAAAAGAAACACCCCTTTCATATTTTCACGAATCCGATGGCCAACCTCCCGGAAAAGTTTGCGTGGGATGATTTGGCGCAACAGATTGTGGGAGCGCTTGTCTTAGCCGCACCATTGGCGGTCACGGAGGAAGTGTGGAGACTCTCAGGAAGATTAGATGTTTTTCACGTGGGGGCGATTGTGGGGGTTACTCTTTTGTTTAACGTGCTCCTCATCTACTATGCCAAATACCAAATCGTGGAGCAAGAGAGGATTTTGGGGATAATTCCCACGCGACTTTTCTCCCAGATGGTCGTTTCCTACACGGCCGCGGGGGTCATGCTGACTATTTTAGGGGTTATTGGGTATGAGGTCGTGGAGTGGGATAACATCCTCAAACTCATCGTTTTCGTGGGAATGTTTTCCAACATTGGTGCGGGAGCCGCCGACCTGCTGAAGTAAAGGGGATTAAAAAGACTGAAATTTTCCTGCGGTGCATGTTACCGGTTTCCACCACTAAACCCGCATGGGCACCTTCTGCTGGATTGGTAGTGGTCGTTTCTTTTTTAGCAATAGTGGCCGCGGGGGCGTCTTCTCCCACCGGCCTCGCCACGCTTTCCTTGCAAGATGAACCAGAGCACGCGGCACCTCTTTTTACGATTGAAACCCCCGCCGCAGGAACTAATTTTTCGCCGGAGGAAGCAATAACGTTCCGCGCCACGTATGAAGCGGCTGCGGGGACGCACGAAATGCAGCTCTACGTGAAACGAGGCAGCCCTCCGGGTGAGGATGATTTGATTGACAGTCGCAATGTTGGGATGGGACACGCGTACGAGTTCACGTACGTTCCTTCTCCCGCCTGGACGAGCGGTCGCTATTATTGGAAAATAGTTGCAGTGAACCAAGGCGGGGCAGAAGAGGGAGAACCGGTGTCCTCATCCACGTATACGTACGTGGTTCAAGGCCCTGCGTCCGCGTCGAGCGATGGAACAACGGGAAGCAGTAATTGGAGCGGGAGCACCTACGCATGCGCAGGCGGCCCGGGCGGACACGTTTCCGACCCCACCGGAGAAAAAACATTCATGAGTTTCACGCTCAACGAAGGAAAAACAAGCGTGCTGCGATTCCACAAAGGAAGTGTTCACAGCATTGAAAAAATTGTCGTGTTTGCGGCGAAACCGCTGTATCCGAATGCGCTCATCATCCATCAAGAGTTTGAGGATGAAACAAATTATTCCCTGCCCCCTGTAGATGCGGTATACAAAACTATTCACGTGAACCAAACGCACGTGTGGAAAAATGAGAACTTTTACGCCGCCGTATTCTATCGCGTGCCCAAGTATTGGTTGTATGAAAAAGGAAAAAAAGTGGAGAACGTGCACATGCAGGCGTATGAAAATCACTCATGGTTGCCTATTCCCACATTCTTAGTGGGGGAGGAGGATGAGTATTACGTTTTTCAGTCCACTCTTCGAGGGTTGCCGCCATTTGCTATTGGAACATGCAGCAAAATTGTAGAAGGGCGCGTGATTCAAGCGATTATTTCGGGAACAGCGTGAGGAATTGCTTCCCGTAGTATTTTTTTGATAATTTTTTCAAACGACAAACGTTCCTTTGTCAAAAACAAGTTTTTCCGCAATCCAAATACGTTCAACGAGGGGATAAATGTCCACGTGATAACGCTGTTGAATGTCCTTCTGCTTCTTGAACTTCTTTTGATACACGCCATGCTTCATTCCCAAGGAAAGATGCAACCCCGCGACGCGCTCAAACGCAGTAGCTTCGGTTAAACGATTCTTTCGCGAGAGGGCGCGATTCAAACCTAAGCCAAATTCGCGCACGGGAATTTTTCCATCGGCGTTTTCTTTTTTTAACATCTCAATTAATGGAACAAAATCTTCCGGATAATTTCCCCCAACAACGCAACCGTCTTGGATGGAAATGCGAAACGGTTTCTCAACAAAAACCATCTTGTGGTCTTCCCCCGGGTAGGCGTACACGTCCACGTCCCCGTTCCATTTGGTTAATTCCACCGGTTCGGAAAAAATTTCTCCAATAGGAAAATACCCCCCGCGCTGCTCCGTTTTAATGTTTCCCGTGTTAGAAATGGATTTCTCCATACGTGAATTGATTTCGAGAATGCTCCCGCTCACACATTCTATTTTGATGTGCTCGCTTTTCTTGATGAGTGCGGCGAGCTTTTTAGCTGCGGGAGAAGTGAATGCAAAATCATATTTCAACGAATGAACGTACGTGGGAATTTGGTCTTCGTGATTGTGCGAGAGGCGCACGTGCTCCACGACCTTGAGGCCGCGGTCGAATAGTTCCAAGCGC
>CAZGES010000035.1:0-10810 GCA_964524375.1 uncultured archaeon
ACAATTTTGTTTCATATGCCTAATCAACGGATGGGTGCCGGACATTTACTCAGCCTGTGAGCCCCGCACACTTAGTGGCAATTCCCCCCTTTCAATGGGACGCGAACTCGGGCACTATCAATCGTGCTGGTGTACAAATACGGCCTGCTCCGATGGGGTACATGGAACCCTCCAACATTGTGAAGCGCGACGATGGATACTATTATTCGATGGTGCGCATGCTTCCCAATCCCAAAGGGGGGAGCGATTTCGTATGCGTGATGCGCACCGACAATGTGAATAATCCCACTTCCTGGAAATTTTGGGACGGAACATCCTATAGCATCCCCCTCACGAATCCATATCCAAACGAACCTGCAAATCCGAATGATTTCATTTGCGAGCCCGTGAGCCAGAACATCATCGGACAACTCCACGGAAGTTTGACATACAACACGTACTTGGAACGATACATGCTGGTGGGCGCGGACTTGCGAGCGGATGACACGGGAAAACTAACCTGCGGATTCTGGTTCTCACTCTCAACTGATTTAATTACGTGGGGCACACCAAAATTGTTGCGCGAGACCGTTTTAGGATTTGGACCGTGTACGCAAACACCTCGACAACAATCATTGAGCATCGAACAAGAAGCCTATCCTTCGATTATTGACCATGATGCGCCAGATAGAAGCTTCGTGTACGCCGATGACACCGTGTACTTGTACTGGATGGAGAATCAAGACAACCACGACGCGGGCGGATGGGGATTGCGACGAAACCTCGTGCGGGCACCCGTGACGCTGAACAAACTTCCCTAGCTATTTTTGGCTCCCTCCTGGAAATGGGTTTTTTATACTGCGAATCGCTGCCTAGTCCATGGTGCTAGTGCGTGGTCAAGGTGCGTTGGAATATTTGCTTCTCATCGCAGGAGCGGTGCTGGTTTCCGTTGTGATTCTTGTACTCATTTTTGCCACCACTTCCACGAGCGGGGGATTCATCAATCAAGGTCTCAACACGTATGCGAATTTGAGCGGAGGAAGCGGTGGCGGGGGCGTTGGAACGTGCGGCGATGGAATTTGCGACGCGGGAGAACCATTGACGTGTGCGCAGGATTGTACTGGACTTCCGATTGTGAGCATCGCAACCACGGATGCGATTGCAAATGAAGATGATTTGCTAAATGATCCTGGAAAGGTCACGATTACACGCACGGGAAGTACTGCTGCTGCGTTGGATGTGTTTATCGATGCGGATTTCGGAGCAGCCATTAATGGAGCAGACTTCCAACTGATTCCCGGACAAGTTACTATTCCTAGTGGCGCGGCGAGCGTGGACGTAGATATTATTCCCACCCAAGATAGTTTAGTGGAGGGAGTGGAAGATGCCGTTGCTACCGTTCTCGACTCAGGGGCGGCCGCGACATACGTATTGAGCACTATTCCTGGAGAAATTGATGCCATCGTCGATATTATCGATGATGACTCGGCCGCGGCGGAGACGGTGATGTTGACGGTCGTGGACGCGGATGCGGATGAAGAAATTGTTTCGGACATTGGACAATTCACCATTGCGCGAATCGGAAGCACTCCCGCACAATTAGCGCTTCCCTTGGACGTAAGTATTGCCATGAGCGGCGCCGCGACAAATGGAACAGATTATCAATCGGTTTCGAATCCTATAACGATTCCCGCGAACGCAACCACGGTGAATGTGGACATCGTCACGATAAACGATGGACTTTCCGATGACGATGAAACAGTTAACTTGACGATTCAGTCGAGCACATTGTACATTATTTCAGGCTCGCGAAATGGAACTGTAACCATTCACGACAGCGATGGGGGAGTGGTTCTTCCAGTGGTCACGCTCACGGTTTCAGACTCTACTGCCAGCGAGCCGGGAACGAACACGGGCACGTTTACGGTTACACGAAGCATTGTGGACACGTCTGTGCTCACCGTAAATGTGGCGTTGAGCGGAACGGCGACGAACGGAACTGATTACGCTGCGGCTCCCATTCCGGTTGTTATTTCTGCGAACCAAGCGTCTGCCACTCTCACGGTCACGCCGCAAGATGATACCAGTGTGGAGGGTTCAGAAACCGTGGTTGCAACTATTGCATCCGCCCCCTTGTCGTATGTGGTGGGGAACCCGTCTTTTGGTTCCATTAATCTTCTAGACGATGACAACCCGCCCGTGTCCATGGATGTGTGCACGAACTACAACGAAGGAGCGGTCAACAAGCCTGGAAGTTTTCCCTCGTATTCATCTATCTTTCAACAGTCGTGGACATGGAGACGCGCCCTCAACCCGGCCACGGATATTGACATTGGAACAGGGCTTGACAGCACGTCGTTAATTAGTTCATACAACTCCGCGGCGTGCGGCTCTACTATTGCAGTGCACAACCTCACGGGAAGCGAATTAAACGGACTCAAATTTAACGGGAAAAATTGTCCAACGAATTCTCCCATCCACGTTTACTTTGTTAGTCCAGTGGTAATCACGGGCGCGGGAGACGTGATAGGAATTGACAACGTGCACGGACTTGTAATTGACGGAATGAACAATCTCACCGTGAAAGCCACGCTCGGTTCAAGCCCGCGTGCGCTATTTTTCATCGGACACCACACGACCGGAGCACCGGGAACCACTGCCGCGACGCGCATCGTGATTAAAAATTTGGAAGCGGATGGAACATACGATCCTGCGGTGGCAACGAAAACAAAGTGGGCATTCTTCGGAGAGAATAACACCGATTTAGGTTTTTGCAACTTAGACATTCATGACATTTGGTGGGAACACGGATTCTACTTCCACACCATGGCGGGAAATTTCGAAGTTGTAGAGTCGAAAATAGATAATGTGGGACGAACGTGCGTGCAATTGCGAAACGATTGGGCAGGAACGCCGAACACGAATTACATTATTGCCAATAATGATTGTTCTCGCCAGCGAAACGGCGGCGCGATTACGGCAGATGACTCCAGCGGAACGTGGTGGATTCACGGAAACCGGATTGTGAAAGCTGTGCAAGGATTTGTTTCCATTGACTCGCAACAACAAGGGTATTTCGACCACCGTGATGGAGAAGTATTTTTGTACGACAACAAAATCAAAATGGGAGAACAACCCATCGCGTATCCCAATTGGCAGCCCGGTGGAGTTATTTGGGGCGGAGGAGGAACATCGGCAATTGCATCCTTGTTCAACATCCGCGATGGAGGAACCAAATTTTATGTTCGAAATAATACTTTCGTAAACGTGCCGGGCGCCACCCTCAACGTGCTGCAAAAACAATACGTGGACACGACGGGAGGACACTACCCCAATGAACTCACGGAGTCGAACAACAACACATTTGGAATGGGGCATTCTTCTTACAACGGAAACACGGGCGACCGTTTGACGCGCTGGGACACGTCCGGAGGGTCGTGCTTCATTTCCGTCGCGCAATGGACCTCCACTTCCAACCAGTGCGGAAAACCCCCGCAACCGTACGATGCGCAGAGCACGTTTGTTTGGAAAAACTTCCCGGCAAATAATCCTGCGTTCACTGCGCTATTGAATCTGTTCAGTGGAATGCCTTAAATTAATTTTTTTTGCGGAGCATTTTTTAACAATTAATTTTTCAAAGATTTATTTTCTTCTTCCGTACTTCTTCAACCAAGCTTCCATTTCTTTCCGATGCGCTTCGGGTTTCTTCAACCATCGATTGAGGGCATTTATCTCCGCAACCGTGCGGCCCGACAGAACTTCCCAATCATTCGTTCCGGGAGCAATACGCTTCTGGGCTTTCTGATTGATAGCACGCTGGTTATCTATTCCCCACGTGGGTCCCCTTCCTAAGCCGGAGAGTTTGTAGGGAGAATTCTTTTCCTTTCCGCGGGATTTGTTCAATTCTTGCGCGCGCTGTCTTCGTTCGCGTCGTTGCTGTGATAGCCACTTTTTGTAGGCAACTTGACTATCTCCTTGGCGGATAGCTTCCATTTCAAAGATGGCCGACTGTACGGGGGTCATTTGGGGTGTGCGCTTTCGGGTATTTTTACCAAGAGTGCGCCTTATCGCCACCTTTTGCTTGAATCGCCGCAGGACCATGGCGTTTGTATATTTTACTGCAATATATTCATTCCTTTGCCCTTTTGCATAGGGTGATTCGCGGAAATCGGCCCTATTCCTATTTAAATGATTCCCCGTGAGTTTGACTTATACCGCGCCGGAAAGGGTGGCTATTCCCCTTTAGTGTTGGTTGACAAACAACAAAAAGGTTCTGGAGGAATAAAACATGGCAGAAAAGCCCCATATCAATTTGATTTTCATTGGTCACGTCGACCATGGTAAGAGTACACTTGTCGGACGATTCTTGTACGACTCGGGTGCTTTGGCGGAAAACGAATACCGCAAAATTAAGGAAGAAGCGGATGCCCGCGGAAAGGGTTCATTTGCCTTCGCTTACGTCATGGATAATTTGAAAGAAGAACGCGAACGCGGAGTTACCATTGATGTTTCCTACAAAAAGTTTGCAGGAAAGAACAACAACTTCACCATTATTGACGCTCCTGGACACAGAGACTTCGTCAAGAACATGATTACCGGAACATCTCAAGCGGATGCCGCCGTTTTGGTCATCTCTTGTAAAGACGGTCCCCAGATGCAAACCAAGGAACACGCTTTCATGGCGAACGTGATGGGAATCAAACAATTAACCGTTGCCATCAACAAGATGGATGAAATGGGATACAAAGAAGAAGACTTCAAACGCGTGAAAGAAGAAGCCACCAAATTAGTGAAGATGGCTGGATTCCGCGACGACCAATTCTTGGTTGTTCCCGTGTCCGCGTGGATGGGAGACAATGTTGCCAAGAAAAGCGCTAACATGCCCTGGTACACCGGTCCCACGTTGTTGGAACGATTGGACTCATTGAAAGCCCCTGCGTTGCCCACGGACAAGCCCTTGCGCTTGCCTATTCAGGATGTCTACTCCATTAAGGGAGTTGGAACAGTCCCTGTTGGACGCGTTGAAACGGGAGTTATCAAGCCGAATGACAAGATTATCTTCATGCCTTCCAAGGCAGTCGGAGAAGTTAAGTCACTTGAAGCGCACCACGAACAATTGCCCCAAGCGTTGCCCGGTGACAACATCGGATTTAACGTTCGCGGATTGGAACGAAAGGATTGTAACCGCGGAGATGTGGTTGGACACCAGTCACACCCGCCCATGGTTGCAAAAGACTTCGAAGCCCAGATTGTCGTGTTGAACCACCCTACCGCTATCCCGGTGGGATACACGCCTGTGTTCCACATGCACACCGCTCAGATGTCCTGCACATTAGCAGAATTGAAGAAGCGAATGGACCCGAAGACGGGTGCCGTGCAAGAAGAGAACCCCAAGTTCTTGAAAGCCGGAGACGCTGCGTTGGTGAAAATCATTCCGCAGAAGCCTTTGGTGGTTGAAGAATTCAAATTGTTCCCGTCATTGGGACGATTTGCTGTTCGAGACATGGGACAAACAGTCGCAGCGGGAGTCGTGTTGAAGGTCACGCCCCGTGAATAATTTCGTTGGATGAAACTGGATAAGGTGAAAATGATATGCAAAAAGCCCGAATCACATTAACGAGTCCGAGCTACGCCACCTTGTCCGACATCTGCGGAAAAATTGTGGACGTCGCAGATAAAACCGGAGTGAAACACTCCGGCGTTATCCCCTTGCCCACGAAAAAATTGCTTATCCCCACGCGCAAGTCACCTTGTGGTGGTGGAACAGAAACATACGAGCGATGGCAGATGCGCGTGCACAAGCGAATGATCGACGTTGAAAGTGACGACCGAACATTGCGCCGAGTCATGCGAATTGACATCCCCGAAGATGTGCAAATCAAGATTGATTTCAAAGACAAATAACGTTTTTGATCAAACTTTTTTTTTAAAAGTTTGGATTTTAAAGATAAGTAATAAATGACTGGGGATTGAATCCCTCGTCGCTATTTTTTTCTAAAACGGTTTCTTTCAATTATTAGCCATTGTCTTCTTCGTTTTCTTCTGCAGCATTCATCATTTTAACTAGCGTGTAAGTAACAGAATCTAATTCATCCACGAATCGATTGCCAATCTCTGTGTGAATGGTATTGCCGTATTCGCTAATTTCCTCTCGAATGGCTTGTGTACTACTCGCTCGTTCGGTCAATTTTTGTTTTCCATCAACGGGCCATCTTTTATTGTCCTGGCCATATTTTTCCTGGAGAGTATTCATCAGTTTATTTCGTTCAAAGCAGGAAGTCAAATATAGCGTGCCCATTTTTTTCAATACATTGAATTGCTTCATCGTTGCAACGCGTTTCAATTGAATGTTTCGCATTGCAGTACTAATGACAATTGCGTTACTCACTCTCCTGTGCCGAGAGGACAGGTTTCCACCTTTAATCGAATTTTGTATGCGCCACCATTCTCGCATTCTATTATTCTTAGGCGTTTTAGGGCGCCGACCACCAATGTTTTGGACGTTATCCATCGATTTGTCAAAATATCTAAAAAAATTGCGTGGATTTCGAATTGATGAACGGGGCATTCTGACACCACTCATTCTTGGATTATATTTGAATCTTTACGCCCATCGCCGAAGTTGTTTGTTGTGATTGACGTTTTTCTTTTAAACCGTCACTGACAGGGTTAGTCTAGTTTGACACGAGGAGGTGTCTCAACCATGATTGATCAAAAATTCGGTTCATGGGCTTTCATCATCGGAGTGGTGTTGGCCATCATTATAGGAATCTTAGGAACGAGCATTTTTGCAGGATTTGCCAGCATGCTCCCCTTGGTTTTCGTCATTTTGGGAATCGTCATTGGATTGCTCAACATTAGCGACAAAGAGATTACATCCTTCTTAGTGGCAGTGGTCGCATTGCTCGTGGCGGGCGGAGTGGACTGGTCACTCATCCCGACGGTTGGAATGATGCTTGGAAGCATCTTCGCCAATATTGCCAGCCTCATGGCTCCAGCAGCCGTGATTGTGGGAATAAAGGCCGTGTGGAACATGGCTTCTGCCCACTAGTAGCAGGCATCCAATTTTTTGGGGGAGGGGTGAAAGCCCCTCTCACTCTATTTTATTTCGCTTTTTTTCCTCCGTTGAACGCGCTTTTTTCGTGGTTTAACTTGTCTATTTTTAACGCCCAAAAACCATTCAAAGTAATTGAGGTGGAATATCATGGCTGAAACAAAAAACAATTTACCCAGTTGGGCGCCGCTCGCAATAGTGGGGGTGCTCATCCTCGTCATAGGGATGTGGGCTACGGGAATATACAACGGAGAAACCGTCCGTGAACAAAACGTTAACGGGGCGTGGTCAAATGTCGAAGTACAGTATCAGCGACGCTTTGATTTGATTCCAAATTTGGTGAATGTGGTGAAAGGAGTCGCGGGATTTGAGCAGGAAACGCTCACGCAGCTGACTCAACTTCGTTCTCAATGGCAGACGCAGACAAGTGTGAATGACCGCATCAACACGGCAAATCAATTCGAATCAACATTGTCTAAATTGCTCGTGATTACAGAAAACTATCCTGAATTGAAAGCCACGGCCGCGTTTCAAGACTTGATGGTGCAGCTTGAAGGAACGGAAAACCGAATCAGCACGGAACGCACACGCTATAATGAAGCGGTGAAAGAATACAACACGTACATTCAACTCATTCCCAACAGTATTTTTGTTGGAGGAAATGCGTTGAAGACATATTTCGAATCGGCAGATGGAGCAAATGTTGTTCCAACGGTGCCAACGGACTTTACGTAAAGGGGAAGTGCGGATGAGACGCATTTCTCTTATTCTTTTTTTTATTTTCTTTTTCATTTTTTTAGTTTCCGCTGTGCATGCACTTGACATTCCTTCTCCGCAAGGGCATGTGCGCGATGACGCTCAACTACTTTCGAATTACGAAAATGGATTGGAAGAAAGACTCGCACAATTGGAAAAAGACACCAGTGTGGAAATCGCTGTGTTGACCATTCCTTCGTTAGAAGGTGAAGATGTTTCGCTGTACGCGGGAAGAGTTTTTGACGCGTGGAAAATTGGCCAAGCGGACGTGGATAATGGATTGTTGATTTTGGTGGCACTGAATGATCGAGCGTATTTTTTTCAAACAGGGTATGGTTTAGAGGGAACACTCCCGGATATTGTCTTAGGGCGGATGGGGCGAGACGTGCTTGTTCCATACTTTCGTGCGGGAGAATACGGCGAAGGAATTAATGCGGTTTTGAGTGAAATGGACTCGTACATTCGCGCGGATCCGAGCGTGGTGTCAAAATACGAAGAAAAAAATCCGTTTGAAAACAGCGAGTTGTTTGGACTGGGTTTTACTCTCGTGTTTCCGGTGATTTTTTTATTTTTCGCCGCGCTGTTCCGCATTCATCAGACGATTCAAAAAAAATCACTGCCACGCATGCTTGTGATTCCGAATGCATTTCTATTATTCTTCATGGGCGTGTGGATGACAGGCTTCATTGGCTTTGTCACGCTCTTCCTTTTTGGCACATTTTACGGCCTCACCGCAGCCGCGCTGATATTTCTCTATTTTACCATAACGGGAAAACCACTCGTGACTAGTTTGGCGGCTGCCGCAACCACCGGTACTGGATTTGGGGGCTTTGGCCGAGGCGGATTTGGAGGCGGAGGATTCGGCGGAGGAGGATTCGGCGGAGGAATGAGCGGCGGAGGCGGCGCAGGAGGAAAGTGGTAACTGGTTGTGCGTAATGAGGCCGCGCAAACAGTCCTTTTTTATTCTCAAACCCGATTCATCGTCGCATGCCCCAGCCGGAAGAAGTGGATGAAATCAATGAGTTTTTGCTCAAACGACGAGAGAAACAGCGCGTGGGAGAATTGCCCCGCGAAGATTTTACACCTGGTTTTGCCAAGAAAATTTCTGTAGCCATTTTTGGAAAACCCCGTGTGGAAGAAAAACCTCTTTTGAAAAGTACCCAACCCACTTACGCGAGCTCGCAAGCCCAAGCAGCGATGCGGCAGCAGCTGGATGAAATCATGGAGTCGCGGACGTCAACAACGTCTCGAATGGGAAGTGCCGCGCCTTCACCAAAACTTTCTGCCTCCGCGCCATACTCAATGAAAACCAGTCCTGCTGGGCCCGCGCCGGCGCCGCCAAAACCAGCAGTGCCAAATTATTATTCTTCTATGCCGTATCCTCCTTATATCCAACGCGGACTCGCCACATTGGATAAAAAAAATCCCGTGCCCGCGGCGAAAATAGCCAAACCACGCGAAAACACCCCTCGCCCGGCCGCGCCGGCATTCACAAAACCGGTTGCATGGCCCGCGTCCACTCCAAAAACCATTGACCGAATGACACCCCCGCTGGCGGTGCGAACAAATACCAGTGCGAGTGCTCCGTTGCCACCGTCAACTGCCATTGCAGCAAACCCTCCCGCAACAAAAAAAATTTCTCCGCTCAACGCTCCCGTGACAAATGCACCTGCTAGTGGAACGAGACCCATTTCTTCCGCTCCGAAAGTAAGGGCCGCGATTCCAACGCCCGCATCTGGTGCAGCGCCTCCCCAAAAAGAACCCATTCCATTTTGGAAAAAAATATTTGCCAAAAAAGAAAACACCCCCGCCCCCGCGAATGTGCAACCCATGTCGTCTCCGCCAAAACGGACAACACCCTACTATGCCGCGCCGTCCGCGCGCACCGCTCCCTATCAGCCTCTGGAGAGCATTGCCTCTGCCCCACTGTCGCGCGAAACACCTGCGATTGCCCCTGTGTCTCGAACGAATACTCCGTCTGCATCCGCTCCTGAAAAAAAATCTCCCGCGTCCGCCAACTCGCTGCTTCCTGCGAAAACGCCGCCTGTTCCCATGGTAACTTCCCCACATGAACAAGCGGAGGAAAAAAACATTCCATTTTCGCGCCCGAATGTATACACGTCTCCACAGCCGGTTACGCCGGTGCAGCGCATAGATATTTCAGCAACGCGGCCCGGTGTTCCAACGCCGCCGCGCGCAACACCCGTTCAATCCCGCGAAAAAATATCCATGCCGGAGAAAAAAATTTCTTCGACGAGTACAACAACGCCATCATCCGCGCCCGCGCAGCCGTATACCCCACCATGGGTTGCTCGAACGATGCCGCGCGATGCACCAACGACTGCACTCACTCCTTCCGCCGCGGGAACGTTGCCGTGGAAACAACCCTTTGGAACGGAAGCACAAGCGGACGAGAAAAATTCTACTGCACTCAAAACGGATTCCCCTGCGCCCGCGCCTAAAGCCATTTCCCGCACTATCGATGATGAACACGTCATGCGTCCGCGCGAACAAGCGTCACAAGAAATTGATGTGCGCGAATTAGAAAAACCTGTGATGCGTGATGAGGCATTAGAGGAAGAGATAAGCGAAGAGGAAGCGCTGGAAAAGCTCCCTTTCGAGGATGTCGAAGGGCTGTCCGCGTCGGATTTGGACTATTTATCCAAAAAGGAAAAGGAACACCGCCAAGCCCAAGAGGAAAAGGAAAACGACCTCGGAATACCCTCCCAACTCAAAGATACCCTCCAGAGGCAAAGCAGCCAGTTGCAAGGAGCTCTCCAGCCGGGAAATGCACCCACCACCGATGAAAAACAAGAGATTTTACGTCGATTGAAGAAAATGATGGAAGATGAAGGGCACTCGTGAAGCGCCATTGACATGCCGCCAATCAGCGGCAGCGATTTTACTCGCCCTTTTTCTAAAAGGGCGGGCGGGTCGTCCCCGAGGTATTGCTTCCACAATACCTCTTTGTTTGTGAGTTTCGCCTGGGTTTTTGCAGTGAGCAAAAAGGCCTATTCACTC
>CAZGES010000036.1:0-9296 GCA_964524375.1 uncultured archaeon
GAGCACGTACGATGCACCCTCCACGGGCGAATATACTTTACACGGGTCCGCGTCGCAGGGAGACATCGAAATTACATCCACCACCTCGCCGCGTGAATTAATCCACACTCCATCCAATGGAATGAGGGTGTTTTTCATCCAGAAGCCGTGGATGTTTTCTTCCTCAAACACGAAGAGCATGCCATTGTTTCCCGGCAAGGACTCACGGTACATCAACCCACGTGAACGTTCGTCTGGGGAATCGGCCACTTCAACCAACACGCAGCGTTCGCCAAAACAGACGCGCGGAGTGGTTGGTTGAGCGTCGGAGAGGCACCCGGAAAAAAGGGCGAAAAATAAAACAACTAAAAGAAGGCCAAAAATAGTTTTCATTTAGAGGAAAAGGAGGGGGGAAATAAATAGGTGTTGTTCACACGAACTAATTATTGGATTCACGTGAACTATTTATTGGAAATAATTTCAATCACATCACGGTTTTTCAACGCATGGTCTTTTCCCAAAAGCATGCGGGTTTTCACGTCCACGGCTTTAATGAAATTCTTTCCAAAATCCGTGTGCAAGCGGAACGCAAAATCAAGTGTAGTCGAGTGAGGAGGCATGAGGAAGCAATCCGGGAGCGTGCGCCCCTGCGAATCGGTCAAACCCTTCGTCCCGCCGGGAAAAATAGCAACGTACTTCAACGCGGAAAAAATGGTCTCATCCAAAATGCGCTGAACGCCCGTGGAACCAAACACATCTAGGACGTGGGTTTGAATGTACGACAACGCATTCTTTTGCGCGTCATTCAATTCTTTTTTGATGGCAAACGCTTTTTCTCCAGGAATGTAATCCACCAACCCTGCTTTTGCCGCGCGCTTGAGAGTAAACTCGGCCTCCGACGCACACGGAATAATTAACAAGTGAGGGAATTCTTTCTGCAACTTCTCCACATTGGGTTTAGCGGTGGGCAAATCACACTTGTTCGCGGCAATAACAAGGGGTTTGGAAATAAGTCTCAACTGATGGATGAAGGTGCGGTGGTCCTCCGCCTTCCATTCGGTCAACTTCTCACTGACTCTTGATTTCATTAACGCCGCATCCACCTGCGCGTTGGTCACACCCAAGCCGGAAAGGCCTTTGGACAACGCATCAATAACCTGCGTTTTGCTCGACAATGGAGAACGTGCAAATTTTCCAAAATTATTCTCCAAAATAGCGAGCATCCACAATTCCATTTCCTCTTCGAGAAAACGAACATCCTTGCACGGGTCGTGCGAACCACTCTCAACGGCCTCACCTTTTTCGTTTGTACTCCCACTCGCGTCCACGACGTGAATCAAAACATCCGCTTGACGCAAATCATCCAGGAATTTGTTTCCCAACCCTTTTCCTTCGTGCGCGCCGGGCACTAAACCCGCGACGTCAATCATTTCCACTGGAACAAAGCGCGTGTGGTTCACACAATAGCCTGAACGGGGATTGCATTGCGTGTTGAACTCTTTATCCACGCACTCCACGCGTACAAAACCCACGCCCTTGTTGGGTTCAATCGTAGTAAACGGATACGCAGCGCGCGCAACGTCTATCAACGTGGCGGCGGCGAAGAATGTTGACTTTCCCGCCGAGGGTTTTCCGACCACACCAACCAACATAGTATTTTCATCCCAATTGTAAACGCGCTACACGAGTCGCGCCTTGTTGAATTCCTTGACCATTTTTTCAGTGTGCTCCACGCCAATACATTGGTCTAACACGGAAGGTTTGGCCGTGACTTGACAGCCTAACGCAAACGCTTTCGCCACATCTTCGGGGGTGCGCAGCGAGGCCGCTAAAACATGAGCGTCTAATTCATGCGCGTCAAACGCATCCATCATGTCTTCAATCTCCGCCCACGGGTCCATTTTCACATCCATCATACGACCTACATACGGGGCAATGTAGTGTCCCCCGGCAAACGCGGCAATAATTCCCTGCGCGGCGGAAAAAACAGCGGTGAAGCAAAGTTCCATTTTATCGTGATTTAAGGTAGGGGCGATGGAAAAACCATTTCGGTCCGCGGGAATTTTGATCACGGCCTCGGGGAGCATCTCGTGAATGGTGCGCGCGTCCTCCAACAACTCATCGGGGGTTTCTCCGGTGGCTTGGACCATGAGCAATTGCTCCTTGTTCAAGAGCATGGAGAGTTTTTGCAAATGCTCAAAACGGTTCGTCACCTTCGCGGCGGACAAGAGCAAAGGGTTCGTGGTCACGCCCGTGACAAAAGGCTGTTTGAGCCACTTTTCGGCCTCTAAAATATTCGCGGTGTCAACGAGGATGGTCATATGAAGGAAAATCCCCCACAAATGGTTAAAAACGAAAGGGCCACCCCAATTAGAATTCGATTCCCTTTCTCGCGAAAATCTGCTTCATATACGGGTGTTTTTTCAGCGTCATTACCGTAATGTAATCCGCGGCCGCGAGAATTTCTTCGGGAGCGTTTCTTCCCGTCAAAACAATTTCCGTGTGCGAGGGTTTTTCCTCGAGCATCTTTTTGACGCTCACCACGTCGATTAATTTTTTGTTCATGGCCACATTCAACTCGTCGAAAATAACTAAATCGTACTCTCCGCTCAACACGGCGCGTTTCCCGCACTCGAACGCATTTGTTGCGAGCGTGTTATCAAACTCCGTGGGAACAAAACAATCGCGACAATATCCTTTGAACGTGCCCTCCATAATTTCTTTATCGTGCTGGGCTTGGTTTTTGCACTCCACGTTAAACGATTCAAATGTGATGGGGATGCCATACTTTCGCAGCGCCAATACTTCTCCAGTGTAGCCTATTTTCATGAATTGCACAATGAACACGCGCATTCCGTGGCCGGCGCCGCGCAGGGCCAAACCCATGGACGCGGTTGTTTTTCCTTTTCCATCGCCCGTGTAGACGTGAACTAAGCCCCGTTCTAAGAAACCCATTATTCCCAACCCAAAAGGATGTATGGGGGAAAGAACTATTTAACAGCATTCATGGGAGGGCGCCAAAATAAAAAAATCACGGCTGCGCACTGTTTGGAACCCAGACGCGCTGCGCGTTGGAGGGGCAGTAGCTGCTCGTAATGTTCGAGGGCAGGGGACAATTGGGATACCCTGCCTTCGTGGGCACACACAACGGAACGGTTGCCGCGGGGATGGTGCGGTATTGCACAAGCGAATTGAGCGGGTCGCCCGTGGAGGGAGGAGAGGTCGTGTCCAAATGAATCTTCGTTCCCACCGGATACGGAAGGCCGGTCTGATAGTATGCGCCCGCGGCCGGGTTGCTCGAATAGAGCGGGCACAAGACCTGCAAATTAGACTGTCCGTTTGACGCGATGGGTTTGAACTCTTCATTGAGCGTCCAGAATCCGCTCGAACTCAACGGAGAACCAGCTGCCACGCAGGAGTTGGCAATGCTTCCAAATGCTTGACCGGAAGAAACGCTCTTCGCGACTAAATCATCGCGGAGTTTCTCGGCATTCCAGTAAACCACCGTACTGCCATTTGACGCGGTGGAAATGCACGTGTCGCTGGAACGAATCAAATCGAGCATACCAAAAAAGTTCGCGCCCGCCGACAATTGATTTTCAAGCGAGCCCGCATCCAAGTATGCGACGCTCGGACCGGAGGCCACGCCATTGTAAGTGAGGAATCTCCCTGAGGGAGAAATACCATTGTTGCACGCCGAAACAAGTGAATAACCAGCCTTCGCGGGGTCGCGGTAGAAGACCGTGCCCAAGTACGCGAAATTGGATCCAACGCCCTGCGACGAAAGACCAAAGGATTTTGTCCCCGTGTTGCCGCCAAACGTTCCGTTGATGGCGCACGAGGTCGCGGCAGAGGGATTGTCATCCGAGAGCGAGGACACGAAATAGGGATTGTTCCCCCCATCTAAACAAATGCTGCAATTCGCGGCCGAGCAGCCGAAAGTGGAAGCCGTGTTAAGCGAGGCGAGGGGAACCCAGTTTCCTAACCCTTGTGATGAACTCACGAAAGGAGATTGTCCAGATGCGTCGCTCTCTTGAATAGCATAGTATGCATCCCCCACTCCCGCTGCGTTGGAGGACCATTCCATGATGACGGGGGCAGGAAGGCTGGGGCGCAGCGTGAACGTGCCCGTGACGGGATTAAAATTAATGAGTTGTCCGCGCGCGCTCGTGTTTAATGAAATAAAATCCGGTGACGCATTCACGGACAACTGGTTCAATGCCACATTGCCCGGCTGGTTAGGATACGTGCGCAGCATGAGACCGGGAGTGGGAACTAAATCAACCACATTTCCTGAAAACGCGGTCCCGTACCCGTCGCGGTGGAAGGATAATGAAGCATCATCCACCCCCACCAAACCATCGAGGGGGAGTTCGTAGAAGGAAGAATAATTAGACAACGATTGTGCGTCCGCGAGGCGAGTGAGTTTGACATGGATGCGTGCGGAAGGAGAAGAGGCCACGAAGAATTGTCCTGCGTCCCCGTCCCACAACGTTTCAATCTGGACGCGGTACAAACCCGAAGAAGGAAGTGCGCCCGCTTGTGCGGGAGAAGGAACGGTTTGCCCATCGATTTCAAACGTTAAACGATTGAGGGAGGGGTCAATGTAATCCTTCCACGCCCCCGTGAAAGAATTTTTGAAATATGAGGGAGCGTCGGAGAATGAACTGTTCGCAAAAAACTCCGTGAAGTCGGTGCGGAAGTCATCATTGAACGTGTCGCGCATCAAGTATGCGTCAAAGCTCGTCAAGAAAGGAATCTGCGCCACTTGCACAGGAGTGGCGGCTGGAGAATAGGCTTGCTCCAACGCGAATAATTTCTTGGTGAGAGAAACCGTGAATTGAGTAGCATCGCAGTAGCGGAACGTGGGCGTTTGACTCACGGGGTTTTGCTCGCACAACGCTTCATCAATGCCATTCCAATTCCAATTGAGGAGGATGCGCGGAAGAGCATTGTCGCCAAATTCTCCCACTTCACCATTTTCTCCCACACACGCATTGGGAGCGTTTCCAATGAGTTTCACAATGACATCCTGCGACGAAAGAGGGAAAATGGTTTGAAGAATGCGCGATGCCACATCCTCATACGAGGCGTGGTCGAAGGCGCGGGGGTTGTTTGCCAAACTCGCATTCGTGATGAGTTCGGAGAGGTCCAACGCTTCCACGAAACCCTGCGTCTGCGCAGCAAATGACTCATACATTTCGAGCGCATCCAATTTGGCGAGGTCGCCGTGGTTGGCAATCGAGGTTGATTCAAAGGGCGTTTTGTACAAGATGATGCCATGAATGCCTTTGGTATTGAGCGCGGTCTCCGCCGCATCCACGAGGGCTTGTTCATCATTTCCTTTCCACGCATCACTGAGCGAACCTCCGCCCAAACCATACGGTTTGTTGTCCGTGACAATAATCATGGCGCGCGTCGCGTGCTGCCAAAATGAATCACTGGCAAACTGTTTCGCGGCAAACGCCCAGCTCTCGCTCAAACTATCGAGCGAAGGATCGTAGTTGGGGGGAGAGGCACCATTGTACGCTTGCACCGAAATTCCGGCGTTGCCAAACTCACTCTTACACGGGGGAGTGGTGGGGCCGCTGTACGCGGAAGGAGAATCCATGAAGTAGGCTTTCACATTCACGCTCACGCCCGAATAGTGTTCCATGGCCTTGGCCACGTTCGCGAGTTCTTGACAGAGACCATTCGACTGTGCACGCTGCAATGGACTTACGCCGCGCGCGTATTCATTAATGAGCGTCGACGAAGAGGCATCAATGAGAATTCCCAAATCAACAGTTGTTGAAGCCGTAAGAGTCGTGTAGTCGCGGAGCGTGGCAATGGAATATTTTTCTCCCGTCATGCCGAGGTTTTCCACTACAACATTTTGTGTCGCGGTGGGGTCATCAAATCCAACGAATTGAGCGTAGACATTTGAACCCTCCACGAATGCGCGCACGGAAGGATTGTCCGTGCTCACATGCAAATTCGCTCGGCGCAAGTGGTCGACTCCCCCTGCGTTCGTGAGAATGGTCTCAATTTCCGTGCTGGCAATCGACCCCACATTCTTGGGCAAATAATGGTCCACGGAAGGAGTGACAAAACTCGTTCCTGTAAGTTCAAAATGGCCATTGAGCTGCGTGTTATTATTGAACGGAATACCATACAGTGGACTCAACCCAAAACCGGGGCCTGCGGATAAACTCCGTGTGACGCCGCCCTTAGTGTAGTAGATTTGCACGTTGTAATGGTCAAAGTCGCTATCCCACGCAAACAATTGGAACGCATGCGGACCCGCGCGAAGTTTAACGTTGGAAACGCACGTGTTCCCGTTCACTAAATACTCTCCATCCACGCGCAAACGCAGACTGTAAATGTCACCCGAATCAAGGCAGAGTGCATCCATCGTAAAGTCAGAAGGAACGATGAGCGTGGACTCATACAAGATGGCCTTTTTTCCAATGAAACCGAAAGGAGACTGATATGTTTCGAGGACAGCCGCATCCTTAATGAGCTGAGGAGTCACTCCCGAAAAATCATTTTTGTTGCCTAAATATGCGGGAGCATTTTTCACGATGTAGCGGTGCCAATTACCATCTGCAATGGGGGGGTCATCCGGAAAGTCATTGTGCGCCACGTTTCCATCGAATGAAAAATTGTAATCGACTTCAACCTTCCAGTTAAATGAAACAGGAGCGCCCGGGTTGGCCACGTCCGGCGTGAGAATGGCCGGGACCGCGTGCGCATACACTCCATCCGCATTTAGTGTAAACGAGGGGATGAGTGAATCGTGAATCTGCGGATTACACACGTTGGACATGGCAGCAGCATCGCTTCCGGAAGTAAGGTCAAAGGAATACGAGTCTAAATCCAAACACTGCGTGGTGTTGGCAATCTTCGTCACGGAAACATCCACATTTTTCACGAGCGCATACGTTGAATGGGAGGCAAATTTAGCGTATACGTACAACGGGTACAAGCCCACTTTAGGGGGTGAAGGAGCAGCGACGTTTAATGAAATATTTTTGGAATCACTCGCGTTGAGGGTGAGGGGAGTGGTGTTCGTGATGAGGGCGTTATTGTATTTTGAATTAAGCAAAATAGACACCCCATTCTCGGAGAAGCCGGTAGTGAACAAGCTCACGGGTTCCGGACAATTCTGCGTGCGCACGGTCAACGCGCCGAGTGCACTAATCTGGAAAGACACGGGGTCGGGAGTAAACGTAATACATGAAAAATCCTGCACGAAATTGAGTGCAACTTGATTAGAAACCGGAAGGATTTTGGCCGCAGAAATATATCCTGAGGCAGAAGCGGTAATTTCAAGCTGGTCCCCATCATTAGCGGAAGGAATACTCGCGACAAAAACGCCGGGGGTGGAGGGGGTAAATGGAATAGCGCTTCCAATCAACGTTCCCCCTACATCTTTCAACTGTCCTTGGACTTGAACGCCCTGCAGCACTCCGATGGGGAAGGACGATTGGTCCGTGACCACGGCTTGAACCATTTGTGCTTGGCCCGGAATCAAGAAGGAGGGAGTGACCGTGAGCACCAATTGCCTCTCGGGGGCGGTGAAAAAAGGAAGAGACTGCGAGGTGGGAGTGTTTCCCGTGCCGACGTTGCTCAACTGAACATTCAACGTGGAACAATGGGGCACCGCGCTCGAACACGTTTGAGTGGAGCGAATGGTGACACTGCCCGCGACACTTTGATTCTTCAAAAATCCAGGGAGGGATTGGGGAGTGCTCGGAATAACTGAAAACGAATTCGCGGTCGTGGAAGAAAAAGCAATTGATGCTGTAGGAAAGTCTGCTCCGGAAATGTTGCTCACGATGTAATCCAAAATATAATTTTTATTCTGCTCAATCACCGCGGGCTGGGAGGGAGTGATTTGAACTTTGTTCGTGGAACCCTGCTGCGTCAGGAAAAAGGAATACGCAAAGTCCCCTTGACTCGTGATGGGAGCCCCAACCGTGTAGGTGGTGAAGTAGGTGGGAGATGTTTGCGCCGAACTTTTTGCTTGGAAAAACAAATCGAGTTTGTCGACGTTCGCCAATGCATTCGCATCAACGCGGACGAAAACAATGTATTCAAAAGAAGAAGCGCCATTCACGTCGCCGATGGTATTCAGGGAAACTTTCGCCGGAACACCGGAATTGACGCTAGAACTTGGAGAAAACTCATCAAGGGGATTAGCGGAAGTAAAAAATGACACCGCGCCTTGAGCGGAGAGCGCGGCAATAATACTCCCCACATCTCCCGCTTGATGGTCGGGGGGGACGTTATCATTCACACGCACCACCGACTTCATCACTTGCTGCGCAGCGGGCGTTTTCACCGAAAAATGAAACGCGTACACATTTCCAGGAGCAATGGTCGTTGCGAGAGTGGCCGCGCCGGAAGGAGCAATCTCATAGACGCGGGAGAGGGACATGCTCACGCCGGACGTGGCGCTCGTGAGACTGACCTCAATGGAGATGTGGTGCAAATTATCCTTAATCACGTCAAATGAAACCGAAGAAAAAGGAAGGTACGTGGGCTTTTCAACGCGCACAAAGGCCTGCTGTCCCGTTGCAACGCCGAGCTGCACTATTCCTGCTGCAGAAGTCTTGCCCTTGGACTGAACCACATTGCCGGCGGTCGAAATAATGGAAACATTCGCATCCGGAATGGGAACACCTTGCTCATCTTTCACCGTAACTTCAACGAGCGCGTTGCCCACATCCATGGACACGGGAAGAACGATAATTTGACCTGCCGCGCCGGGGATTTTAGCACTATTTCCATCCGCAATCGGACTTGAAACACGAGCTTGGTACGTTCCCGCAGGCAAATTGGAAAAGCGCGCCGTTCCCGTAGGAGAAGTTGTCTTCGTTCCGAGGAGAATCCCATTCAAATCGGGCGTATAAATTTTAGCCGTGGCATTAAACACGGGAAGGCCGAGCAAATCAAGCGTTTTCACATCCGCCACGACCGCATTTGAAATTGAACCATTGGGCGCTGGCGCAGACAAGGGGACGAGGAGAATAGGAGTTGGAGTGAGCGCGTCTTCGAGAACAACCCCTGCGTTGGGAGAAACGTCAATCACAAAATTATCGTGCGACACGACCAGTTGTGTCGTTCCATTGAAATCGGCGAGGGGCTGTTCCACCACTCCATTCGCGTCAGACGTGTACGTGTCGTACTGAATGTAATTTCCGGAAGCAGATTGCACGAACAAATTTACGGTTGTTCCTTCAATGGGAAGTTGGCTCGCGCTGCTCAACACTTTCACAAAGACTTTTCGTTTGGTGCTGCTTGCGGTTAGTGAAACTGTTTGCGTGGATTTT
>CAZGES010000037.1:0-7680 GCA_964524375.1 uncultured archaeon
ATGCCCTTCGATAAGCCTTTTTCGGGTGGAAGCCAAATTCACGCGTTGCGAAAGCGTTTGATGGAGCAGACGAAGTGGTCTATTTCGACTTCTCTTTCTAGCAAAGATGCCCACGTCATTCGTGCGGTGCAAACGAGCAAGAATTTGGAGGCCATTTACAACCTTCTTTTCGAGCAGACCCTTGAATGGTATGCCCTTCATTTTCCCGAAATCCGTCAGTTGATTCGCGACTCGCACAACGTGTTGGGCATCATTGTTCGCGGCGGGCAGCGGAGTAAAATTACCAATGAAATTGCCGGGCAATTTTACACGGATGAGTATTCTATTTCACGTTTAACCGAAGCCGCATCCAAGAGCGCGGGAGGAGAAATGGATGAGAATGCCCTCCGCGCTATTCAAGGCGTGGCGCAAACCGCGCTGGACATCAAGAAGGAACAAGTCAAGCTGAACGACTACGTCGTGAGACAAATGAAAGAACTTGCTCCAAACTTTTCCGAACTCGCAACGCCTACTATTGCCGCACAACTCCTCGCCAAAGCCGGCAGTCTAAAACATTTGTCCGAATTGCCCGCGTCCACGATTCAAGTCATGGGTGCGGAGGAAGCCCTTTTTTCACATTTGAAAACGAAGACGCGTCCTCCAAAGCACGGGTATTTGTTCAACCACCCCTTCGTCAAACCATTGCCCAAGCACGCGCGCGGAAGAATGGCCCGCACCCTCGCGGGCAAGCTTGCGATTTGTATTCGCGTGGACGTGTTTGGTAAATCAAGAGTCGTGGATGAATACAAACCCAAACTCGAAGCCCTCTCGAAACGCTTGGCGAAGTCCGTTCCGCGCCCGCGCAAACCTTTTTCGCCGCGGAAAAAATAATAGGTTGAGAGCGCATGACTTCTTCACTCGAACGAAAAGGAACTAATTTCTTCACGCGCTCCCTAGTATTAGGACAAAAAGTCTATGGTGAACGAATCATTACCGAAGGAAAAGTCGAGTGGAGGGAGTGGAACCCTTTTCGTTCAAAACTCGCCGCGGGTTTGTGCGCGGGCTTGAAGGATTTTCCCATTGTTTCAGGAAGCAGCGTGTTGTATTTGGGTTCCGCGGAAGGAACAACCGTTTCGCACGTCTCAGATGTGATTGGTGCGAAAGGAATCGTTGTTTGCGTGGATATTTCCCCCAAAGCCATGGCGACGTTTTCCAAGTTAGTTGAGAGTCGAGAAAATATTATTCCGTTGCTGGAGGATGCAAATGCGCCCGATAAGATGAAAGATGAACTGGGGGATTTTTCGGCGGACGTGATTGTACAAGACGTTTCGCAGCGCAATCAAGCGGATATTTTCCTCAAAAACATGCATGCGTTTGGTCGAAAGGGCACACACGGATTGTTAGTCATCAAAGCGCGCTCTGTGGATTCAAGTATGGACCCGCAGCGCGTGTTGAAGAAGGAACTTTCAATGGTTGAGAAAAAGTTGAGCGTCTTGCAAGTCGTGGATTTAAATAGATTCGAATCCGACCATTTTCTTATTCATTGCGTGAAGAAGGATTGATTCATGGTTCGGAAAAAAAAGTCTGTTGTGCGGCCTGGCAAACAATCTATTTCACTTGACGTGTGGGAGAAGGAAGTGCATCGCCAATCGTTTCATTTAGCATTTGGTTTTTTTTTATCGGGAATACTTTTTTTTACCAATTTGGATTTTTTCCGCCTCGTTTCTTTCGCCTTGTTAGGAGTGGGGATTGTTTTAGTTCTCCTCGCGCGCGCCAAAATGTTTCCTGTGTTAAACGCGCTTCTTCAAAAAGTTCATCGCGAACATGAAAAAATTCCCGGGCAGAGTGCGTTCATTTTTCTCATCGGCGCGCTTATTCCCGCACTCATTATTCCAAATTCTTTTGCCGTCTTCCTCGGTGTATTTTCCATGACCCTGCAAGATGGTTTTTCTACCTTGTTTGGCGTGCGTTTTGGCCGAACCAAAATTTTTCCCCGCAAAACAGTTGAGGGTTCACTCGGCGGCTTTGCGGCGTGCGCCGCGGGTTTGCTTCTCTTTCTTCCTTTTTCGCTGGCCGTTCCTTTAGCCCTTTTTGCCACGCTCATTGAATTGCTTCCCGTTGACGATTCTTTGAGCGTTCCTGTGGCGGTGGCTTTCGTGGCGCGCTTGTTTGTATGAGGCTTGTTTTTAGTCGTTCTCGTGCCTATTTCGTTTAGCCAATATTCTCATTGGCCCCGTAGCTCAGCCTGGATAGTAGCGTCTCCGTCCTAAGGAGAAGGTCGAGGGTTCAAATCCCTTCGGGGTCGTGTGAAGAAAAGAGTGGTGTCGTGGTGTTGAAAATTATCACGTTTGCACAACCACATTAATCGGTTCGTTCTGCGCCACGTCTCCGGTTTTCGGGTCCAAGTATGAGAGTTGCACGAGGCAATTCTGCGTGCTTGCTGGCAACGCTGTTTGCGGCGCGGTGATTTGCAGCGTGGTTGTTTTGGTGCTTCCTGTTTTTCCTTTTTCCGCGAGAATGAGGTCGAAGAAGAATGTCGTGTCGAGAAGTTTGATGTAATCGTCGCATCCTCCCGTCTCAAACAAGATGTTTTCAATCGGGAGCGCGCCGGCATTTTCTAATTTTAACAGGGCGTTCTTCACTTCGTAGCTTCCCAATGCGTCTTTGGCAATCGTATACGTTTTCGTTAACGCCGCGCTGTCAATTGTCGCTTTCAATTCCACTTTCGCCTCGCTCAAGTTGAGCGTGAATGGAATGAGCTGCGACCAAAATCCGGTGAAGAATCGTATTTCTCCCGTAATCGTGTCCGTGTTTGCGCTCGCGGGTGCCATGAGTTGCATTTGCGCAAGCACACTCGCTCCTTTGGCTAATGGTTCAAACGGCGCGGAGGGGCTCCACGTGAACCATTGCGCAATTTCTCCCGCGCTGTTTTCCTGCGTGCTCTTGATAGTGACTTCTGCTTGAATTCGTTCGCTCAAATCCGCTCCCGCGTTGTTTTTGATGGTAAACGTTTTCGTGAATAATTTGTCCGCGGACGCCGTGAATGTTTGCGGGGTTTTAGGGTTCACATCCAGCGCAAATGTTTTGAATAATGTGAATGGGGCATTCTTTTCCACGTTCGTGTATTTCACGCGCACGCTTCCCGTTTTGGAGTCGCCTGTTTTGGTGTTCGTGACTTTTGTTGTTGAGGGGATGGTGATAAACACACTCACCGGAATGGTTGTGCCGGGCGAGCCAGAAATAATGCTCGGCTGCGTCGCCACATCAAATGCTTCATATGCTCCCTCAAACACGAGTTCAACTGGTTCTTCTTGCGCGGGTCCGAATTGTACCGTTACCGTGCCCTGTGCCCCCTGCTGTCCCGCGACTAATGTGGCGGGCAGGTTCACGTTTTCAATGCGCACGTCAAAATCTTTTTCTAATGCCACGTCTTCTTCGTGTCCGCTTTCCTTGTCCTCTGGACTAATGGTAAAAGTGTACACGCCCGGGTCAGCATACTCGGTGTTTGCAACATCATATTCGATGCGGTATTCCCCCGGGCGCAAGTCTAATGTAATCGTTCCCGCGAATGTTTTCATCGGGCTTGAGGATGTTCCCTCAAATAGTTGTGCGTCAATGATTCCAAGGGTTTTTCCTTCCGTGTCACTTGTGGAGAGGGTAGTTTTCACGAGGGAGCCGATTAAATAATCATACAAAAAGAATCCCGCCACTCCCACGATGAGAATAATGATGAGTGATTTTCCATTTTTTTGCAAAAACTCTTTCGCCGTGTCAATGGGAGAGGGTCCTTGTTGAAAGTCTCCTCCTCCGAATGAATCCCCCATGCTTGGAGACGTGTCTCCGCTGTCGTTTTCCTCGTACATAGCCGCAAAAACCCGTTTGGGCTAATAAAGGTTGCCCACGCATGCTTAGTATGCGTTCCCCCCTCGATGATGTACCCGCTGCTCCTGCGAATGAGGTGGAATTCGCTTCTCAAAGGCTTGTTTTTTGGGCTGGATTTTTTTTGCTTATTTTCGCTTTGGCATATTTGGTCGTTTTGCCCTTCCGTGCGGCGGATAGTTTCACCACCCTCGAATGGGCGGATTCTCCTCACTTCGTAACACAAAAAAATGGGCCGCCCAATACGGGTGATATTATTTTTTCGGTGAGGTTGCACTCGCATGAAACCGTTAACACGTCCTACCGCGTCAACATTCAATATGAAGGAAAAACCATCGCGAGCAAAAATGTCTCGCTGGATGTGAACGAGTCGCGCGTCATTGATTTTTCCATCGCCACAAAAGGAGAATTGGATTCGTACAATCAAATCCACGTCCTCGTGACAAAACCGGGCGCGGACGTGAATGCGAATGACGATGCGCCGCTGGAATTAGTGGGTTATTTTACTGACTGAAATAGTTTTACGTACTTTTTGCTTTTATTCAGCTAACCATTTTTTTCGTGCGTGTCACGATTTCTTTTCTATCTTTCTCCGGAAGTTTTTCCGCGAGGCGCGCCACTTGTCTTTCTTTCTCGCGCGCGATGGCATCGAGTTCACGAATAACGAGTTCTTGCTCGCGGACTTTCTTTTCCAATAATGCAACTTTCTGCGCGTGCTTTTCTTCCGCCTCTTGTTTAAGCGCGTGTTTCTTCTCGTCCAACGTTAAAAGTTCTCTCGCATAGAGTGCGCGCGTGTTGGCCGTCTCCGATTCCAAATCTAATGCGAGTTTGCGTGCAAAATCGCGTTCTTTTTTCAAAACGCTTGTAATTCCAATGTGCTTCTTCTGCAATTCATGCACCATTTGTTCCATTTTTTTGGCCTTGTGGTCCAAGTGCATATGATGAGTAGAATATTCGTCCAATTTTTTCTTTCCCTCGCTCAAGTGGTCGTAGAGGCCGTGTTTTTCAATTGCAAAACGTTGTAAGAGTTCTTGCAAATCATTTTCCATTTCCGTGAGAGAGTATTTGTCCGTGGGCGAGAAATATTTTTCGCGTTTAAGTGTGTCTCGCTCTTGTTTGAGGGTTTGAATCTCATCTTCCTTCGTGCGCACCAAATTAAACAATTCTCCTTCCATCGCTTTCGCCGTGGTGGAGTCGCCCCCGAATGATTTGCGCAGGGCAATGGAGAGTTGTTCGTGCGCGCGGTGGATGGTGAGCCATTGCCGGTGCATGCGCGCCTCTAACTCGGCGCCGAGCGCGGGTGTGGTGACTTTTTCCGTCAAATCAATCTTTCGGTTTGTTTTGTCTTTTTCAAAACTCAGGTTGCGTGTCAATACTTCATCCGTTTTCACGAGGAATGTTTCGGCTTCGCGGAGATTAATTCCCTTCAATGAAGGATGTTTGAGTTGTTCAAGTTGTAGAGTGAGAGCAAATCCTTGCTTTGTTTGGTGTGGTCGTGCCATTGTTTCAATCGCTCAACGAGTTGCGCGCGGTTGGCCTGTTCCCAGGGCACAAAGGGGAGGGCTTTGAATTTGGACAACTCCTCATGAAGTTGGTCCAGCAGGAGGAGGGCTTCCGTCATACTCGCACAACGGACTGCGCCTATTTATGGGTTTTGCCCCGCAGGGTGGTGTTCATTCGTTTTTTTTGCTTCCGCGCCCTCGGCTCTTTCCTTCCGTTTTGTTTTTATTCGGCCTTTCCTTGAGCTTTAAACCGCTAAAAAGGATGTTTTTTTTCATGAACGTGTACGAGGAGCATGGGGTTGTTATTCACGCGTCCGAGAAGGTTCTAGTCGACCCCCACCGCAAGAAAGTTTCCGCGGACCGCGTGTTAGTTTCGCACGCGCACTCCGACCATGTGTGTATTGGCGCGAAGAACGAATTCCCCTACCACATGAGTACGCCCACTCATGGTTTGATTGAATCGAAGATTCCCAAGAAAGCTATTACCCATCACACGGGTTTTCGAAAACACTTTAACGCGGGAGCGGAGAAAATTTCGCTCGTAAATTCAGGACACATTTTGGGTTCTTCTCAAATAGTGGTGGAAGGAGAAAAGAAAGTCTGCGTGACCACGGATTTCAAATTGCAGGATTCGCTGGTGATGAAGGGCGCGGAAATCGTTCCGTGTGATATTTTAGTCATGGAATCCACATTCGGTTTGAAACAATTCGCGTTTCCGCCGCGCGAACAAGTGTATGAGGAAATGTCTGCGTGGATGAATGACGCTCAACGTGAGAATGCGTTGCCCGTGCTCGCCGGCTACGCCACCGGAAAGGCGCAGGAGTTGACGAAGATTGTGAACGAGTACTCGAAACTCACTCCGTATGTTCACGATGGAATTTTTGAAAAAAATAAAATTCATGAAAAGCATGGAAAGAGTTTGGGAGACTATGAAAAGATTGACCACAATTTGAAGGATGCCGAATTGCTTATCCTCCCTCCGAGTTTGTGCTCTCCTCATGTGCTTCATGCGATTTCGGTTTCCGCTAAGCGTCCCATTGTTTCCGCGAAATGCACCGGGTGGGTGTGGAAGGAAAGTTACGATCGAAATTTTGCGCTCTCCGACCACGCG
Organism: uncultured archaeon; assembly: GCA_964524375.1. Classification (GTDB taxonomy): domain Archaea; phylum Iainarchaeota; class Iainarchaeia; order Iainarchaeales; family VGJJ01; genus VGJJ01. The sequence goes on from CAZGES010000037.1 coordinate 6,472, forward strand.
GACTATGCTCAACTTTTGGAATACGTGCGCGTCGCCCAACCCAAGCAAGTGTTCACGCACCACGGCTTCGAGCACGAATTAGCATTGTCCATCACCAAAGAGTTGGGCATCCCTGCTCGTTCACTCGATGAGGCAAAGCAAAAGGGCTTGGCGGCGTTTTCGTAGCGTGGTTTTCGTTCCTCGTTCCCCTCCTCTTTTATAAATGAGAAACCGTTTCAGGAGGTATGTCTTCTCCCCTCGAGGCAGTTCGCTCGATTTATTTTTCGCTGGAAGATAAATACTACGCGTTCCTCGATTCGATTCAGAAGAAAGTCCCCGTGTATAGTGTCGTTGACCCCGTGGACAAAGTTATTCCCAGTTTTGGAGTGGTGCTCGCCCTCGTGGTTGCAATCATTGGTTTTGGTTTGGTGGGTGTTCTCGGCGGACTGGGCGGCGGGGAGACGTTTTCGCTTTCTATTACCATAAATGATTCTTCCGGAGAGGGGGTGAGTGATGTTTCTGTTTCCCTCGAACAGAATGGTGAGGAAATTGTTTCCGACACAACGTCTCTTTCGGGAAAAGTTTTGTTGAAAGTGCGTGCGGGCACATACCAGTTGCGCGTTTCCAAGGAGGGTTTTACCTCCTTGTTTCAAGAAATTGAATTAGATAAAAGCAAGTCGCAGATTTTCACGCTCTCTCCTCTTTCATCCTCGCTCAAGCCAAAGACATTAGTCATCCAGGACTCCTCCAACGTGGTGTTGGGTCAGATTACGCCGCTTCCCATCCTTCTTTCGTACGCGTGCTCGCGCGGCACTGCTCCGCCGAATGAGACGGTTTTCAATGGAAGTGTAATTGTCACTCCCCCCGCGGATTGTGTGGGATTGAGCGTCACTATCTCGGCGACGGGGTATATTTCAAAGACGCAAGCCATTCTTGCGGACACAACCACGATTACGATGCAAACCTCCGCGGAATTGTCTCCCGAGACCCCTGCCGATCCTGTTTCGGGGAGCGTTGAAGTGTATGTTAAAGACATTCAAGGCGCGGGCGTGGAGCAGGTGCAAGTCAAACTCTACAAAGTTCCCGCAGTGGGTTCGACTATTTTGGCGAGTTCTTCTCTCTCCGACCCTTCCGGGTTTGTGTTGTTTCAAGATGTTTTCCCTGGCCGGTATGTGGTGGTGGGTGCCAAGTCTGGTTTCAAGCATGCAACGAGTGTTGAATTTGAAGTCA
>CAZGES010000038.1:0-7230 GCA_964524375.1 uncultured archaeon
TCTAAAAGGGCGGGCGGGTCGTCCCCGAGGTATTGCTTCCACAATACCTCTTTGATTCTGAGTTTCCCCTGGGTTTTTGCAGGGAGCAAAAAGGCCGATTCACTCATTCACGGGAAAAGTATTGCTATTTAAGGGTTGGGGGGCGTATTATATACATGCTTCATGCCCTTCGACTCGGAATCCTCGCGTTGATTTTTACTAGTTTATTGGTTTCGGCCTCGGCTGCGGTGTCGTGTAATGATATTGACATTTCCCCGCTCGACGTCACATTTTCAGAGAACCGCGACAACCGATTGATTACGTTTGACATTGAAAACAACTCTGATGAGGATTTTCAAATTGATGATGTGCGCGTGCAGGAATCAAGTTTATTTTTCGACGTGAGTGTGGATGATTTTCCGGATGAAGTAAAAGAAGACGAGAGCGAAGACTTGCGTTTGCGCTATGATACGGTGGATGTGAACGGAAACAAAACAGAAACATTCCGCATTCAAGTGCGCGGGGAATTTGATAATGATGATGAGTGTGAGTTCACCGACTTATCATTTACGGTTCACGTGACCATCCAAGACGGCGATGACGTGTGCTCGCTCATTCGAATTGAAGCGGACGATGTTACTGTAACTGAAAACGAAACACTCTTACATACCATTCGCGTGACGAATAATTCCTCAAATGATTTCACCATGCAAGGATTTGATGTGTTTGACGATGGAGATTCATTCTCCGCGCGCGCCGACCCTCCATTTTCGGATAATGATTTTGAAAAAGATATTGTGGGCGGACGCACAAACACCTACACAATTGAAATTGACGCGCAGAGCGTGTCGGAAGATGAAACCAATTCCGCTTTCGTTGAAATCCGCGGAGAATTTGAAGACGGATTCGATTGTTCATTCTCGGACATCTCCGAAGAATTTGATGTTACGGTGGAAGACACGGGTGTGCAGTCGGGCGTGTGCACGGAAATCAATGTGAACATCCCTTTTGTGCAAATCGTTTCAGGAGAAACGAGCACGCACACGTTCACGTTAACCAACAACGCGAGCCAAAACTTCTATGTGGACGAATATACGTTTAACGATAAGAATTACCAAGTAGAATTTGTTCCCGTCTCAAATCCCGTGAAAGTGGATTTTGACTCGACGGAAGAGATTGCATTTGAAACCACGGGATATTCGAACGCAGAAACATTTGACGCCAATGCCTTTCTCACGCTGAAAGGACACTTCACGGACGGCGGAAGCTGTATGGTGAATGCCAAACGATTCGCGTACCGATTCATTGGAAGCGGAAAAGCAACATGTGATTCTTTTTACGCCGACTTGCAGCCCATTGTTGTGTTAAAAGGAGAAAAAAGCATTGACGTGCTGTTCAACAACCCCCTTGCACACGATGCAGCGCTTTACATTACAAGCAACCGCGGAAATGTTTCTCCGTCACGCATCACTATTCCTGCCGACACGGTAAAGTTGCAAACATTTTTCGTTTCTAACGTGAACGATGAGCAAATTCTCACGATTAAAACAGATTTGCCCGGGTGCGCGGTGCCGGACAAAACGAGCACGGTACTTTTTTCCGGATTGGATGATGCGCCCGTGCAGTTCGTCAACCCTCCCGCGGTGCTGAACATTGCAAATGCAAACGAATTCGCACTGCAGATTGAAAACAAATCTGCATTTACGCAAGAAGTTACGTTAAATGTCATTGGAAAACCCGGCGTGCAAACGTTCACGAAAATTTTACAAATCCCCGGACTCGATGAGCCGTTGGTGTACATTCCTACAGATGTGTTGCGCGGAAAGAGCGTGGCGATTGTACAATTGACGAGTGCGGGATACACTGTTACACAAACGATTCAATTAGAAAACGAAAATGTTCAACCAGTGCCGAGTGATGCTGCGCCCCGCACCCCTGTTGAGGCAGCGGCGAGCGCCATTACTGGATTTGTTTCCGGCGGCGGAGCCTTTTGGATGGGTCTGCTTGTTTTAGTCGTGGTCGTGGGCCTCTGGGTTGCGGCGAAGCCTAAAGTATTGAACGAAGAAGGGACCTACATAACGAATACGCCCGATACGGACGATTTCTCCCAATTTGATGAAGTTTGGATGCCTTCTCGTAAAAAGTAGGTTAAAACCCTTCATTTTGGCTTTTTAGACATGTTTATGGGCCGCGTGGCGGACGGTTTGTTTATATAGCTTTCTCCGAGGAATTCAGTAATACTAGGAAGGTAGACTGCTCAATTCGTTGGGAAGTTTTTGATCAGGGTTTTGATCAAACTTTTCTCAAAAGTTTGAGTAAATGCCGTCAAAATAATCGTTTTTTGACGCGTCCATCTGCCCTCCTTCTGAGCCAAACACGAGGAAAAAAAGATGACACGAGCGCGACACAATCCCCGTAAGGGAAGCTTGATGTTCCGCCCCCGAAAGAGGGCTTACAAGCAGACGCCTAGTTTCAACTCTTTCCCTCAAACTAGTGGGCCTGCGAAACCGATGAACTTCTACGGATACAAAGTGGGAATGGTCCACTTGATTGCGCAGTCTCTTCACACGGGCGGAAAAATGGACAAGCAGGATATGCAAATTCCCTCCACGATTATTGAGTGCCCGCCGATTCATGTGTATGGTGTGCGCGCGTACACGCATGACGCATACGGACTGCACGTGTTGGGCGAATTGAGCGTTGACAAATTAGAAAAAAATGTGCTGAAAAAACTCCAGCATTTCAAAGTAAAATCCCCTCACAAAAAAAATTCATCTCATTCTAAATCAAAACACGAAAAAACAAAACTCACTTTTGAAAAACTTTCTGAAATGAAAGAAAAAATTGACCACGTTCGACTTTTGGTGCACACTCACCCCGAAAAAGTTCCCTTCGGACAAAAGAAAGCCGAAGTCGCGGAAGTTGCGCTCTCGGGAAACGTGGATGAACAGATTGCATTTGCACAGCAGAAACTCGGCCACCCTATTGCGGTGTCGGAAGTGTTCAAAGAACACCAATACGTTGATGTGAAAGCCGTGACACGCGGATTCGGAATGGGCGGTGTGGTCGCGCGATTTGGTGTGAAAACATTTAGACCTAAAGCAAAATACATTCGTGCGGTTGGTTCCATTTCGCCTTTGAATCCGAAGACCGTTCAGTTCTCGGTTGCACGACCCGGACAATTAGGATATCACAATCGTACGGAATTTAACAAGCATATTTTGAAAATTTCAAACGAAGCCACAAAGATCAATCCCACATCAGGATTCGAACACTACGGCCCTGTGTCAAACGAATTCATTCTCATCGCCGGAAGCATTCCCGGCCCCGTGAAGCGACTCGTGGGTTTGCGCGAATGTATTCGACCCGATCCCACCAACCATTACAAGATTGGTCCTGTGAAATTTGTTTCAACAACGGGAGGGGCGTTCTAATGCCTGCCGTTTTCTCCCGCGATGGAGTCAAAGTGAAAGACATTCAACTCCCCGCCGTCTTTGCATCGCACTACGATCCTGCGCTAATTAAGCGCGCGGTGCAAGCAGTTCAGTCTACACGCGTTCAGCCGTTCGGAAACAAACCCGGTGCGGGACGAATGAACACGGCCGAATACATTGGTGTGCGAGGAAAACCCACGATGCACAAGACGATTAACGTGGGACACGCTCGCTTACCCCGATTGCGAAACAAGCGCGGAATTTTGTACGGAAAAGTTGCCTCCGTTCCTCAAGCTGTGGGCGGACCCCGCGCGCATCCTCCTCGCGTAGAAACTCGAACCGAAGAGCGCATTAATATCAAAGAACGAAAGAAAGCCATTGCCTCTGCGATTGCCGCGTCTGTTGTTGCTAAAATTGTCAAAGCCCGCGGACACGTTTTCGATGAGAAAATGTTCCCGTTAATTGTTGATTCGTCTTTTGAAAACACGTCAAAGACGAAAGAAATTGTCAAAGCCCTTGCCGCGTTGCACGTTGAGAAAGACGTGGAGAATGCGAAGAATAGCAAGCGCACGCGCGCGGGAAAAAACAAGAACCGCGGACGCCGTTTTCGTACGAAGAAATCATTGTTGATTGTCACCGACGGAACAAAGCCCGTGTACAAGGCCGGACGAAACTTGCCGGGTGTGGAAGTCGTTCAAGTTCAATCGCTGAACGCGGAACATTTGGCACCTGGTGCATTGGCCGGACGACTCACGATTTGGACTGAAAACGCCGTTCATGCATTAGCGAAGAAGGGTGGTCAATAATGGCTGAAAAAGCAATGGCTGCCAACGCACAAGAAGCGAAGCTTGAAGAAAAAGCAAAGGTAAAAACAGCGGAAGCGAAAAAAGAATCGTCAAAAGAAGCTCCCGCGAAGGCGCAGAAAGGATTCGCCATGGACTTAGAAGACTTTGGCTTGCTGCAATATCCTCTCATGACGGAAAAAGCCATTACTTTAATTGAAAAAGAAAACAAACTCTCCTTTATCGCTACCGAACGCGCAACGAAAACGGATATCAAGAAGTTGGTTGAAAAAGTGTACGGCGTAAAAGTTTCAAAAGTGAATGTGATTAACGACATGAAAGGACGAAAGAAAGTGACGGTAAAACTTGACAAGAAATACAAAGCCGAAGAACTCGCGGCCAAGCTGGGAGTGATCTAATATGGGTAAGCGACTCATCCACCAGCGCCGAGGAAAAGGCACGAATCGCTTCGAAGCCAGCCAGAATGGGGTAGTGGACTTGCACTACGTCCCGTATTCGCCCATTCAGCGCGAAGGAAAAGTCTTAGGACAAGTCGTTGACATCGTGGACGACCCCACGAAAACAGCGGTGCTCGCACTTATACAATTGGAAGACAACCGCATGACGTACAATGTCGCCGCCGAAGGATTGAGCGTTGGACAAAAAATAGAAATGGGAAAAAGTGCCGAAGTGAAAATTGGAAACATTTTACCTGTAAAATACATCCCGGAAGGAGCCCCCGTGTTTAACGTGGAAGTTCGCCCCGGCGATGGTGGAAAACTAGTGCGTACAAGTGGAGTATTCGGACTCGTGGTCACGAAAGAAGCCAATAACGTTTTGATTAAACTCCCGAGCACGAAAACAATTCGTGTTCACCCGGATGCGCGCGCGACGATTGGAAATGTTTCCTGCGGCGCCCGTGTTGAAAAGCCTTACATTAAAGCGGGAAAGAAAGCCCACGCGATGAAAGCACACAAGAAGAGACACTCGATTGTGCGCGGTGTGGCGATGAACCCGAACTCTCATCCGTTTGGTGGAAGTCAACACCATCCTGGAAAGTCCAAGTCGACGGCACGAAGCGCCCCGGCCGGACGAAAGGTTGGAGCGATTGCATCTTCAAGAACGGGACGGAGAAAGAAGAATTAGCGGAGTTGATGAACGATGGCGAAAGAATTTACCTACATGGGAAAAACTCTCGGCGAGTTGCAGCAGCTTTCGCTCGCAGACTTTGCCAAGTTAACGAACGCTCGCGCGCGACGAAGTATTGTGCGCGGACTCGACAAGCCCACTCTTCACAAGGTCGAAGAAGCATTCAAAACCCACAAAGGTGCGAAGCTCGCTCCCACGGTGAAAGCCATCCGTACTCATGTGCGAGAATTTGTCATTATCCCCCAAATGGTCGGATTGAAAATGGCCGTGTACAAAGGAAATTCATTCGAACAAGTGGAAATTCAACCCGAAATGTTGGGACACATGCTCGGAGAATACGTGTTAACTCGAAAGATGGTCAAACACGGAAAGGCAGGAATTGGTTCAACGAAATCCAGTTCTGCGGTGACGGCGAAGTAAGGGCGTGAACACGATGGTTAAAACAAACTACAACTATGTTGGAACGTTCGATGCTGAACACATGGCGCGCGCCATTTCGACGAACCAGCCGGCTAGCGTAAAGTACAGCTTGGAAATTTCCCGCACGATTAAGGGAAAAACACTCGAAGCCAGCATGAAATTCTTGAACGACGTCGCGGAACAAAAAACATATCTTCCGTTGCGCACGTACCACAAGAAAGTTCCCCACCGCAAAGGAAACGCCACGTTGGGAACAAAATCCGGACGCTACCCGCAACGTACATGTAAAGTGTGGTTGAACTTGTTGAATAGTGTGCGTGCCAACGCGGATGTGAAAGGATTGGATGTTAAAAAGTTGCAAATCGTTCACGCGACCGCCTCACAAGGATTCCAACGCATTCGGAACCAGGCGCAAGGAAGAATTAATGGTAAATCGCGCAAGGCGAAGAGTACCCACATCGAAGTCATCGTCCGAGAGGTGCGCTAACTATGATTGAAAAAGTTTTTGTCAAACAGGGATTGAAAAAAGTCCAACTGCACCAGTACTTGAAAAAGGAACTCGGAAGAGCAGGATTCACGGGATTTGACATGGTGAAAACTCCCCTCGTTACACGTATTATTGTGAACGTTTCACGCCCCGGATTAGCCATCGGAAAAGGCGGACAAAATATTCGCACGCTCACGGACACGATTTCGAAAGTGTACGGTGTTGACAACCCTCAACTTGAAATTAAAGAAATCACTACGCCTGATTTGGACGCCAAATCGGTGTGCGACAAGATGAAGAATATGATTGAAAGAGGATTCGCATGGAGAAGCGTTGCTTTCCGCACCGTTCAAGATATTGAACGCGCGGGCGCGCAGGGAATGGAAGTCATTCTCTCCGGAAAACTCGCTGGAAAAGGCGGACGAAAGAAACAAGTCCGATTCATTAAAGGGTACATGAAGAAAGTCGGAGACCAAACAAAGTTGGTTGACGAAGCTAAGGTCACAACCTATCCTAAAGTGGGTGCAATTGGTGTTACGGTTCGTATTATTCGCCCCGGCGTTTTCTTCCCCGATAAAGTGGATGTTAAACAAGTCTTCCGCGACCGAAAAGCACTCTTGACAAGCGCCGCCGAATCGGCAGTGGTTGTGAAATCGGAAGGAACACCTACTATCCCAACCGAAAACAAAGTGGAAGAAGCCGCTGTGAAAACGGAAGCCAAAACCGAAGTGAAAGAAACTAAAAAGCACGCGAAGAAAGAAAAAGCAGAAAAGACGGCTGCAAAAGTTGAAGCTAACATAGAAACACCCAATCTCGAAGGAGGACACGCCGCATGAATAAGAAACTCGCGGAACTCCGCAACATGGGCGAAAGTGAACGCATGCTCAAGATGAAAGACTTGATGAACGAGCTCGCGCGCGAGAAATCGATGAAGTCTACGAACACGCGTCCGGAAAATCCCGGAAAAGCCAAGGGATTG
>CAZGES010000038.1:7240-7538 GCA_964524375.1 uncultured archaeon
CGCAAACAAGTCGCGCGCATTTTGACGATTAACAAGGAAAATAAAATGAAGGCTGCGAAAGCAGTTGTTCAAGTCAAATCAACCGTGAAAACGGCCAAAAAAGGAGAGGTGAAACACTAAGGATGGAAACGGTATGCGCCACGTGCGGATTGCCCAAAAACATTTGTGTTTGCGGACAAATCGCCAAGGAATCCCAGAAGATTACGATTCGAACAGAACAACGACGATTCAGAAAATATATTACGATTGTCGAAGGTCTGGAAGAATCCATCGCGAAGGAAGTGGCCAAGACGTTGAA
>CAZGES010000039.1:0-7453 GCA_964524375.1 uncultured archaeon
TTTTGGGTCCGACGCCAATTAACTTTGACACGGGCAACGGGTCAAGGAAGGATTGGATGTTTTCACGCTCAACAATGGTAAAACCATTGGGCTTGCGAATATTAGACGCAATTTTGGCGACGAGTTTGTTAGTTGAAAGTCCAATGGAACACGTGAGATTGTAGTCTTTTTTGATTTCCGCTTGAAACGCGCGGAGTTTTTTCTCTGCATCCGCAAATGATGGAGATTTTTGCGTGAGTTCGGCGTAGGCTTCATCGATGCTCGCAATTTCTACCGAGTCGGCGAACGAATACATGCGCGTAAAAATGGCCTCTGAAATGTCCGAATACACGTCGTGGCGGACCGGAACAAAATGCGCGCGGGGAATGAGGGATTTGGCTTGAACAATGGGCATGCCGGCGTGAACACCCAGGAGGCGCGCATCGTAGGACGCGGAGGAGACCACTCCCGCGTCGGGGGAGCGGCCGGAGAAGACGCAAACAATTATGGGTTCGTTTTTCCATTCGGGATGGAGAGTGGATTCCACGCTCGCGAAAAAAGCATTCATGTCGATGTGAACCACGATACGAGGGGGCATGTAGATGCTACCGCACCGAACGGTATTTTAAGACAAAATTACCATGTATGTGCATCTCACCCGAGAAAGAGGCGAAACCATGGTACACGAGCTCACCGATTTAGCATTTCAAAACGAAGTCATTCAGGGAAAGAAACCCTATATTATTGATTTTTGGGCCGCGTGGTGCGGACCGTGCAAAATGCTCGCGCCCATTTTAGATGAGTTGGAAAAAGACTACAAAGGAAAATTGCACTTTGCAAAATTAAACATTGACACGTATGAAAGTTTAGCGCGGCAGTATGAAATCATGAGCATCCCCTGCTGTATTGTTTTTTCGAAAGGAAAAGAAGTGGACCGAATTATTGGACTCGCTCCGAAAGGAGAGATGAAGAAACTCATTGACGCGGCGCTGAAGAAAATTTAGTCCAAAAAAATAAAATAATTTACTTTTTCTTCCGCTTCGAATTTTTCTTTTTCGAATTCGCTTTTGATGAGTGAGCGTGAGGAAGTTCCGGATACGCGTTGTAGTTTTTCTTTCGAATGCGCGCGGGGACAATTTTAATGCGATGAAAAAGGATGCGGGGAAACCATTTCGCTAATTGTATCATCGTGCGCCAAACGACTCTCAACGAGGGAACTTTTCCGGTGCGGTTAAACCAGTAAATGACCACGGCCATAAAATAAAGTACTAAAAAAACCGCGACGAAGCGAAAAAGTGAAGGGAGAAATACTGCAATGTTGAAAGACCACGCGCCAATCATACGTTAACCAGGGTCTCCCGCCAATATAAAACCGCATTTAGGCCATGGGGACGCTCAACCAGCTTCCAATGAGATAACCGATGAGCGCGGCGCCCGTGCCGATGAGAGCAAGTTCAAGTCCGGAGCGCCACCAGGGAACTTTCGTGTAACGACCCTTCGCTGCGCCGGCGATGAATAAAACAATGAGTGAAAAAGGCACGGTGAATTGATTGGCTTGCGCAACCGGCATGAAAAAATACGGAATGATGGGAAAAATGGCCCCCGTGAGCGCGGCGATGGTGACAATAATGGCGGACTGCAGCGGTGTCTCCTGCGGATTCTGGAGTTTTAATTCTTCCTCCATCATGACATGCAACCAGCGCTCCTTATTGGAGGTTATTTTGCGCACGACCATATCCAAGTCTTTCCCGCGGAAGCCTTTGTGATAATATAATTTACGCACTTCCTCTCTCTCTTCGTCGGGGGATTCGTCGATTTCCCTGCGCTCACGTTTCTCTTCGCGCGCGTAGAATTCGAGCGTGGCTTTGGAAGAAGTGTAGGCCACGGCACCCATTGAAATCCCCTCCGCAAACATGGCCGCCAAACCAGCAACAATCACGATGCGCGAATCACTCGTGGCAGTAGCCACCCCCAAGACGAGACCGAGAACGTTGACTAATCCGTCCTGCCCGCCTAAAATAAGGTCGCGCAACCATTCCCCATTCGTATCGGAATGAGGGTCTCGATGCGACATATGCACTTTGGAACGGCCTAAACGTGTGAGTGAGCGAGGATATTTATCGGCAGGGGGAGACATGCACTCAAGAAAAAAAGAGAGTATTTAACTCTCGTGGTAATAAATGGAATAATGAAACCACGAAGGGCCATTATTGTATCCGGCTTACCTGGATCAGGAAAAAGCACCCTCTCCGAAATGCTCGCCGAAAAACTTGATGGGCACCACGTCATATTTCCACGCGTCGTGGGGGGAAACAAACCAAAGAATTCAACTTTCTATGCAATCGCCGCGATTGTAAGACATGGAAGAGAAAAAGCGGTGCGGAAAGGATTAACGTTGGCCCATGACGATTTTATTCGGACAGGAAAGACAACACTCGTCATTGATGGTGCGGTCCACCCAAAAGATTTGGACATATTATCCCGCATCGATCCAGAATTGAAAATTCAGGTTATTCACATCAATGGACTTCCGACCCGCGAAAGAGCGCTGCGCATCCAATTTAGGACACGAGGAAATTGGAGGGGGAGTGCACTACGATCGAACATTTGGCTGCGCTTCATGGGTTCACTCCACTACCCCGCGTTGGGATTGGCCGACCTGAAAGAGATGGCGAAGAAGGGAAGCGTAATTGAGAACAAAGGGACGAGAGCCCAATTGTTGGTGAGCGCGTTATACCGATTAAAGGACAAAAACAAATAGAGTTCTATCCTCGTTCAGCAGCCGCCACATCTTCGGGCGCGGACTCCGAATCATCCGCTTCTTCTTTGGGAAAGACGCTCACGAAAATTTCTCCGAATAATACATCCTGCCACGCGGAAATTTCATTCTGGTTAACAAGAAAAAGGAGCGCGAGGAAGCATTCGATCACATCATTCGTTTCTCGCTTGCCCATCATCGTGGAAAAGCGCGCGAGGCCGGTATCGTCCGCATTCGCACGAGCAAGTTCAAGGACGGTTTTCATTTTGGCCTCCATGTTTAATCCCGCGAAAGGAAGGTTGAAGACCGGCCGGTCTCTTCCATCGCGTTCGCGCAAGACTTTTGATTTTGTTTTGTCGAGAATTTCCTCAATACTTTGCACGAGCATGTCCAAACTGACTTTACCTTCGCGTACTAAATTGGGAGAAATTAATTCGGGCATCATGCCGCCCAATAATTCTTCTTCGGTCATGAGGGATTTGATGCGGAGTTCTTCATCTTCTTCAAGAGAAGGAAGGCGCAGGGCGCGGGCTTTGAACTTTAACAAAATGGCACTCGCGAGAATGGCATTCGCCGGTAGTCGAAGGTCGGTGGAATTGAGCGCGCGGATTTTTTGCAAATATTTCTCCGCGAGAATTTTCACGTCAATGTTCCATGGGTCCATACGCTCACTCTTAACGAGTGTAATCAAAATGGTTTTCCACGCGGGTTGTTCAATGAGACCCACCAAATCATCGTGCGTGGACACACTCACATTCGTGTCGACGGATTCTAACTCAGAGTAGTCGTCGTCATCGCTCTCGGCGGAAGAGTATTTCGTGCGTTTCTTGATGACTTTTTGAATAGGCATACGAATATGAGAGAAAAGGGCCTGCGGAATATAACCCTGCTTTTGGGGAAGGAGTGGAAGATGTCTCGGTGAGGGGTGCGCCTTTTTATTCCCCGGCATTTTGCATCAGGTATGAACCGTGTTGCCACCGGAATACCAGGTTTTGACGAGCTCATTGAAGGGGGAATTCCGGAAGGGGCCTCGATGCTCGTGAGCGGAGGACCGGGAGCGGGAAAGACTATTTTTGCGATGCAATACATTTACGAGGGAGCGCGCTCGTACAATGACCCGGGCCTGTATGTGACGCTGGAAACAGGATTGAAGGACATTACGTGGAATATGCAGTCGTTCAATTGGGACATTAAAACATTACAAGACAAGAATATGATGAAGATTTACCGCTTGAATTTTGGCACATCCAGAGACCCGGAGAAAGTGGAAGAGCAAGTGGAGAAAGAATTGGCAATTATTACCAAAATGGTGGATTCGATTGACGCGAAACGGCTGGTTGTTGATTCGGTCACCGCATTCGGAACGTGGTTTGATAAACGCGGACCCCTGCGACACATGATTTTTGAATTTGTGAACCGACTGAAAGAAACGGGGTGCACCACACTCTTAACGAGTGAAATTGCCGGAGAAAAACGAAACAAGTTTTCCGCATTTGGCGTGGAAGAGTTTGTCGTGGATGGAGTGGTTGCACTTTATTTTACGCCGCCCAACCGAAGTATTTTTGTGCGAAAGATGCGCGGAACAAACCACACGAAAACGGTGCACGCGTTTGATATTATGGAAACGGGAATAGAAGTCCGGCCTAAAGATGAAATACTTTGGGGCGCGCTGCGGCAATAAAACCAACTTTTTAGAAAAAAAGTTTGAACAGAAACTAAAAAAATTATTTGAGCATCAATTCCACGAGGGGTTTGACTACTTTCACCACGTCCGCGTGAATTTGTTCCACGCTCTGGTTGGCATTAATCACGTGAAACTTTTCTTTGGGCAAAAGTTCAGGAAGTTTGAGGTATTGTCCTTTTACTTTTTCTAAAAAAGAGGATTTTTCAAACTTGTCCATTTCTTTTCCGGATTTTTCCATGCGCGCGATGCAATTATCCACATTCGCGTTGAAAATAAGCGTTAAATCGGGAATGGGAAACACGTCATTTTCATCAATCACGTGTGCGAGGGGAACCCCTTGAGAAGATTGGTAGGCAATCGTAGAATATTTGTAGCGGTCGCAAATCACCATGGCTTTTTGATTCAAGTTTGGAGTAATTATTTTGTTCACATGCTCGTTGCGGTCTAACACAAACAATTCGAGCATTCGTTCTTTCGTATTTGAGCCCGCGTCCGTGTTTTTGACGCTCAACCGTTGGTGAATTTCTTTAGTGAATTTAGATTGAGACGGTTCGCGTGTGAGAACAAGCGCGTCCACTTGCTTGAAGGAGGAAAAAATCCACTCGACTAATTTAGCGGCCTGCGTCGTCTTGCCGCAGCCGTCAATTCCTTCCAAAGCGATGAATAATCCTTTCGTAACAGTCATGGGAAACCCGCTCATTTCGTTTGGAGCTTTTGGAGCAGAGATATTACCTTCTGCACTCGTTTTAAGACCACTGTCGGGGAACCATCGCCGTCGACGCGGAAGACAGGGTAGCGGGAGGACGCCCATTCTACTACGGGAAGGGTTTCGTTCTCATACACGGAAAATCGATGACGAATGGTGGAGGGTTTATCGTCCTCGCGCTGAATGAGTTTTCCCCTATCATCATCACATACTCCTTTTCGCTTTGGAGAAAGATGGAGTCCGTATACTTTTCCACATTTTTGGCACTGGCGACGGGAACTCAAACGTTTTACCAATACGGAGGAGGGAACATCAATGAGAATAAACGCATCAATATCCATTCTCTTTTTGGAAAGCTCCGCGTGCGTACCCTTGACTTGATCAAGATTGCGCGGATACCCGTCTAACACCACGCGGCGTTTGGCGTGCGTGGATAAAAATTCATGAAAAATAGGAGAAACGATTTTGTTGGGAGAAAGAATTCCTTTCGCGTTCAAACGCTGAATCGTTTTCGCGAATTTTCCTCCCGCCGCGATGTGTTCGCGCAGGGCTTGGCCCATGGAGAAATGAATCCAACCCTTTCGCGCGAGCATTTGGGCAACGGTTCCTTTTCCCGAGCCGGGAGGACCCATGAGTGAAATGAGGAGCGATGACATACGCATGAAAAGGAGGCGTGGTTTATTATGATTTGGTCGCGCGGCGTGAACGGAAACGCAAACCTACACAAACCTGCCACGTGCGCGCGGAATAGTCGCTGACCTTCCGTACGAAGGCGATTTTGAAGGCAGCGGAGCGTCCTAAAATGTGCTCAACTTTTTCTTTTGCTTCACGCTCTGCCCCCGCAGTAGAAACAAACATGTAACATTGAATCAGCCCGCCCTTTTTTGACAACCATTTCACCGCATGGGGGAGGAATTCGACGGCATTATCGGGCGCGGGCATGATGATGTGGTCGCATTGCGGGAGGGGTTTGATTTTTTTCACATCGCCAAACAAGGGTTCCACCACCCCGCTTACTTTATTGCGCGCAATATTCTCCAGCAAGAATTTTTTAGCCGCAGGATTCCATTCGAGCGAAAACACTTTCTTGGGTTGAGCGTGCTTGGCGATTTCAATCGCATATGGCCCCACGCCGCCGAAGAATACGGCGACGGTTTGCCCTTTTTTCACGAAAGAAGAGGCACGTTGGCGCTCGGTGGCCAAGCGAGGGTTGAAAAACACCGTATGCGGGTTGACGTGAAACAAGCACCCCCACTCCGTGTAAACCGTCTCCGGATTTTTTTCCCCGGCAATCCATTTCAATTTTTCAACGCGAAACTTTCCCTCATGTTCGCCCACCTTTTCAAAGACTTTTTTCACACGCGGATTAGTCTCAAGCAGAGTTTTTCCAATCAGCGAACGACGTTTAACCAACGCACGCGGAACTTCCACAAGAGCAAGGTCGCCTAACACGTCAAACGAATATATCGCCTGCGTTTGCTCGTTGGGAGTGAGTTTTTTCTTCAGCGCATCGCGAAAGGAAAGCGGTTTGACGTGGGAGGACATGAATACTAGGGTGGGAGTAGAGCCCCTTAAAAGAACCTGGGGCATTTTTTCACTCATGATGGAATTCCTCTCGGATTTTATTACTGAAAACTTTGTCCGGCCCATTTTAGACCCGAGCGTGCCGGGGTACAACATGGTGAACACCCTCACGTATGGGATTATTCTCCTCGCGCTCACATTTTACATTATTTATCCCGCGCTCAAGAAACGAGGATACGTGTTCGACTGGCCCTTTTTGAAAATGCTGTTGCCCTACATTTTGTTTGGAACATCCTTGCGCGTGCTCGAGGACATGAAAATACTCTTACGCAGCGCCAATCCATTGGACGCGGGGTTTTACATCCTCACGCCGGGAATTTGGGTGCTGACATTTGCACTCGTGCTTATTGGATTGTGGCTGGGAAAATATTTTGGAAAAAATAATCACGTGAACGAGCAAAAAATCACATTCACTTTTGGACTTGTACTCGCGCTGCCCATTTTCCTGTTTAATGTGTGGAATGCGGAAGAATTGTTAGGCGCAGTAGGCATCGTGGCACTCGCAACCGCCGCATGTGCAATCGTTTTCTTTTTGGCTCAAAAAATGCACTGGACATTTTTAGAAAACCCCCTCGCAAAAGCAGCGCTGGTAGGACAAGTGTTGGACACGAGCGCCACGTTTGTAGCATTAGAGTTTTTCGGCTGCGGAGAACAACACGTGCTGCCGCGCCTCTTATTCGGAGCGTTTGGAAACATTTCCTTTTTCTTCGTGAAAATTCCATTAGTGTTGCTCGTGCTGTAT
>CAZGES010000040.1:0-6685 GCA_964524375.1 uncultured archaeon
TTTTTTTTGTCTTTTTACTCGCTGCCATCTTTATTTTTTTTCCCCCGCGTCCCGTTTTTGCTCCGGGTGTTATCCAGCATTGCCTCGACCTCGACCGTTCTTCGTATGGTCTTTCCCCTGCTGTTTTCAACGATTTGCCGCCCATTCCAAAGTGTTTCAATTCACTCATTGGCGCGTTCCGCGACAGCATGTTTGTTGACATAAATTTTTTTGACGAATCGTATTATCTTCAGCCTGAATTTTATCAAAGTTTTTCAACCATTGGTTTATCTGCGTGGAAATCTCCTGCACACACCCATTATGGCGCCGTGGGCTTTGGGTCCTTCCCTCAAACGTCTTCGTCAATTATCACTTCATCTTCACCGCGCTCTTTTACCTTTTTGGTTTATTCGGGTTTTGGTATCCGCAGTTTACAACGAATGGCTCTTGTGGCTCGTTTTGAAAATCCTGATGATGCCAAACTGGTTTCTTTTGACCTTGATGATTTGTCTGAATCCGGTTTCCTTTTAGGTCCCACTTTTCCAAAATTTTCTCCGGATTGGGTGCACCGCGCCGAATTAACCATTTTATCCACGCCCCCTTCTTTTTCGCGCCCCATTGTAATTCTGGTTTCTACGGTGCGCGCAGCCGCTAGTTTTGATGATGCGCGCGTGTCCACTCTTCCTTATTTCGATTCAACTGATTTTGTCGGCGAAAAAGTCGTTTATCGCCTCGTGCTTTCGCCCCCCTCTTCGTGACTGGCTCCCCTTGCCTAAATGCATATAAATCAAAAATCCCCTCTCCATAAATGATTCCATTTTTCCGCCCCCTTTCGTCGAAGTGGTTCTTGCTCGCATTCTTGATTGTTCTCATTTCTCTTCCCGTCATTGGTCAAGAATCCGTTTTGTCTGATTTGCTTCCCGACGCCCCGCTTTTTGCGGTGGTGGCTCCTCTAACCAACGACATTGTTTCCGGCGACGTGATATTCATTCTCAAACCCCTTTCTCCACTCACTCGTGCGGAGGTTCGCTCGCTATCCTCGCCAACTTTTTCAGCTGCTCTTTCAGAGGAAAATTCCTACACCGCTTCCTGGTCTTCTCTCTCTGAAAAAAATGGTTCGTATACGTTTCAATTTGAAGCCTGTGATGATGTTCGCTGCGAAACGATTTCGGTTGACGTGGTGGTGGATAATTCTGTCGTTCCCGATTCCTCAGCCGACACGTCGGTGTCGCCTTCGTTGCCCTCCGACATCAACACGCCAGTTCCAGAACCACCTTCTTCTTCGGAGCCTTCTCCCGCTGCTGAAACTCCGTCGTCTTCTATTTTTGTTTCCCCTTCCAATTATTTTGGTGTTTTTCGCTTGAATGAAAAAGATTCCACTGACTCCATTCGCTCCACGGGCGATGCGTTTGAAATTTCTCCCGGAACATATTCTGTTTCCGCTCGTTTCCCTTCTCCCCGCCTATCCCTCTATCTCAACGACGTGTTCTTGGATTCAGATAATGTTCTTTTTCACGTGGATGAAAATGTTGTTCAATCCTTTTCGATTGGTTCCGATGTCTATGATGTCCATTCAAGCACCGAGCTAATTATTCCGTACTCATTCTATCTTGCTTCCCTTGATTTTATTGGCGATTCTGGCCAAACAACTTTTGCGTGTCTTGATTGGTCCTATTCCTCGCGCTCCTGCAATAGTGACTGGGTCACAGCACCCACCCCTTCGTTCTCTTCTGAATTTACTTCTCCGTCCGTCGTCGTTGGAACTGCTTCCCTTCGCCCTTCGGCTTCCAGCGACCCGGTTCCTGATGTCAATGTTCCTCCTGCCGTGCCAATTCCCCCCGTTCCCCTATTCACGGTTAATTCATCCAACATTCCTTCTTCCCTTTCCGTTATTTTTCCGTCTGCCGACACGGCTCCTTTTGCGTGGGGTTCTCCTCCCGCTCTCCCTGCTGGAACGTATTCGTTTGATATTTCATTCATCTCCGGCGACCTTCAATCTATTTACATTCCCGACGCTGCTCTCGACCGCGACACGACGTTAGTTGATGTGAATGCTGTTTCCTTATCGCAGCGCTTTGTCCACGATTCAAATTTTTTCGTCCCCACTCACTCTCTGGCCCTTCACTTTGATTTGTCTTCTTCTGCTCCCGTCATCACACTCTTCAATCCCCTCTTTGAGTCTCTTTTCGCGTGTACGAGTTGGGATGCATCTTCTTCCGCCTGCTCATCTTCTTGGATTCCTTTCTCTGCCGGAAACACATTTTCGCCTTCTTCCAATGCCGACCTTGTCATCACGTTTGCGCGTCCCGCGGTATTGATTTCCGATGAAAATGAGACGCTTCCCTCTCCTTCTGTGAGTCCATTTGACCCGCGCCTCGTGAATGCGGTTTGGGCGCTCAAGAAGACGCATGTCAACAGTCGTTTTTTCGTCGCTGAGAGTTCGCGTTCTTCTCTCGCTCCATTATCCACTCTCTTCTCTTCGGTTGATGTTTCCCTCGAATGCGACCCCACTCTCTCCCCGCCGCTCCCTCTCGTTCCAAATTCGCCCACTCTTTCAACTTCATCTCCAGTCTCCGACATTGAAACGCCTTCACTCATTTCTTCCCTTGACGCCAACATTCCGTCACCTTCTGCCGATGTTCTTCCTCTCGAAATTTCTCCATTTTATAATCCTTCCAACATCTTGTTTTTTTCCAACGAGTGGGAAAATGCTCTCGTTGTTCCTGAATTTTCTCGTCAAAGTGAAGATTCAATTTCCTGCGACGGCGTTTCGCTTTCCAATGTCTTTGAAGATAAGAGCCCCCCCGCTGCTGCACCTAATGAAGTTCTGCTCGGCGACACGCGTGCCCGTGCGAAGCAGTCTCTCTTCGTGACCAACACCACTTCTTCTGAACAAACGCGCCATGTCATCCTTCGTTTTACTTCACCCTACGCTCAGCTTTCCACTAGCGCCGGTTCGGTTCGTCCGTCGTCGGTTTACCAAGTCCTTCCTTCCTTTGGTGAAACATCCGTGTTTGTGAACGCAGACGACCCCTCATTTGAAGCTGTTTCTCAAACGTCTCCCTATAATTCGGTTCTTTTTTTTCAAGACGAAAAAGGCCTTCCTGTTGGGCGCTATGATTTTTCTGACTTAATTCAATCCAATTTCAATCCGGATGTAGTGGTGCATGCGCGCAATCGCGAATCTATTATTGAAACCATTATTCCCGTGACTATTCCTCCGGGCGAGACGGTCTTCTTAGACCCTATTCTTGATTTAGCGTATGATAATAATCGCTCCGCCAATTGGTATGGTATCACGCGCGATTACACGACCCGTACCTTTAATTCGGTGTTCAATGCCTTGGTGAGTGAAATGTCCACTCCTGGAGTGCAATTTTTTGATTTAGACGGGAATGGATACGCCAACGACCTCATCATCACGTCCGTCCTCGCCGATGTCAATGCCAAAGCCGATGTCGGGGCAGTCTGGATGATTCTCGACGTGGATAAGCGAAACGGCACGCTTGATTTGAATAACCCTACTCATTTTACTGCGCGTTGGAACGGAAGTCGTGCTTCGGACGCCATTGGCCTTCCCACCAGTGAAGGAAACTTAGTCAAAGTTGCCAATCTCGATGGTAATGTTCGTGCCAACGATTTGTTAATCGGCGCATCTATGGCTGATGGTCAGAAGGCCGATGTTGGAATATTGTACATGATTAAGGACATCGCCTCCCGGAGGGGGGTTTTTGACTTGAATGGCAGTGCAAACTTTAGTGCTTCTTGGGAAGGATTTACTTTATCTGATTTTTTTCCCAATTCGTTTTCCTCCGGCGACCCGTTGAAAGTTGTCAACATTGATAACAATGCGGTGGCGAATGACCTTTTGATTACGTCCGCAGCGTTCGATGCCAC
This sequence comes from uncultured archaeon, assembly GCA_964524375.1. Lineage (GTDB taxonomy): Archaea > Iainarchaeota > Iainarchaeia > Iainarchaeales > VGJJ01 > VGJJ01. The sequence goes on from CAZGES010000040.1 coordinate 3,877, forward strand.
ACGTTCTGAAAATGGTGCAGTCTTCATTATCAAGGATGCGAATAATTACACCGGCGTCAACAAACTTAATGTGGCCACGAGCTATTCTCTTCAAATCATCGGTTCGCAAATCCGTGATCGTTTGGGAATGATTGAACTCTCTCGTGAAGGCGTGTTTCTCCTAAATCTCGATAACAACACCTACGCGAATGACCTCGTCATCGGCGCCTCGTATGGGGACGCCAACGACAAGAATGTGGGTTTGCTGTACATGATTCTCGACGTCGACAAAAAATCCGGCACGCTTGACTTGAACACTTTGTCCAATGCCAATGCTCGCTGGTCGGCTACGACTGTATTGGACCAGTTGGGTTTTGCTCAAGGTTCAGGTCGCTCGGTTTTTTTCATTAATGCAGATGGCAACGCGGGCTCAAACAACAATGGTATCAATGACATGATTGTGGCCTGTTATCTTTGCAATGCCGGCGGAACGGACCGTGGTGCCATTTACTACGTTGCCGACATTAATTCCAAGACGGGAGACCTCAATTTTAATGCGGCCACGAGCTATGTCAACCGCTGGGTCGGCGCCACCAACACGGATGAAATTACCTTCACGAATGGTTCTGGCGATGGAATTCTGATTGGCGATTATGATGGAAATGGCCTCGCGAATGACATGATTGTCGTCTCCTCCCTCCACAATTCTATATCCCCCGACCCCGCGCGCACGGACAATGGTGCCGTATACTTGATTCGCGATTTCAATCGTTCAAAAGGAAATGTGATTCTCAATAATACGCGAGGAACAAACTTCGATGCCGTGTGGTTTGGTTCCCGCGCCTCCGACTTTTTGGGTGACTTAAATTATTCCGGTGAATCCGTTCAAGTAGTAAACTTAGATGGAAACCTCGTGGCAAATGATTTAATTATCGGTTCTTCTCGCGCTGACACCAAGCGAAATGAGTCCGGCGCAGTTTGGCTGATTAAAGACATCAACACGCGCGTCGGTACTTTTGATTTGAATGGTCCCGGCAAAGGAACCGGCAGCGACAACAACTACGACGTCGTCTGGCAGGGCACGGATGGAAATCGTTTCATAGGCCACACCAACAACAGCGGAAAAGGCATTCAGGTCGTGAACGTGGACAACGACATGTACGCAAATGACCTTCTCCTAACCTCGATTTTTGCCGATTTCAATAATCACTACCGCGCCGGCGGAGTCTTTCTCATTAAGGACATTGACAATCTCACTGGAATAAAAGATTTGAATGTTATTTCCGGCTACAACATCACGTGGTTTGGTGCTTATCCCAGCAACCGTCTCGGCGATATTAATCGCGGCCAGCAAGGAGTTAAAGTGGTAGACCTCGACAACAATGGCTACACGAATGATATTCTCATTGCCTCCTCCAACATTGATGGAAACGCTGCCAATCAGGGTTCATTGAACATTATTTTAGACATCGACACCATTCCGGATGGAAACTATGACTTGAATGTTCCTGCTTTTTTTTACAAAAAATTCCGCGGTTCCACGGTGCAGGATGAATTAACTTCCTCTCCCGATAGTAACGAAACCACGGCTGCCATTGACGTGGACAACAATGGCTACACCAACGACATCTGGATTTCCGGCTCGCTCTTTGATACCAATGGACGCGTCGACGCGGGTTCGCTTTTTCTCATTAAGGATGTGGCATCGGCCTATTCTGTCTCCGCGCTTCCCCCCGATGTAAACGTGTGGCGCATCGACTCATACCCTGACAATGGGGATTTTCCCGTGTTCAATTACAATACCGATGGCAACCTCACGATTGATTTTAACGTATTTGACTCCGACACCAACAGTCTTCTCGTTGACATCAATTATTCTACTTCATCCGCGCCCAACACGGGCACTGTAATTGTAGACGACGTCAATATTTCCCGACTTCCGTCGTCGGGTGCGTGGTTTTGCAATGACACTGCATTCACCAACGTCACACCCTGCGGCATCGATTGGAACATCATGTCGGTCGCCGACAACAACTACTACATTCACATCACCATCATCGATTCCACCGACTTAGTGGACCAAAACACTTCCGATAATAGCATCGGCATCGCCAACGCGGAAGTTTCTCCCGATTATTCGTTCGTGCTCTACCTCCCTTCCTCCGGCTGCACTAACGGTAAAGGAAACATTACCGGTGGCACGAGCTGCCAGCGCGCCTGGTTCGAAGCCACCGACCTTAATGGAACCGCCGACCAAAACCAAATTGAACCCGAGGGGCAGAATGCCGGTTCGGCCATTGCATTCTTCTCGTACGACAACACCAGCTCCACGTCCGATGACATCAACATCATCCTCGACCTCAACGCTAACTTTCCCGCTTCCCTTATTTTGAAAACCTCTCGCGTGAGTACGGGTTATCAAGGAAACTGCACCGGCACCATCATCGGCTGCAAAAAACTTTCGCTTGTCTCGCAGCACGTGGGGACTGCTGCCTACACGGCCGGGTCATATGACATGAATGTCTACTTCTGGGGCGACTTCCTCGGCGCCACTGCTGGTCGAACCGACCGCAATCTTAATTCGACTTCCGGCTCTCCTACGTGATTATTCCCTTCCTCTGCCCAAACTCCCCCATTATCCGCCATCCTCACGCGTTGCTTTATAACTGTTTTTTGGACCATTTTCCTACACATTACCATCCTTGGGGGCATAGCTCAGCCTGGTAGAGCAGCGGCCTTTTAAGCCGCGTGTCGTGGGTTCAAATCCCTGTGCCCTCGTGACCGGAAACCTCCGGTCGTGCGTAAGTTAGGAGTGCTGGTTCGGAGCATC
>CAZGES010000041.1:0-2147 GCA_964524375.1 uncultured archaeon
GCTTGTTGGCATATTGCTTAATCGCAAAAATCGCTCGGTTCGCCTTGCGTGTATTTGGAATTCGAACGACGTTGTTCAAATGAATAATGTGTTCATGCGCCATAGTGTTTCACCTTAGTTTTTGTCCATCTTCTTGTGCATTCGATGTTGGTTTCGGTTTCCTTTTCCGTTGTTTCGCTTTGTTTTCTTGAAACCTTTTCCCTGCACCAAATGTCTGTTTGCTTTTTTGAACATCTTTCCTAAGTCGATGCTTCTCCAGTGTCTCTTTCCTTTAACATTGTAAATGCGCTTTCGCTTCTTCTGCATCGCGAACACGGGGGCGTTGGTCAAGCCTGTCGTGATCTTTTTTCGCGTGGAAATAATGAACTTTTTCATTTTTTGGTCTTTGTGGCTGGTCATGGTTTGTTTTCACCTATTTTCGCTTGATGGTAATGTCCTTTTTGGCGGGTGTGAGTTGCGTGAGGATGTGTTTGAGGTCTTCATCTGAAATTCTCCCTTGAACTCTTCCCTGTCGTGCCATGTTTAGAATCACTTGCGCCGCTTGCAAATACTTTTCAGCATTCACCATGCGAACGTTTGTAATCCGTGTCTTGGCTTCGGGGGAGAGAACCTTGGATAACAGCGCGTCCAATTGCCTTTCTGCTGCCGCGCGGCTTTCCTCCTTGTTGGGAGTGTTTTCCGTTTTGGCTTTCAGTTCTTCGGCTCGTTGCGCGCGCCATTCCTCTTCATTCATCCCTACTCATTCCCCTCCTTTTTCTTTTTATTTTTCGCGTCATCGTCGCGTTTGTCTTCTTTATTGTCTCCTTTTCCGCGGCGCAATGCGTCTCGAATATCCGAGTCCGCTTTGTTGGCTTTCTTGTACACGCGAACTTTCTTCACGTACACTTTCGCCGCTTCGTTGGCAATGCGGGACATGTCATTCAAATATTTCTGCCCTTTGGGCGTAATGGTGCGTCCGCCTTTCTCTCCTTTCTTCACGAGAGCGGCTTTTTCCAATTGTTGCAATGCTAAACGAATTATTTTTCCGCCCGCTTTGTAGTGCTTGTGCGGTTTTGCTCCGCGATTTTTGCGTCCGCCATAATACGTGCGCAGACTTTCCGTTCCTAACGGGCCGTCTTTCAAAATGCGATATAAGATGCTCGCGCATCGCGTGTAATACCAATCCGGGTCTTGCGGCGCTCGGTCGGCTTGCGCTCCTGTTTTTACAAACGGTGCAAACGCAGGTTCGTGAACCACTTTCTTTTCTTTCAAATCTTTGGAAACGGCTTCCATGAGGAACCGCGCCGGAACGTCAAATACTCCCATATAATCACCTTGTCTTGTTTGGAGTGCACCTTTCGGTGCATTTCGTTAACCAGCTCAAAAAAGAGCTGCTATATCCCAAAACCCCTGGAAAGGGTTTATAAACGAACGGGGGCATCGGGCTTATTTCTTCTTGAAGATGGGTTTCCCTCCCCATCTCCATTCAGGCTTTTCACCAGTTGCGTAACATATGAAGATGAAAATGAGCAGGAACACCCCCATGAACGGGAAAAAGATGAGCGTGAATGCCGTGTTGGTCGTGCTGGCGGCGAATGTTGCTCCTCCAACCGCGATGGCAATAAATCCAAGCGTGAGCACCCACCCTTCCCACGTGACGGGATACCAGCCCCACCCATATTCCTTGGCGCGGAACCAAATAACTTTTTTGTTTTCATCCGTTTTCTTTTTTTCAGCCATTTTCAGTTCCCCATTTTTCTCCGGGTTAACTTCCCACAAATCCAGCAATTGGAGTTTAAGGTTTTTCCCTTCACGCGGCGTTTCACATTCTCTCCATCCACCCATAAATTTCCGCATGTTTTACAAAAGGAATTTTTTATCTCGCGTGGAATGGCAATTCTGAACCGTGTGGAAAAACCGCGGATGAGTTCAATGTATCTCCGGCTCCGTTTGGGTTGCGTGTTCCACTCTTTTTTAGCGAGTTCAAACAAGCGCCACATCCGTTCAACGGCGATGCGCTGCGGTGGAGTTATTCGTTTTTCTATTTTTTTGGGCGGTGCCATACATTTAGAGTATTCTTCGAGGATTTAACCCCGCGCGAAAAAAGAGATAGTAAAAACGAGTTATCGCGTAGCGATAACTCTACACCGACCCGCCAGATGGATAAT
>CAZGES010000041.1:2157-6626 GCA_964524375.1 uncultured archaeon
ATGCAGCGACCGGGAATCGAACCCGGACCAGAACCTTGGGAAGGTTCTATCATACCACTAGACTATCGCTGCCTCGTAGTGACATTCATCTCAGTAGGTTTTTAATTCGCCTTTCACGCGTGCCGTTAAATACATTCAAAGCCGTATTCGTTTTCATGCCCGCGCCTTACCACCCCTTCGTCAAGCCCGGCGTGCTGGAAGTTTTTTCCGGCCCCATGAAGAGCGGAAAGAGTCTCGCATTATTGCATCGCGTGGAAAAGTTGAAGTACATGAAGGGCGAAAAGTTTCTCGTGTTCAAACCCAAATTGGACACGCGCGATTTGGTTTTGCGTTCGCGCTTCGGCTCCCTCTCGCATGAGTGTGTTTTCGTGAATGAGCATGTTCCCGAGGAGATTTTTTCCCACGTTGAGAGTGACACTTCATTAGTTGCAATTGATGAGGTGCATTTTTTCGGGAGTAAAATTGTTCCCGTTGTGTTGGAATTGCTGAAGCAAAACAAAAATGTCGTTGTCGCTGGATTGGACACCGATTTTCGCGGCGAACCATTTGGAAGCATGCCCATCTTGTTGAGTCTCGCGGACGAAGTCCAAAAATTGAATGGCATTTGCGACTATCCCGGGTGTAGAGCGCCCGCGTCTCGCACGCAGCGCTTGGTGAATGGTGTTCCCGCGGACTATTACTCTCCTATTATTTTAGTGGGAGATGAAAAGGAAGGCTACCAGTGCCGCTGCCTCACGCATCATGAGGTGCCGAATGCTCCGGTGCCAAACTTTGATGTTTTTTCAAAAGTTATTCAAAAGACGCTCGATGACGCGTGACGTATTTCATATTTCTTTGACGAAGTATCTCGCTTCTTTTTTGAAACCATTTGCTTTCGCAATACGCCCGTAGAAGTTTTTCATATTTTTTTGAATGAAATCTACAACATCCTCGTGCTGTGCGCTTCCCTGTTCAAATCCAGTAGCGGGGTTGTGAAACCAGTGCATGTTCTCCGGATTTGCTAAATAAATTTTTTTGTAGCCGTTTGCGCGCGCATTTTTTTCAATGGTCTGAATGAGCAGGTTCGCCCAGGGTTGCTTGAGCGCTGCATTCAAGTCTTCCATGGCGCTACCGGGAAATCCTTGAATACTCTCAATAACCACTGCGTCTTTCGCGAATCCAATCTTTGCTTTTCCTGTTAAAATAAATCGCCGGTGCACCCTGAATAATAGCTGTATGCTTGCCGGCGATTCATGCACTCCCGTTCCAAGGATGATGCGCACCAGTCCACTGCCGTGTCGTTCGGTCTTGAATGCCCTTAGAAAACGTCTGCCGTATTTCAGAATGGCTGTTGGATTGGCGTTTTGTCCTTCTCCCATTCGTTCAAATGTAGTGGGGCTTGTTTCGCGCACTTTCACAAAGTGTTTCCATATTTTTTGAATACGTTTCGAATTCCATCGTTTGAAAACGGGCATTTCAAAAAAATAGGATTAGAGTATTTGAACGATGCGGATTGGGGCCGTCTGAAAACGACATGCGAAGCAGCGTCAGTTTTTGATAGTGGGCCTCTTGAGGATTCAAAGAATCCTCTAAGTCCCTTAGCGCTGCCTGATAATGCGGGCATGCGAGAGCCGGGATTTGAACCCGGGTCGAAACCTTGGCAAGGTTCCATCCTAACCACTAGACTACTCTCGCAGTTTTTTGAAAAAGGTTAATCCAAACCTTGCTTTGCTGAACACAGTCAGGATAATCCTTTCTTACCAAACCCCTTAGGGATGGTTTTTAATGGCTTCCCGGCGGTCTGCGCAGCGGGGGCTTTCGTTTGGTTTTTCCTGTTTTAAATAGTTGAATGGCGCGGGCTTCTCGTTTTTTCATCGCGGAAAGAATGTCGTGCGCTAGTTGCCTCACTTCGCTATCCGGGTGCGATTTTACCGCGCTGGCGATTTTTCTTTTGTATTTGCTCGGAAATTTTTTTCCTGGGTCGCGAGCGTTCTCTCTCAATTGCATGAGTTGCTCAATAAGCTTACGCCGGATTTCTTTTTTCTTTCAATACCGGCAATTTTACAGGAGGTTTGCGTGTGGCTATTGCATTTCCCACTGCGTCAATTAGGTTTGCTCCCGTGGTAGAATATCCCAATGTCCCGCGGTGTACGAGCGCAAAGTTCCCGGTACGCAGTCCGTGTTCTACTGCTTTCACACTATTTACGATTCGTTCAATCATCTCCGGTTCAACAGCCAATTGGCGTTGTTCGCGCAATTCTTTTTCAATCTCGTCCACGTTCGGATAAGCGTGATGTTCAAAGTAAAACGCACGAATCATTCCCGTGACATATCGAACGATTACTTCTTTCAAATTATTGTTCGGCATTTTTTCCCTCTTTCATTTTTTCCAATTGTTTTTCCAAGTTTCTCTTAATCATGCTGTTTTTTGTCGCCGCGATGAGTTCTTCCAAATGGTCCACGTCCGCTTCCACGGCTTGGAAATATAGTTCTCCATTCGGTCCTTCCATTAATACTTCAATCGTCACCGTTTTCTTTTTTGATTGAGCATCCTCAGACATGCGTCATCGTCTTCGGCGCTGCCGTGCCGTCCGGTATTGGCGTATTGTCGGGGGTGCTTCTCCGCTTCCTCCTCCGCTGCGCGGCCGTGGGTTGGAGCGCAGATTTTTTGGAATTAATTTTTCGGAGTTGGGCCCGTGAATGAGTATGTCTGCCACCTCGGGGCGGGGTCCTCTGATGGGCGCAAGAGGTTTTCCTTCCCCTTTCTGGCGCATTACCTCAATTCTTATTCCCGCTGCTTCTTCGCTGGCGCTAAATCGCTGTGCTGTTTTTCGTCGGGCATCATTGGCCATAAGTTCTCGTTTCGCGTTTATTTCGTGCAGCATTGCCTGCACGCGCTTGCGTAAAGACCCATCGCTGCGAATTTTTTCTCTAAACCAATTTTCTCGCGCATTAACACTTTCGTTCCGCGTGAGGGCAAAAGATAAATCCAGCACTAGTCCCGCGTTCACGAGCACTTTTGCCCAACCTTTCGGGTCCTTGCTCGCAAGAGCGAGAAGTTTTTCCCACCTTTCAATGTTCTTCGGATTGTTTTTTTGAGATATGGTGCCTTTTTCTTGCTTTGCCGGTTTTCTGGCAGATCGTGCACGTTCGCTTCGATGTCTTCGCACGTTTTCAATAGTCGACCAGCATTCGTCCACGACTTTTTTCGGTGCGCCCAATTTTTGTGCCCATGCGCTTCTCCGTTTCATAGTAATGTACAATTGAATCGCCCCGTTGACGTGCTCACTCTCTTGAAAATGGTTTCGGATGGCTGTTTCAATTTCGTCGTCCGGCACATCGGGGTGTTTTCGGATGAATTCAAAAACAGAGTTGGCAATCGTTTGATTAATTTCTTTCAGTGTCATGGGAGATACGTCGAAAATGAAGTATATAAGTTTGAATGAAAAAATCTTCCAAAAAAGAGGATTCCCGCGCGCACGCATGGTGTTTTTTTCGCGCGGGTTGCCAAAATTGAATTTACTTCATCATCATGGGTCCGACGGCCTTTAGCAGGAAGTATACTCCCACTAACGTCCAGGGGTTCCACCACGCGGGGGCACCGGCCCATAATCCTAATCCCATCACGAGGAACAGGATGGCGAATAGCCATGTCATTGTGCTTTCCATATCTTTAGCCATAGTTTTTTCTCTCCTCGCCCCGGTTAGGGGCTTTCTTGTCTCAGCCAGCGTTTGGAGGTATAAAAACTCGCGCCGAGCAGTTTCGGCAATTGTGCAAATTATGAGGTAAAATGCGTTATTTTAGGGTATTCGACTGGCAGTAGAATATCCCCGGTCAGAGCGTCGCGCCGTCTCAATCCGGCGGTGCTTGTGGACTGCGCGCGCGGTATCTGCGATACCGCGACAGGCTATTACTTTGCATATCCCCGGGCAGAGTCGAACTGCCGCCCGCTCCATGTAAAGGAGCTATCCTAGCCGTTAGACCACGGGGATGTTCGTTGAACGGACTGACTACTATTGACGCTGGTTAAAGTGTTAAAAGCCCGCCCTTGCCCATTCCAGTAATGCCGCACGCGCTTTCTCTTTCTGAAATGGTCACGTTCTCGCCCAACAAGAACATTCCCATTCACCGCTGGTTCTACTACCGGGAAGGGTATTCCAAGGCGTTCGTGGAATGGGCACTCAAAACGTACAAACTTGAAGGACCCGTGCTCGACCCTTTTTGCGGGGTGGGCACCACATTGTTAACATGCAAAGAAAACAATGTTCAAGCGTACGGCTGCGATGTTTCCCCGCTGGCGCGTTTTGTTGCCAACACCAAAACGAGAAACTATGAATTAGAGGAGTTGCAAAAAGAATATTCTGAACTCAAAAAAATGGAATTTAAATTTCCGCGCGAAGGAAAAGTTGAGAGTTGGGTAGCCAAGCGTTTCAATGCGCAAACATTTCGTGAACTTCTTCACATGAAGCACTTCGTCGAAAAAGAAATG
>CAZGES010000042.1:0-5945 GCA_964524375.1 uncultured archaeon
ACGCATCCCATTTGGGCAAAAAATCGAACAGGGCAAAAATAAGGTAAAGCAAAACATACGAGAGTACAAACAGGCCCATCGTCTGATAGCGCGCGGGAATCTTGTGCAACATACTTTACCCACGCCCCAGATGCATAAAAAGGGGATTGTTAAAGAGTTTTCGGGAAAAAAAGGTCGCCTAAAAAAGGCATTAGGTGCATGTTAACGTATGCCCGGAGAAAAATTTACACTCAAACTGCCGTGGGTGGAAAAATACCGACCGATAAAATTGAAAGACGTGGTGGGGCAGGAAGAAATAACGAAACGATTGGAATCCTACGTCAAAACACGCGACTTGCCGCACCTCATGTTTGCCGGGCACGCAGGAATAGGAAAAACGTCCGCCGCCGTGGCGTTGGCAAAGGAAATGTTCGGCGAAGAGTGGTCACGGAATTTTTTGGAACTGAATGCCTCGGATGAACGCGGAATTGACGTGGTGCGCTCAACCATCAAAGAATTTGCCCGCACCCTCGCCTTCAACGCGGATTTCAAAATCATTTTCTTAGACGAATGCGACGCGCTCACGGCGGACGCGCAACAGGCGCTGCGAAGAACAATGGAAAAATACTCCAAAACTTGCCGGTTTATTCTATCATGCAATTATTCCTCGCGCATCATTGAACCGATACAATCACGATGCGTGGTTTTTCGTTATCGTCCCTTGCACAAAAAGGATTTGGAGAAACAAATCCTCAGCATTGCGGAGAAAGAAGGGGTTCACGTGGACGAAAAAGGAATTGCTGCGATTGAATACGTGTCGGAAGGGGATTTGCGCAAAGCGATTAATGTGCTGCAAGCCTCGGCATCATTGGACAAAAAGATCACGGAAGAAATCGTGTACACGGTTGCGAATCGCGCGAAGCCGAAAGAAGTTCGGGAAATGATCGAACTTGCGGTCGCGGGAAAATTCTTGAATGCACGCGAAAAATTGGATGCGCTCATGCTCGAACAAGGACTCTCAGGAGAGGACGTGATTAAGCAAGTGCACAAAGAAGTGGTGGATTGGGACGAGAAAGGAATGGATTCGAAAACCAAAATCCGCTTGATTGACAAAATTGGAGAATACGACTTCCGCCTCGTGGAAGGGGCGAATGAACGCATTCAATTGGAAGCGATGCTCGCGCAAATTGGATTGGTTGCGAGCGAGAAGAAATAAATAGAAACAGTCGCTAACTTTCCCATGGAGAAATCTTTTCTCATTGGAGTGCAACATGAAGAGTTTCTCTCTCCTCAGACAGTCCAACTGATTCTAAAATTAAAAGTAAAAAGGGTCGGGATTGAATTTCCTAAAAGTTTATTGGAAGAAAAAATCCTAGAAAATCCCCAAAAGTATGGCAGCTACATCAAATATTGGGCGTTTCTTGCGGACGCGCTCCAAAAAAAAAGGAATTGAGATTGTTCCGCTTATACCTGCGGCGCTTAAGCGACGGGTAGATTTCCTTCAACAAAATGGTCGGAGCATATTGGCGTTTTTGGAGTGGAAATTTATCTAAGGAAGAAGCAGCTGACTGGATGAAAATGTTTGAGCCGAATACTGAGAAGTGGAATAAATTACAAGAATATTATAGTGGATATACTGGAAAGGCTGACTCGTTTGATGAAGCAGTTAACATGCTAAATAGAGTCTATCCAAAATTAAGCGCAAGCAAAGTTACAACTAGAGAGGTGTTAATGACTATAAAAGAATTGAATGAGGCACACCGATATAAAATAATTGAGAAACTAAAACAAGAAAAACAACTGCAAAGTTATGGTGGAAAATGGGGCCATTCACTGCGACCTCATTTAGATATATTGAAGGAAACGAATATGATAAAGGTTCAAAAAAGGAAATTTGAGCGCAAAAAATCATTTGGAACTATTGTACGAGAGGTTTACACGTATAATCCAAATTGTAGTGAGTGGCTATTACCAAAACGAGATGGATTAAAAAAAGTCTACTAAACGCTTTTGATGAAACACCCTGTCGAGCAACTTACTATTCTTTTTCCATTGTGCAATCGGAACAGTAAGTTTGGATTCGAGTGCCAGAAATGCGTTATCTAATGTTTCAAATAGTTGCGGCTCTTGCTCCATTGCATTTCGCGTATTTTGAAGTACCTGCCAAACCCCGAGACTTTGTTGATAACCTGGACCAATCTCTCTGAATATTACCGCTGCAGCTTGCCGCCTTATTTCATCCAGCCTCTCCACTACTGAAAATCGTGCCGCATAGTATCCCCCAGCAACATTCTCGGCATAGTCCTTTCGCCCTTCATAAAACTCGTGGTCGAATGACATGTGAACTTCTTTCATTTCTTGCGCCCAGAAAGAACCGGGACGATAGGCCTCCATAATATCAAATGCCCATTCGCGCGGCATTAGTAAAATATAGAAATGATTATCCAAAAAATGTGATTCATGAAGACGATATTCGTTAATCTGTTGAAATCCCTTAACTCGATCGATTAGTTGTTTTCCAATGGTATCTTGAGACGCAGTCAGCGACCATCTCGTTGGGACAAGTTTTCTATTATCACCTTCACCCAATGTTCCTGCTGAAAGAAGTTTTGACAAATGATAAATCGAAATATCTTTTGTATACAATTCTTCCATCGCGGTGGCAGCTTTCACGTGTGTGTCGCTCACAAGATACTGAACTTTCGTGGGAATCTTCGCATTTTCCTGCAATGAAAACTCTTTCATGTTTCCAGTAGGGCCCATTGGCGGTGCATCGTTTGAAAATTCGAGTTTCATCTGCGGGATTTTATGCAGCTCGACTTCTACATCGACTTTTTCGGACGCCATGGCAATCTCTTGAATCATTTGCAATTCTTTGGGAGGGTCTTTGGCGGCGTGAATGGAAATGGGCATGTTCGAACGAACGAGTTGCGTGCGGTATCCTACTAACTCTTCTAAGGTTTTCCCAAACCATCGCTCGGGGTTATCTAACATGTCCGCGGAGTTGGCATCCATGGTTTGCGTGGGTGACATGGGGGCGATTTTGACTTTGGGATAACCGTAATGCGAAACGAAAATGGATGGAGGCGAGCTTCCAGAGAAGGATTTCTCTTTCATTTGCCCAATACTGCGTTGCTTCGTCTCGTGCTTCTCCAAAATCCAGCAGGTGGGACCGCACCACAGGCGTCCGCGGCATTTCACACACGTTTCGGGAGTAGGTTTCACGGGCTCCATGAAAAACGTATACGAAATAGAGGTATTTCAACCTCGCCGGAGAAAAACGCCAAATTAGCGCTAAAACGCACGCGTGCAGAGTCGCCATTTAAACCATTCTGGGTGTGAAATAGAGCATGGCCAACGTAAACCTTACCCTTCCGGACGGAAAGAAACTCCAAGTCGAGAAGGGTTCAACGGTATTGCAAGCAATTGAAAAGATTGGCGCGCGACTTGCGCAAGCGGCTCTTTCCGCATCACTGGATGGAAAACCCGTGGACTTGAACGCGCGCGTGGAGAAAGACGCGGCGTTCAAAGTATTCACATTTGCCTCAAACGAAGGAAAGGAAACGTATTGGCACTCGAGTTCGCACCTCATGGCGTATGCGATTCAAGAATTGTTTCCTTCCGCGAAATTTGGAACCGGGCCTGCGATTGAGGAAGGATTCTATTACGACGTGGACTACAAACAAAGTTTTACGCCCGAAGATTTGCAAAAAATAGAAGAAAAAATGCGCGAGTTGGCGAAAAAAGATTTTCCGGTTAAACGCATCGAGATGAAGCGCGATGAGGCGATTAAGTTTTTTGACAAGAAGGGTGACCATTACAAAGTAGAAATTTTGTCCGATCTTTCAGAGCCTGTTGTTTCATTGTACGAAGAAGGCGCGTTCACCGATTTGTGCACGGGACCGCATGTTTCTAGCACGGGAAAAATTGTCGCGGTGAAATTGCTGAACATTTCGGGAAGTTATTGGCGCGGCGACAGCAAAAACAAGCAATTGCAGCGCATTTACGGAATTAGTTTCCCCACGCAAAAAGAATTGGACGAATTTTTGAAAATGCGCGAAGAACGAGAAATGCGCGACCATCGCAGAATAGGGAAAGAGATGAAAATATTCACGTTTAACGCAGACGTGGGAATGGGCCTTCCACTCTGGCTGCCGAATGGAGAGCAATTATTCCACACGCTGCAAGAGTATATGCGCGAAGAGGAAGAATTGGCGGGATACCATTACGTGCGCACGCCGCATATTGTAAATGGAAAGATGTTCGAGCGCACGGGACACATTCCGTATTACACGGAAAGCATGTACGCACCCATCGACATTGAAGGGGTTAATTATTACTTGAAACCCATGAACTGTCCCCTGCACCATGCTATTTTCTCGGAGATGGTGCAGAGCTACAAGCAACTCCCCTACCGCATCGCCGAGCCGGGAACGCTGTATCGTTATGAGTTAAGCGGAACGATGCATGGAATCATCCGCGCACGCGGGTTTACGCAAAATGACTCGCACAACTATGTGACCATGGAGCAAGTTGAGGATGAAGTTGTGCGCGTGCTCGAAATGAACATCCGAATCTACGAGAAAATGGGCGTGAAAAACTATTGGTTCCGTTTGTCACTCCCGGACTTTGAAGGGCACCCCGAAAAATATTCCGGAGACGTTAAACGATGGGAAATGGGTGCGAAAGCGTTGCGCAACGCCGCTCAAAGAGTTGGGAGAGAATTTGTGGAAGTCAAAGACGAAGCAGCGTTTTACGGACCCAAGATTGATGTGCAGAGCAAAAACATCAATGGAAAAGAAGACACGATTGCAACCGTTCAAGTCGACATCACGGTGCCCAAGCGAGTAGGTTTAACGTACACGGATGAAAACGACAAGCCCGCGACGCCCGTAGTTATCCACCGCGCTATTTTGGGAAGCTACGAACGATTCATCGCATTTTTACTCGAACAGACGATGGGAAAATTTCCCACTTGGTTGAGTCCGGTGCAAGTAAAAGTCCTCCCTCTTTCGGAGAAGTTCCGCGAATACGGAGAAAAAGTCTGGATGGAAATGCGCAAGAATGGCATTCGAGCAGAGTTGGATTCCACGGACCAAACGCTCAACTACCGCATCCGGAATGCGCAATTGGAAAAAGTCCCCTACATGGTTATAGTGGGAGAAAAAGAAGAGACGATGAAATCGGTGAGCATACGTACACGCGACGGGAAGCAAGAGAATGGAATCATGTTTGACGACTTCTTGGAACGCTTGTTGAGCGAAATAAAAAACAAAGAATAAGTTAGACTTTCTTCACAACGAAAACGCGCTCATTTACTTTTCCAACAAAACCCGAGTGGCGTTGGTACGCATCGATGGTGCGCGCGACAATGTTGTCCTCGACTTCGAACCCTTGTTCAATCGCACGCTCGATGAGCATCTCATCACTCTTAACCACGCGGTCGGGGAACGCTCCTCCCGCGACGTTTATGACTGCCTTTCCTTCGTATGTGAGCACGCGATACATTTGCTTCAAACATTTTTCCATGTCGTGCATGTACGCATCCACGATTGGCAAATCGCTTTCCACATTTCTCTCCGAAACGTTTTCTCCCACGAATGAACGCAGCTGGGTTTTAGGTTCTTCAAAAAATAAGGCAAGTTCGAGCTTGTACGCGGACGCATACTCAATCTTGTTCAAGTAAGGAGGAGAAGTGATGATAGATGAAACGGATTCATTGGCAAAATGACGCAACATTCGGGCGTCATCTTCGAAAATTTGAGGCTCGATTCCCGTATTGGGCGTTTTTTTCAAATCCTTTAACATGAAATCCATTTTCTGCAGCCAAAACTTCTTGATGGGCTTGTAGCCCTTGCTTGTTGAGCGTCGCAGACTCGCACCCATCCGTTCTACATTGGATGCGCGCAGCGTGGAATCGATTAACGCAAGTAATGCAATGTCATGCAACGGGGATTTTTTCATTT
>CAZGES010000043.1:0-5367 GCA_964524375.1 uncultured archaeon
AGTGTGAAATTGGACAAAGCGTTGGAAATGGTTAAAGTGAAGGACGAAATGGAGTCAGTTGAACGTCAATTAATCGAAAATGAGGCATATTTGAAGACTTTATCCCCTGCGAAGGAGGAGTATTCCCAAATCTTTTCTCGTTTCTCCTCTATTTCCAGCGAAACCGACGCGTGTGTGCGTGAAGCGCAGTTGGTTTCGTCCATGGTGAGTGAACTTGTTTCCCGCGTGGAGAGTGCAGAGAAGTTGGGCGCGCAGAAAGAAGAGTTGCACCAGCGTCTTGCGCACGCGCAGAATGTGGATGAAGTATTAGGGGTTTTTTCCCAATCCTTAGTCGTTACGCAGCAGCAATTGCGCGAGGGCGTGATAGAAGCCATTAATGCCGCGCTGCAGGAGTTGTGGCCGAGCGTGTATCCGTATGAGGATTTTATGCTGGCAAAAGTTCTCATTCAGGATAATGATTACGTGTTAACCGTGAAAGAGAAAAGCGGTAATTGGATTTCGGCCGAGTCTTCTCTTTCGGGCGGAGAGCGCAGCGCGGCCGCGTTAGCATTGCGAATGGCTATTGCGTTTGTTCTCACGCGCCAATTGAGTTGGATTATTTTGGACGAACCCACGCACAATTTGGATGTGAAATCCGTGCAAGCTCTCTCAACAATGCTAAAAGAGCGCTTGCCCGCGTTGGTGGACCAAGTCTTTGTAATCACTCATTCGTCTGAAATTGAAAAAGCAGCCACCGGCTCGTTATACGTGTTGCAGCGCGAGAAAAATGAAGATGGGATTACTATTCCGTTGAACAAATTGATTGACGGCGGAACGAAAATTATCTGACAAACTTTTTAGAAAAGTTTGATCAAAAACTGAACTATTCCTTAACAGATTCTTCCGCTTGCTTTTCGATGCGCATGTGCACCGGTTGAGCGTGGGACTTTTTCATGTCCGGATGTTCTTTCATCACGTTTTCGGTTTTCTTTCGAGCGTTCTCTTTCTTTTCTTCCGCTTTGCGGATTTTCTTGTGATGTCGCGTCATGAATCCGGCCATGACATTCGTTGTCCATTTTGAAAAAGGTAATTTCAACTCTTTGACTTTCAACTTGTTATTCTCGAAACTTTCATTGAATGCTTCGGGCATTTCTTTGAGAATAATGTTGGCTTTGCTTTTGATTCCTTTAGGAACAGATTTACCCATGTTTAATTCACCTCTAATCGAATGTGCTGCCCGTTAGGGAGATTTCGGATAACAGATAAGGGGATGACTTTTTCATCAAATTCGGCTTTGGCCAAATCATACGGTGACAAGACTTTCTTGTTGGTAAGCAACGCGGGGGCGCCGAAGGCCAATTGAAGGGCTCGGGCTCCGATGATGCGCGTTTGTTCAAACCGTGTTATCGTGGCCATATAGAAGAAAATCGCTGGGAAACGTATATAAATCGGCTCTTTCGGGGGCGGTAAAAGCCCTCTCTGGAAATGGGGCTAGACGCCTAAAACGGCCTTTTCGAGCAAAGTAGAGTGAGTAGCCTCCCTCCATTCGGTCGGGTGGAAAATGAGGTGGTTTCCAAGGGCAGAGGCCCAGTCGGCCGTGCGTCGGGCGGCCAAGGTGTGCAATTGGACGAGTGGGTCCTTCTGAACCTGCGAGGTATAGGCCAGTTGGAACTGGGTCAAGTACGGTTGCGTGAGGGCATTTTGTTGAACGTCATGCAAGTGGGCGCGCGCGATGAGGCTTTGGCGAATTTTATCAAACACAAACGGTTGTTTGGCACATTTCCAAAACGAGTGGGTGAAATTAATTTCGGAAGCAAGAATGCCTTGCTTGATTTCATTGCGCGCTTCATTTAACGCGAGTGAAATTTTATCGTTGCGAAAAAGCGGGCCAATGGGAATCGTGTAGAGTCCAAATTCTTTTTGTCGCGCGAGACGTTTTTCTTTTCCCGCGTGCGTCTCATGATAGGTTTGGCTTTGTTCCTGGTTGTGCGTGTGAATGTACACACCATCTTGTGTCACGCGCGTATCCACGACACTTCCATCGTGTAAAGAAGCATGAAATAAGTTTGTGGGTTCACAACACGTGCATTTTCCCTCGTTTTGCGTGGGAGTTTGGGAGAATAATTCACTTGCTTTGCTGCGTTGAGCGTGCGTCCACGTGGATGTAGTAGTAAAATTTCCTTGTTTTAGTGGGCGCGCTGCGTGGTTGGCAAACATGTGGTTGGAGAGAAGAATTTCCAGTTGTTCGTGCAGTGAAATGGGTGCATCTGTATAGGGTAAAAATAATTCATGACTTGCTACGATGCGTTCGCGCAGTTCTTGTTCGAGTTTGGGGTTGTGCGCGCGCATTCCATTGAGGGTGGGGTGCAATCCTTCTACTAATCCTGGAATAGGCGCGTCTGCGAATGCATTGGTGAGCGGAGAAAGTTTCTCATCAAACGTTTGAAAGTATCTCCAATTCTGCGTGAGCAGGAATTGCCGCTCCGGTTCAATGAGTTGGGGAAAATAATTGGTGTGCGCATGAATCTGTTGCGCGACTTGTTTCAATTCCCCCCACGTTCCGCAAATGACTTGTGTTGAGCGTTCATGCGGAATGGTTTGCAGGGGAGGGCGTGAAATGGTTTCAAGTATTTTTTCAAATGGAGTAGTGGAAGTGCGGGGGAGGTAAAATGAGGGGAAAAAAGGAAATGGTTTTGTCTTTTTTTGTACGTTGTTCGTAAACGTAACATCAACAATTTTGCGGTCATCGCGGGCCGAAACTGCCACTAGACTGAACGTATGGGGAGACATACGAAGAATTAGAGAAAATTTTCAGAGTATATCCCTTCGGGAGGGGTAAACCGCCGTAGGTTCCGAGGTTGGTTATTGCCTATCATTCATCGTTTCTTATACGCTTCTCGTATTTTTTCTTTAATTTGGTGGATGCGCTGGCGGCTCAATCCGAAGATGCGTGCTACTTCAATTGGTTTCGTCCCATTTGCCAGCATGACCCACACTTCTTGTTCTTTCATTGTCAGTTTTTTTTGAATGGCGGGCGGAATGTCGCTGGCGCGTGTTTCTTCTTCTGCTATTGGACTTCGTGTTATTTCATTGAGGAATGTGCTCGTTTTTTCTTGAGTGCTTGTTTTGCGCAGTTTAGTAAGTGCTTTTAATAGAATGAGTCGTCGCGTAGCCTTTGCGGAAATAAATCCAAACCATTGGTCTGTGGCAGCAGCAGGTGATGCCGTGGGAGGTATTCTAATTCTCCTAATAGCGTCCCAAAATACATCAGTAACTGCATCTCGCACCGCATCGGTGTCCGTGTTGCCCGTTTTTTTTACAATCGACCTGACGATGGTCGAAATATCTGAATCTGCCGCTGTAATCAATGCCTGCCGCTCTTCGCGGGTTAATGAATTATTATCTGGTTTTCGCCGTTGCTTAGAGTATATTTCTCCCAATTCTTTTCGCGTGCGCAATTGATTTTTGACAATGCACCTTTTTATCCAATCCAGGCCGGGTGTTTTGGCGTTTTGCAGGGAGGGCGTTTGCGCTTTTTCTTCTCGTAAGATGCGAAAAATTTCTGTGGCATCGTGGGTTGGGGCTAATTGGCATATTCTAACGATGTGCCACAATCGCATATCCTTCAAAAATTGTTTCTCGAGCGGGGTTCCCATGGATTGTTTGATAACATTAACCACTTCCTCCGCGCTGAGTGGTCCTTTTCGCGCGCGATATATTTCATTCAAAGGTATTCCGGTGCGGCGACTGATCTCCGGACTACTCAATAATTTAACCATTTTCAATCGTTGGAGAATTCTGCGTTGGCGTTCCGTGAGGGTATATCGCGTTGGCATGGAAACTCGTTATTTTGCGTTATAATAAGTCTTCCGTTTCTTTCCTATTTTTCGCTTCGTTTTCTTCGTATGTTTGCGCCGCGTGCTCCAAGCTTCCTTCGTGTTGCGAAGGTTGGGAGTTTCGTGCGCGCACTTTGAAGAATGTGGGGGCGTTCACCGCTTCGCCGATGAGCAAACCCTCCCCGACGCGCAGTGAGGTGAGCATTCCTAAACTCTCCGCGGACAATCCTTCCGCGGATTCGCCGATGTGCTTGATATCGTACGGATTCGTGATGCGTAAAAGTAATTGGGTATTGCACTGCGATAAAGTGGTGGTGTCGAGTTGAATCGGCCGCTGCGAAATCAAGCACAAACTCACCCCAAACTTTCGTCCTTCGCGCGCAATCGTGCGCATGATTCCTTTTGTAATGCTCCCTTCTTTGGCAATTTGCTGCGGGATGAAATTGTGTGCTTCCTCTAATACGATCGTTACTGGGGGAATACGTTTCGCCCTTCGCTCGTAAAATAATCGATTGGACAAATACGCCACAATTACTTGTTTCTTGTGCTGGTGAATAATATCGCTCAAGTCAACCACCGTCAACACGCCGGGTTGCACTAAATCCAATAATGATGGATTGTCGGCCTTTCCAAACAATTGTAAATCGTCCAACTCATGTAACCATCCGATAAGTGCGGCAATCACACTTTCTTTGGCATCCTTGCTTCCCATTTCCGCGAGCAATTCTCCCTTAATATCATTCAAATCATACGGCCCTTGTCCATCTTTCATTTTTTGCTGCAAACGTTGGAGCACTTTACTCAATTCTCTTTTCTGCGCGGGGGATGCATTAGGCAAGAGTGAGTAGAACATTCCCGCCGAAACTTTGGGCACGCCAATGCGCAAGTCGCGTGCGCGAATGAGTCTCGTTGAGCGGGAATAATCCGTATATTTCGCATTCATCACCGGTTCTGCAAAATTAGTATATTCGCCGTGCACATCAAACGCTACAATTGCCACGCGTCCATTTTCCTTTTTGCGCGAAAGAAGTTCTTCGAGCAAGCATGAAACGGTGTAACTCTTTCCCGACCCCGACATGGCCAATATTGCCAAGTGTTTTTGCAGCAATTTAGAAAGATTCAGCTTCACATCCACCGGGTGAAATTCTAGCGCGCCCAGCATGAGTCCTTTTTCCTCATCAAATCCTAAAAATTGCCGAATGTGGTTTTCATTCGCGTTAAACACTTTGCTTCCGGGAGAAGGGGGAAACGTGGTGCGCTTGATTCTATTTTCCTGCGTGAATATTCCCAGCGGCGTGGTCACTGCCATCGTGTACTCCCAATCGTGCACCGGAAATTGTTCGAATAATTTGGTTCCCTGCGCCTCAAATTCTTTCACCGCGTCCGCGCGCTCAAAATACTTATTCGTTTTCAGCACGTTCGTGACCATTCCGATTAATGTCCCCTCCGAATAGGGTATTTCCACGAATTGCCCGCGGTGGACTTTTCCATTTAACACGACAAAATCCACTTGGTTGGGGGATGGCCCCTCTAAATTGGACACGACCGTTCC
>CAZGES010000044.1:0-5095 GCA_964524375.1 uncultured archaeon
GACCCAAAAAAGGATTCACGGGACGCTTAATCGCCTTGAACGAGAAGAACGACCTCGCTCCCAAAGCAGGAGGATTCGTTTCCTCGAACTTCTTGCAGGGAATGAACCCCACGGAATACTTCATGCACTCCATGGGTGGCCGACAAGGTGAAGTGGACACGGGTGTTGCGACGAAGGTGTCGGGATACTTATACCGACGACTTGCTAACTCCTTGAAGGACTTGCACGTTTCCAATGATGAGACGGTGCGAACCGCGAATAAAGATGTGGTGCAGTTCCGCTACGGTGAAGATGGCGTGTTTCCGGCGCGTACAAGCGGTGGAAACTTTGCCAATATGGATGAAATTATTAGAGACATGAAGCGAAAAGAAACCAAGGGGAAGAAATAATTAGGAACGGAGGGAAAGACTATGGCGATGGAACAAGATATTTCAAACACCGAAAATTTCGATGCGACTCAGCATGCGGAAGAAGTTGAATTCGTCGACCACGTCGCCAAGTATGGTATTCCCCGCCGCGCGTACGAAGACGCGCAACGAATGTCATTGGAAATGAACTTGACGGATGACCAATTCACCCAGCTCACGGATGAATTGAAGAAACGCTACCAACACGCGAAAGCGGAACCGGGTGAAAGTGTGGGGATTATCGCCGCACAGTCATTAGGAGAACCGGGAACACAGCTCACGCTGCGAACCAAACACTACGCGGGAGCAGCCGAAGTGTCGGTGGGAAGCGGAATTCAACGCGTGGAAGAAATTGTGGACGGACGAGCGAAAGCAAAGTATCCTACGATGACCGTGTATTTCGCCGACTCCGAATTGCGCTCAAGTAAAGAAGAGGCGCGAAAGTTCGCTGCTTCTCTTGTGGATTTGCGCCTCTCTGACGTGATGAAATTCAAAGAAAACTACAACACCAAATCGTTTGACGTTATTCCGAATGATTATGAAATCAAGGACAAAGGTCTTGATGAACAAGCCTTGTTGAAGAAAGTTTCCGACAAACTCAAACTCAAAAGCCACCCCATCAAAGAAGGCGGACTCCGCTTTACGTTTGATGACGCGGAAGGAATTTTGAAACTGCGAAAAAGCTTAATCAAACTCATGCAAACGCGCTTGCAGGGTGTTCGAGGCATTGACAAAGCCATTGTGTTAGAAGAAAACGGCGAATTCATTGTGAAAACAACCGGTTCGAATTTGAAAAGCATGCTCAAAATGAAAGAAGTCGACTCCACACGCACAACTACGAACGATGTGAAAGAAATCTCCAAAGTTTTAGGAGTGGAAGCCGGACGCGCATCCATTGTTTTCGAATTGCACAAAGTTCTCGTTGAAAACGGAATTAACGTGGACTTGCGACACATCTTGCTTTTGGCGGACACGATGACATTTGACGGAGAAATCCGTGGAATTGTGCGAACAGGAATTACGCGCAAGAAATCCTCACCGTTTGCCCGTGCTTCGTTTGAAGAAACATCCAAACACTTGCTCGACGCCGCATTTTTCAGCGAAAAGGAAAATTTGCAGGGTGTTGTTGAAAATATTATTGTCGGACAACCCATTAAGGTTGGAACCGGTGTCGTTGACCTCGTGATGAAGCAGCAATAACGCGCTTCAGTCAATGATTCATTGGAAGCAATTGCTAAAATGTCCCGCGTTCTTTTGAATGTAGGTCGAGAATAACCGTTCTCGCCCCAAATTGTTTTACATTCCTAAGAAAAACGCGGAACATTTCACTTTCATCAAACTCGTCTAATGCATCTCGGAATGTTGCGTTTCGAAATTCCTCGCTCAGCAGTACGCGTCGAATGAGATTGGTATAAAAACCGCGGAAATGGTCTTGCAGCGCTGAATGCGCGTAGACACGTTCTCCCGCCGTGCCTTTTAGCATTTGGTCAATTTTTTCGGGCTCCTTGCCTTTCAACTCGATGGTGCGGCCAAAATTCCATCCTTCGGGAGGGAGGCGATTCGTGCGCTCTTTTCGCGCACGCTGGCGCTCTCCGGGAATGGTTCGTTTTCCAAAGAACCGTTCGCTGGGCAACTGTCCCCGTTTACTTCTTTTCCTCACCATGAAAATCCAATCCATCCATTCTTTTTAATGATTTTTACGTTTCTTCATCCTTTCACCATTTTTTCTAATTGTTCCAACACGCTCGGCACACGTTTAACATTTTCGCCCGCGGAAAAATGCCCCATGTTGTGCTCGATGATTATTTTTGCACCAAGTTTTTCTTGAAAATTTTTAGAGTCTTCCACGAAAACAAATTGGTCGTTATCGGAG
The DNA here is from genome assembly GCA_964524375.1 of uncultured archaeon. Taxonomy (GTDB): domain Archaea; phylum Iainarchaeota; class Iainarchaeia; order Iainarchaeales; family VGJJ01; genus VGJJ01. Next base: position 2,281 of record CAZGES010000044.1, read on the forward strand.
AAGAAGCACACGAATTTTTTGGAATGTTTTTTGGCTAACTCCCATGGGATGGGCATTTCAATCCAGGGGCGTGCAATATCTTTTTCCTCTTCGCTCGAAAATGATTCAGGTTTCAAGGTGGTCCAGGGCGCCACTAAAACAACGCCGCTCGCAACGCCTTGGCTGGGGTTAAGCGCTAAATATCTCAAAATGGTTTGGCACCCGATGGAGTGTCCCACGAAAAATGTGTTTTCGTCAATTTTTCCCGTAGCCTTTGTGAGGGCAGCAATCCAGGCATGCATGTTAGGCGCTTCCGAGTCGGGCATGGGTGGCACGAGAACGTCATGCCCACGCTTTACGAATTCGGCTTTTAACCAGGGAAACCAGTCGTTTTGAGGGCTTCCTGCCCAGCCGTGAACAGCAATAATTCGGGCCATACGTTCAAGTGCTGGGCTGGGGATTTAAATGCCTTTCTCAGGGGATTTAGGTGTAAAACAGTGATTCTGTGAAACACGGAGGTGTGGAGAATGGATCATGCAGAAGCAGGAAAGGAAATTCGCCGTGCCGTTGACACGGGAAAAGTGCTCTTTGGCACGAAAGAAAGCCTCTATTCGCTGAAACACGGCGACGGATTATTGCTCGTGGTCACTAAAAACGCCCCCGTCTTAGATTTGGAAGAAATGGCTCACATTGCTTCTCTTGCCAACGTTCCCGTGTACAAATTCGCGGGAAACGGACTTGAACTCGGAAACGTGTGCGGAAAACCGTATGTTATCTCAACTTTACTTGTAACAGACGAAGGAAAGAGTAAGGTCTTACAATTAGGCGACGCCGCCGCGCAAGCAGCGGATGCGGTTGCAACGTCAAACACGAAAAAAGGGAGAAAAAAGCGCGCATCGAGTTGAGGTCTTTAAAACACTTCCCGATGCACAAACTACTATCACATGGTGAAAAAAAATGGCTCTAGGTGAATTCGCAGCTCGACAATTGGAAGACAAGCGTTCAAAATGGCGGATGAAAGATCCGTACCACAAGCGACGCGTTTTGCGACTGCGCGAGAAGTATGATCCACTCGAAGGAGCGCCGCAAGGAAAAGCCATTGTTCTCGAAAAACGAGGAGTCACTCAAAAGCAGCCGCACTCCGGAATCATGAAATGCGTGCGCGTACAGCTTATCAAAAATGGTAAACAAGTTACTGCCTTTTGCCCCCGCGATGGTGCAATTAAGTTTGTGGATGAACACGATGAAGTTATCATCGAAGGAATCGGCGGATCTCAAGGTGGGCCCTACGGTTCGCAGTGGGGAGTGAAATACCGCGTTACTCACGTGAACGGACAATCCTTAGAAATGCTCCGCACGGGAAAGAAAGAGAAGGTCAAGCGATAACGTGTACAACTAAAATGGACGAATGATTATGGAAACAAAAGTTTTTGGAAAATGGGATGTGTCGGGCGTCACGATGAAAGACCAGACACTTGTACGACAGATTGCACTCAACGCCAAAATGGTTCCGCATACATTCGGAAAGGGCGCGGGTTCCGCCTACGGAAAAGAGAAAATCAACATTGTCGAGCGTTTAGTGAACAAGGTCATGCGCTCCGGTCAAGGAAAACGAAAGTTGAGCGGAAAGTATATTCGCGGCCGCGGTTCGTGCGGAAAAAAATTGCAAGCGATGCGAATTGTTGAGGGTGCGTTCGATATTGTGCACGCTCAAACGAAAGAAAATCCCATTCAAATTCTCGTTCGCGCGGTAGAAAACGCTGCGCCCCGAGAAGATGTTACTCGCTTGAAGAAAGGCGGAGTCGCGTATTCACAAGCTGTGGATGTTGCGCCGATGAAGCGAGTGGATGAATCCGTGAAAAACATTGCTCTCGCCGGATTTTATGGAAGCTTCAACAACAACACCTCCGCCGCGGAAGCGTTGGCGAAAGAACTTGTTCAAGCCGCGAAAGACGATAACAATGCGATGTCAATCAAACGTAGAAATGAAGTTGAACGAATTGCATTAGCGTCGCGATAATCCTTTGCGTTGCATCGCTTAACGATATTGCTTCGCGGTAGCCGTTTTTTATTCGCTTTTCGAGGCGAGTTTTTATTTCACGAGCGATTTAGCTTCGCATGCCCCCTCGGAAAAAGCCTTCCAAGCATTTTCGCTACACGCCGCGCGTCGTGCAAAATTGGCGTGTGTTTGTAGAAAAAGCCCATGAACGGTTATACAGCGATTTTTTGGCAGGGTATCATCAGATTTCCCCCGAAAAACAACTTGAAAAGCTGGCCCAAAAAAATATTATTCATCACGCGGACGGACGTTTTCGGTTGACGAACTACGCGCACCTGAAATATTTTCTATTGAAAGGCCTCCGCTCCAAATGGGGTGAACTTCCTCCCGCGAAACGGGAACGAATGTCCACCCTCATCGTGAAAGCGACGCACGACCTTCGCCCGCGTTCCCGGGAAGAACTCATCCGGATGCTCCACCTCTACAAGGAAATATTCCTCGATAAGCAGGAAGACATTGAAAAGTCGGCGCGAACCGTGTCGGTGGAATCCACGAGCTTTCAGGATGGTATCGAACACTTTTCGCGGTTTCACTTCGGAATAGAAGCGTTAGAAGCCATCGCAGATGATATTGCGCACGGCCGCCGGGACTGGAGAACGGGTGCAAGTACATAGGGGATTTACCACCGTGCACCGTTCCACGCCACGCGTTTAAAAACGTTCTTCCGGGCTTTTAGGTATGTTTCCATGCCAAATGGGCATGTTTGATGGTTTATTGGAGATGTGATTCACGATGGGTCGAAAAGAAGAAATGGCAAGCGCAGCGCAGAAGCTGATG
>CAZGES010000045.1:0-3701 GCA_964524375.1 uncultured archaeon
GAAATAAAATTAATTACAAGAGCTTTAAATGACCTGTGTATTTTTTCAAGTTGTTCTCGTTCGCGGGGCCGATGCCGATGCAGGTTTTACTTCCCGCGGCGATTTGCGTGTGACCGGCGTCCGTGATTAATGCAGTGGGAAATTTGGATTTGACTTGTTCGAATAATTGCAATAATTCTTTTTCCGAATCGACTTTGCATACAATCTTTTGCATCCCTTCGTCCAACCATTCCTGATATTCGTTTCCCCATTTTCGTTCTTGTGATTTTAGAAACGCGGCGATGGAGGCGTGAGCGGCTTGCGCGGCGATTTTACCTGTTTGCATTTTCAAATCTTTTCGAACGACAATAACTTGCGTGTACATGAAACAAGGAAAAAGGATTGACTAGATAAATAAACCGGTTATTCGAAATACTTTCGAAGCTTTTCTTGAAGAATATGACGGGATTCTTTTTCAAGTTTAGTTACTCGTGATTCGGATAATTTTAGCATCTTCCCAATCTCCCGGAAGGACAATCCCTCCTGATAATACAATTCCAACACCATTACTTGAGTGGGGGACAGTTTCCGTTTGGCTAAACGAATGGCTTCCACCCAGTCGAAACGCTCTCGCTCTCGGGCAGGTTTCAAATCGATTATTGAGTCGCCAAGTGCATCTTCGCCATCAGCAGTCGATTCAACGTATTTGCCAATTCTCTCATCTCTCCCCGATTTGGTTGTTCCTAGTTTGGCTTCACGAATATCGAGACGCAGATTTCGGGCCATCGCCCGAATGTATTTTTCAAGAGGATAGCCTTTTGAGGGATCAAAATTTTGCACGCGAGATGCTAATTCGAATAAATTTTCTTCAAATATTTTTTTACTGCCTAAAATGGGCGTTATTTTATTTTTCAATTTGAGAACTTCAGTGGTGGCCGCATCTAGTGTAAAATATTTTCCTTGTTTGGAATAGTCTGGAATCAATTTTGCCTTACGCAAATCAATTAAAACAGATTCGGCGCGTTCACGGCCAATAGAATCGACTAATTGCGAGCGAAAATCATCATACACTACCCGTGCAGCACGTTGATTAGTAGTGCGTTTTTTTTCTGAAACATATTTTTGAAAAATATCCTCCGCCCGCTCAAGCGCACGCATATTATCACGGACGCGCCGCACGTATTCTTTCAAAAAAATAACCCGCTCTTTTTCAGGAAGAGCATTCATCACAGCCTTTACCTGCGCTTTGGCCGCTTCACGCACGGGCACGGGGCGCTTGACACGACTCTTTTGAGGCCATGTTGAAACACGCACGCCGGCAGTAGACCAAAAACGCGTCATAGCGGCACGGCGAGCTAATTCAGCAGGAGGTGCACGGGGCGAAGGCATGAAAAAGAAAAGAAATGGAGATATTTAAGCAACACTACTGATTCGGGCGATATATTTCCGAGTCAGGGTTGGAAGCGTTGTCCGTGGCTTGCGTCTGGGCGGGCTCGGGAACGGTTTCTCCGCTCGCCATGCGGACTTCTCTCAGGGTAATTGTTTTGGTGATACCATTGTCCTCCCATAATGAGGAAAACTTCTTGGAATCGTGCATTCCCAACCAAAGTTGACGCTCGGTGGGGTGTTCATATCCCTTCAACGTGTACATGCGGGAATATCCCAAAAGGATTCGGTCGCCGTGAATGGCCTTAATGGTAAAGAGGGGGGTTCCGTCCTTCAACATTTCGAGGGTTTCTCCCTCGTTTACGGTAAAGGACTTCGTATCGCGCTTCTTGGCAAAAGGAGGCTTCCAATCCTGCATTAATGATTCAACTTCAACGACGGCGTGCATGTAACTCAACCCCTTTAATTCAAACAACCCACAAACGGATTCGTCAGGAATACGGTTTCAAGATATATAAGCTTAGGGTCAACGTTTGGCGAACCGCTTCCTGAGGGTTTAAAGCGGGTTAAAACGTATGTGGAAGAATGGGCTTCCTACAACTCTTGGAGAATGCGATAACATACATCCAAGGCGTGCAACGCCGGCACGACCAACTCGGCCTCACGCTCCGGGAGAACGGGAAAAAGGGACTCACAACGAATCACGGGGAAAAAACCCTCGAAAAAACCATCTCGCAGCCTATTGTAAAAACGCTCAACGAGGGAACGATTGCCGGCGTGGATAGCGGGTTTGCCGGGCAGTCATTTTACTCCCTCGATTTAATGCTGCTGCGCACTACTGGAACGTGTTTCACGTATGAGAAAGGAAAACTTGCAGGCTCACTCTATCACCCCGCCTCCAACACGCTGCCGGAACCCATCATTAATACACAAGGATTGGAACGCGAGGACTTTCACAAATTTGTTTCACTGACACGCCTGCAAGCGGAGATACTTTGCGCGACGGAAATCATTGAAAAAAACAAACCCAACGCGTGCTTTATTGATGGAAGCCTCATCCTCCACCCCATGGACAAACCTTCCGCGGATTCGGCGTTGGGAAAAGAATACGAGAAAACCATTGCGGCGTTTGTAAAATTGTATCACACCGCGGAAAAAAATAATTGCACACTCATCGGAGCGATTGAAGATTCCCGCTCAACAAGGCTTGCAGAATTGTTGCACGAGCAACAAATGATTACGATGGAAAAAAATGAAGTTCTTTCAGACGTTTCGCTGTTGGACAAAGCCCTCCATGCGGGGGAAAGGAGTATTGTTTTTTCGCTCGCGGAAAACAAAGAAAAACACGCGATATTGAATGACTTCCCCTCCGAATGGGCGGCGCAGCTGCATGCGTGTTACATCAAACCCTCGCAGTGGGATTTTCCATTGCGCATTGAATTTCTCTCCACTAGCGATAAATCTGTAGAAGCGGCGAATCGCGCGAGCAGCTTCGCGTTCGCGCAGAGCGCGGTGCACAAAGATTATGCGTTTCCCTCCGTTTTGATTGAGGCGGACTTACGCGCAGGATTGAAACCAGAAGAAGTGGAACTCGTGAGCGACAAGATTTTGAGCAAATTGGGAAGGCATACATTACGATTGAAACGAAGAGACCGAAGGCCGTTTTGAAACGCGGCAAAACAGGGCACCAGTATGGATATATAGCGGTTTGAAAACAAATACACCATGCCCATTACGATTCGAAGAAGCCTGAGGCGCCGAAAACCCGATGCGCGTGCAAAAAAACTGGGAACAGACACTGAATTCTTGCGATTGGCCGACATCCATTCGGGGAGTGAGGGAGTAGTACGCCGCGTTAATGCACACGTCACCAAAAACGGTCGTACACGACTGAAACCCGTTGAGTTGGTTGAAAAAAAATTCTACGGAAAAGAAGAAACAGGACGAAGAGTTTCGTATACAGTCTACAAGCAAAACCCCATGCTGGCAAATCCGGTGGAACAATTTGAATTAGTATTGAAACTCCGGCGCTTGAATACACGCCGGCGCCTTGGTTTACGTTTTCCGCGAACGGTGCGCTTGGTGAAGAATGATGATGGAACGTATTCCGTGCTCATGACGCCGCTCAACGTGGTGAACCCCCTCGAGTTAGAACCGAAGAAAGAAGAAGAATTTTACCGCGACCGGGAACGACAGCAAAAGACGCTCATTCAATTGAGGATACGTGCGTTGACCGATGTCTTCTTCTGCGTCCGAGACCCGATTACTGATGAAGTGCACGCGGTCATCGGAGACTTTGGAACGCTTTCCCACATTAAGAAAAAGTAGGTGATACG
>CAZGES010000046.1:0-3209 GCA_964524375.1 uncultured archaeon
AAAGAGAGTTTTACCACACCGAAGGGCTATAGGGTGCTTTCCGGCCCTTTTCGCTGTTCTTTTCCTATTCGAGAGGCCACCGGTCCAAATTGTCCGTGGTATTTGACGTCTTTCTTCTTGTAGTAGGGTACTTCTGGGGATTTGTTCATTTTCATGAGGCAGAGTTGGCAAATTCGCTGGTAGGGACGTATTAACAGGGGTTGATTTCCAATGTTTTGCATTTCCAACGTGATTTGTCCTTCAAAACCCGGGTCGATGAACCCCGCAGTGGCGTGAATAACCAATCCTAATCGTCCGAGTGAGGAACGTCCTTCGAGGCGTGCAACAAGTTCAACCGGGACTTTTACCGCTTCGAGCGTCGTTCCAAGAATGAATTCTCCCGGGTGTAAGACAAACCCTTCCTTTTCGTCGATTTGCACCCGTCTCATGCGGGGAGGGATTTTTTCAGACAAATCAATGATGCGCATCGCATGGTTGTCAAACAAGAGGACTTCGGGTCCGAGGCGCAAGTCAATAGAGGATGGTCCGAGCTGGAGTTCCAAGTCAATAGGATGGTTGTCCGTGGGAACGTAGATGTTTCCTTGCTGGACGAGCTCCTTTATTTCAGAATCAGATAAAATCATAGTAGGATTAACGCCCTACCCCCATTAAAAGACGCACGGAAACGATTATTTCAATCCAGTACTGCCAAACCCGCCCAGCCCGCGTTGCGTCTCATTGAGCGTGGAAACTTCCTCTATGTGAGCATACGTGATGGGCTGCACTAAAAGCTGTGCTATTTTTTGGCCCTTTTCGATTTTGTATGGCTGCGCGGAAAAGTTTCCGATGACGATTTGCAATTCTCCGCGATACGATTCATCAATGACCCCCGCGAACGTGTGCAAGTGGAGTTTGCTCGCAATGCCGGACTTGTCCCAAACTAAACCCACGTGGTTTTCCGGCAGCGCAAGGGCAATGCCCGTTTTCACGGTTTTTTTCTCATTCGGCTGCAACACTACTTCTTCGTTCGAAAACAAGTCGAGGCCCGCGTCCTTCGGGTTGGCGTACCGGGGCAAAATAGCATCCGGATGCAATTTTTGGATGAGAACCTTCATACCGTAATATAATTTTGACCAATAAAAAGTAGTGTGTATGCGTTCAAATCAAAAAAGTGAAGAAGAAACCATCGGCGAGCACGACGACCCCGTTCATGTGGAGAGTGAATTGAAAGCGATGCGCGAATATTTCTCCGCGAAGGGCACATCAAACGGGAAAATGAAAGAGGATTTGGCATTTTTGCTCCTGCGCATGATTCTTTCTACGCCCCACACGGTTAACTCAACCAACGCCACGGCGCAATTTCTCACGCCCTTTGTTAAGTTCCATTTCAATGATGCGTTGGATGAAATTCTCACAGATATTAGTGAGGTAAATGTTTCAACCAAACATTCTGGAAGAAATCTCGCGATGAAATGGGACAGTATTGTTGAAAAGTTAGAAGCGTATTTGGAAGATGAAGAGAAAGGCGGGAAAAACGACCCATCTGATTAAGAATACTAAAATAGATTCTCCAAACATGAGTGCGGAAAGAGAACAGATTATTCAGCGCGTGCTAAATTCAGGCTTGTCCGAAAAACATAAGCAGTTGCTTCTCGATAAAATTTCCCACATGAGTAACGAAGACATTGTGCAAATGCAAGAAGAAACCGCCCGCCGTTTAGGAATTGAAAACACGTTAAAAGACTCGCGCCGCACGCGCATAGAGAAAAGTATTCGCCGCAGTTATACTGCGACCAAAAATGTTTTGCAAAAATTTGGTTTGACACCCGCAGAAGCAGCCGTTTTAACCGTCGCGAGTTGGGGATTTTCCCGCGCACGGGATTATTTGATGATTGCAGGCATGCATAAAGGAAATTCTACGATGATTAAAGCCGGGTGGGCCGCATGGATCGCCGCGTATGTCGTTCCGATTGGATACACGGGAGCAAAAATGGGCATCCGAAAATATCGCGCGCGGAGAGAGCGGAGAAAATTACTGCGACCCAAAAAATAAATAAAAAAAATAGAATTTAAAAAAAAAATGGTTTTTGATGAAACTTTTTCAAAAAGTTTCGTTTACTTTCCAAATGTATGTCTTTCGTGCACCGATTTGTAATCGTGCAGCTCGTTTTTGCTAAACCAAAGGGCGATTTCTTTCTGCGCGTCCTCATTTGACGAGGATGCGTGAATCAAATTCTTGATGACTTGATTATTCGCATCCGCGTACGCATAACTTTGGTGTGAAAAATCCCCGCGAATCGTCCCCGGCTGCGCGGCTTTGCTTTCCGTGCTGCCCACCATTTTTCGAACGAGTTCAATGGCTTGAATTCCCTCTAACACGAGTGCAATGACAGGACCTTCCTGCAAAAAGTTCACATTTTGTTCCAAAATCTTCTGTCCGCGGCGAACACCCACGTCCGCATAGTGTGTGGCAGCGTGCTCGCGCGATGCTTGAACCATTTTCATTCCAATAATTTTCAGCCCCACGTCTTCAAAACGCTGAATAATTCTTCCCGAAAGTGCGCGTTGCACTGCGTCGGGTTTCAATAAAACGAGCGTGCGTTCCATCATGCGCATTCACAACCTGTTATTTTTTCTCGGTTGCTTCAGCCGTATGTTTGGTGGCTTCGTGCGCGCGGATGGCAATGTTGGAAAGCTTTGTTTTAGCATAGTCTTTCGTCCACTGCGTCTTTCGCGACTGTCTTCCCAAATGAATTTGGTTGTGTTCGCATTTTCGCGAGCAGAAGTTGTAGACTTGCCCTGTCTTTCGAACGAACATGAATCCAGTTCCGCGGGGAACGAGTTTACCACAAAATGAACAATCCATAGAGTATCACCATTAATGAGCGCGGATTTCCTTGGCTTCGCGTTCCGTGTTAAGTAAGATTAATTTGTCTCCGACTCTCAGCAAGCCTTTGACGTTGCGTCGTTTCACGCGGCCTTTTTCGAGTCCGTCAAGAATGCGGCAAAGCACTTGAGAAATTTCTCCGTGCACGCCCGTTCGTTTGACTACTTCCACGACTTCTGCAGGGGTTCCGTTTTCAGCCATCGTTCATCATCCGCCCGTTTTTCCATTATTTGCTTAATGCCTGAACCTTTTTGACAATTTGTTCGAGGTTCTGCACGGCTTCTCCGGCTTCAACCACTGCAATCGCGGCGGCGCCCACTCCAATTCCAATGGCTGCGCCCAA
>CAZGES010000047.1:0-3191 GCA_964524375.1 uncultured archaeon
ATTTTACGCGATGCGAGGCGTGAGGTTTTGGAGGATTTGATGTACATGCCCCACGCGAAGGAAATTATCACCTCGATTGAGCAGGGAATGATAAAGATTGACGTGAAAAAGTTGGACACGTTCTCGCCGTTTGCATTCAACCTCATTGCGCAGGGACATTATGATTTAGTAAAACTGGAAGACAGGCTCAGTTTTATCAAGCGCATGCACGAGAAAGTGATGGCACACGTTACTGTATCTGCCGAAGCGTGAGAAAAAAATGAATGCCCCATTGTTTCCTATTAAAGGTTCGGCGCACGAAAATGCGCCCGCGCACACGAATGAAAAACTTTTACCGGTGGAAATCGCCCCGGGATTTCAGGCGCTGGATTTAGCATTGTACGTGCCCGCGGATGATTGTTTGATTTTGGGGGATTTGCAGCTGGGATTAGAAGAGCATTACAACAATCAAGGCATTTTCGTCCCGCGATTTAACTTCCGCGAGGTAAAGCAGCACTTGCGAAAAATGTTTGAGGCCAAAAAATACGTTTCACACATTTTTTTGAACGGAGACATTAAACACGGGTTTGGAAACGCATCCAATCAAGAATGGAGAGAGGTCATTGAATTATTGGAATTATTGAGCGAGCACGCGGACCGCATTACTATTATCAAAGGCAATCATGACATCGCCATTGAACCTATTGCGCGGTTTGCTAAAGTTAAATTGGAAAAAAAGGGCGTTTTACTCGAGCACTCCCGCGCGTACGTGTGCCACGGTCACGAGATTCCCGAGGATAAAGCATACGAGAAAGCGAACACGGTAATCATCGGCCACGACCATCCGGCGGTAGAATTGAAAGACGGCGCGACGAAGCAAAAATACAAGTGCTTTCTCGTGGGAAACGTGGAGCGTAAACGAATTATTATTTTACCCTCGTTCAATTTCGCCGCGCCGGGAAGCGACCCGCGCGCGGGGGCATTGTCACCTTTCTTGCAGAAAAATTTGGACCATTTTAGAGCATGGCTGGTGGAAGACCAAGTGTACGATTTCGGACTGTTAAGCGACCTGCCATCGTAAATACGTGCGCGCGCCCTTCCATTATCACGCGTTTTTTAATAGGCTCGCCGCCCATTCCTTGAATGAACATTTCACGCGCAACAATGGGTGAGAAGGAAATCATTATTGTGGGAACAGCGCACATCTCCAAAGCGAGTGTAGAGTTGGTACAAAAAACCATTCACGAGGAAAAACCAGATGTTATCGGCGTGGAATTGGACGAGTTGCGATTGCAAAAATTGTTGCACGGAGAAAAATGGGAAAATACGAATATTTTGAATCTCATTGAGACGGGGCAGAGCGGGCTGATTTTACTCAATCTTTTTTTGGCGAACATGCAAAAACGTTTAGGCGAGAGCGTGGGGGTCAAGCCCGGGGATGAAATGAAGGTCGCGGTGGAAATCGCGCAAGCGAACAAGACACCCCTTTTGCTCATGGACCGCAGTTTGCAAATCACCATGAAACGCGCGCTCGCAAATATTTCATTGTGGGAGAAATTGAAACTCGGCGGGAGTTTGGTCATGGGATTATTTGGCGGCGCGGAAGAAAAGATTGACGCCAAAAAAATTGAAGAGATGAAAGACAGCGATTTGGTAACTAAATTAATGCACGATTTATCGAGAGAATATCCCAAATTGAAAAGCACTCTCGTAGACGAGCGAGACGCGTACATTGCTCACGCGCTCATCCAAGCACCTGGGAAAAAAATAATCGCTGTGTTGGGAGCGGGACACGTGGACGGAGTGTTGAATCATTTGCGCTTGCACGGAAAAAAGGAAAGCACGCTGGCACCGTTGGCGGATTTGATTAAGATGCCCGCGGTGAAATCAAACAAACTCATCGAATGGGGAATACCCCTTGTTTTTGGTGCGGTGATGGTTTACTTATTCTGGCAAAAAGGGGCGGAACTTTCCCTGCAATTCTTTTTGTTTTGGTTTGTGGCGCATGGCATACTCGCGGGAGCGGGAGCAGCGTTGGGCGGGGCGCATTGGAAAACGGTTATCGGCGTTTTTTTGACCGCGTGGTTTGCCGCGTTGCATCCACTCATCGCGGCAGGATGGATTGCGGCAGGAATGGAACTCAAACGCCAAAGCCCGGCAATGAAGGATTTTACGTCACTCTCGGAATTACGTTCACTAGGGGATTTTACGAAAAATAGGGTGACAAAAATTTTGGTTATTACGGTGCTCACGAATGTGGGGAGTATGATTGCCACGGCGCTCGTTATTCCGTACTTGATTGGCACGCTTTGAATAATGGACCATCATTCTGGACGATGCGCGAATGATAAAATATTGTATTCTTTCGTGTCGTACGCGGTGATTCCGTTCTCGTGCCACAGCACAAATTCTTTGATTCCAACATCGAGCGCGAGCTTGGAACAAATCGTACAATACGGTTTTCCCGCGAAAACTTTTTGTCCGAATTTTTTGCGAATGAAAAAAAGCGTAGCCCCGGAAAGCATTTGTTTTCCGAGCGCGAGCGCGTCCAAGATAGCACGTTCTTCGGCGTGGATGCAGCAGGTTTTATCCGAACGGAAATTTTCTGGCAAATCATCCTTCAAACATTTTTCAATTTTCACATTTCCGGGAGGAGAATTGGTTCCGCGGCCGATGATGAGACCATTTTTCACAATGATGCAACCGCATTGGGAAGAAAGGCAGAATGATTTTTCGCATTCTTTCAGGGCTTCATTGAAATGATCTTCCGCGCGCGTGGCTTCATCACCATTCAGGATGCGCACGCTCACCACGCTCCGCTCAACGAACTTCCGCGCCGCTTTTCACTTCGCGCTCGGCGATGAGTAAGGAGAATTTTCCTTCGTTGTCAAGCGCGGCGAGGAGCATTCCTTGCGATTCGATTCCGCCGAGTTTTTTGGGAGCGAGGTTTGCCACGATGGCAACCATCTTTCCCACTAATTCTTCGGGGTTTGGATACCATTCGCGAATGCCTGAAACAATCGTTCGGGTTTCTGTTCCCACCTGCACAGTGATTTTGTATAACCTGTCTTTGTTGGGGATTGTTTCCACGTGAACGACCTTGGCGGTGCGGAGTTGGATCGTGTTCATGAACTGGTCGATGGTAATCATAGTACTCGCCCCAGTGGCACTAGCTGTGGGAACGGGAGGAGTAATTGTATGACTCACATGTT
>CAZGES010000048.1:0-2850 GCA_964524375.1 uncultured archaeon
GCAAGACGTTCGCAATTTGGGAATTGTTGCGCACATCGACCACGGTAAGACCACTCTTTCGGACAACCTCATCGCCGCCGCAGGTTTGATCAACAAAGAACTTGCCGGAAAACAGCAGTTCATGGATTTTGAAGACCAAGAACAAGAACGCGGAATTACGATTAACGCGGCAAACATTTCGCTCGTTCCAACCGTTCACGGCAAGCAATATTTGCTCAACCTCATCGACACGCCCGGACACGTGGACTTCGGCGGAGAAGTTATCCGCGCCATGCGAGCCGTGGATGGAGTCATTTTGGTCGTGGACTCCGTGGAAGGAGTCATGCCTCAAACGGAAACGGTTATTCGCCAAGCCCTGCGCGAAAATGTGAAGCCTATTTTATTCATCAACAAAGTCGACCGACTCATTAACGAGTTGCAAGTGGACGAAGCGGAAATGCAAAAACGATTTTTGAAAACGATTACGCACGTGAACAATTTAATTCGAAAGAACGCCCCTGCAGGACGAGAAGAAACATGGTTAGTGAACCCGGGCAATGGAAGCGTTTGCTTTGGAAGCGCATACAACCACTGGGCGGTCTCCATTACATCCATGACGCGCACGGGAATTAATTTCAAGCAAGTGTATGACTTAATGAAAACGGACAAGCAAAAAGAACTTGCGCAAAAATCTCCGTTGGAAGACACGATCTTCGAAGCAGTTGTGACGCATTTACCCAACCCCACGCAGGCGCAAAAATACCGCACCCCTGTGATTTGGACGGGAGAACAAGACAGCGAAATTGGAAAATCCATGGTCGCGTGTAATCAAACGGGCCCTGTGGCCATGATGGTCACGGATGTTTCAGTAGACCCGCACGCCGGGGACATTGCGACCGGACGCGTGTATTCGGGAACGCTCAAAAAAGGAGTTAAAGTTAAACTCATCGGTTCGCAAAAAGAAGCGCAGATTAACCGTGTGGGTGTGTACATGGGACCCGAATTCGTGGAAGTTGAAAGTATTCCTGCCGGTTCCATTGGAGCGATTGTGGGTTTGCGCGAAGCGTACGCGGGACAAACAGTCTCCGAAATGGACATGCGTGAATTTGAATCATTCAAAACGAATGTGGAGCCGGTTATTACCGTTTCAATTGAAGCCAAGCAAACGAAAGATTTGCCTAAACTCATTGAAGTTATTCGCCAGTTGACCAAAGAAGACCCTAACCTGCGCGCATCCATTAACCAAACGACGGGAGAACACTTGCTCTCCGGAATGGGAGAATTGCACTTGGAAATCAACCAATACCGAATTGAAAAAACACACGGCGTGGGAATTACCGTTTCACCGCCGATTGTGGTGTACCACGAAACCATCGTGGGCTCGTCTCCGGAATTGGAAGGAAAGTCTCCTAACAAGCACAACAAACTCTTGATGATGGTCGAACCCATCCCCGCGGACGTTCAACTCAAATTAATTGAAAACAAAGTCCAGGGAAAAGTCAAGATGAAAGATAAAGAATGGATTGAAAAATTCCAGAACGCGGGAATTGACATTGATGAATCCAAAAAAATTTGGGCCATCGAAAACTACAATTTGCTCGTGGACGGAACCAAAGGAATTCAAGCTTTGCATGAAATTCGCGAACTTGTTATTCAGGGTTTCCAAGAAGCCATGAAGCAAGGTCCTTTGGCGAAAGAAGAAGTGCACGGTGTGAAAGTCACGCTGACGGATGCAAAATTGCACGAGGATGCCATTCATCGCGGCCCCTCGCAGATTATTCCCGTTGTGTCGCGAACCATTTACGCGTGTATGCTCGCCGCGAAAGCCGTGTTAGAAGAACCCAAGCAGTTGCTCACGATTACAACGCCGGAAGATTATTTGGGTGCTGTGAGTAAAGAGTTGCAGCAGCGACGCACACAAATTACGGAGATCAAAAACGAAGGAGACGCGACGATTATTATTGGTCTCGCCCCCGTGAAGGAATTGATTGGATTCTCTCAAGCCATTCGAGGCGCGGCCCAAGGACGCGTTATTTGGACGGCCGAATATCACGGCTACGAAATTCTTCCTCCTGAATTGCAAAAGCGCACCGTTGAAGAAGTTCGAAAGCGAAAGGGAATGGACTTGGAAGTCAAGCATTATTCATTCTTCCTCGAATAATACCATTCAAATAAATACCGTGAACGCATGGAACGTCTATGTTCCAGCGTTTTACTTATTTTTTTCTTTTTCTTTTGGGAATCATTTTAGCCGGGTGCATTGATACGACTCCTGCACCCCCAATCGTGTGTGAAGAAGAATGGTTCTGCGACCCTTGGGGGGCGTGCACGGATGGTTTTCAATCGCGTGCTTGCACAGAAAAAAATAATTGTTTGAATCCACAATTCCAGCCGCCGCTCACGCAAGCGTGCAACACGCCCAACCCTGCGGTGTGCGGCAATGCCGTTTGTGAAACGGGTGAAACAGAAACAACATGCTCCGCGGATTGCTCTGCGGTTGTTCCCGTGGACAATGATTTTGCTGTGAATGTGAAACTTGGAAACCTAACCACGGTGTTTGACTACGATGAGGACGCGTGCGCTGAAATGGACTTGCCGGATGTGTATGCGCACGCCATTCGCGATGATAAAAATAATATTGTCTTAGCATCCGGAAATGCTCCGGATAATTATTTCATGTTCGGAAGCACGTTTAACAACTTGCAACGAAGCTGCACTCCCGTATTGCGTTCCGGAGACAAATGGCCAGCTGAATCATTGGACCACCAAGAGTGGATTACGTCCGTTTATTCAGAGGATGGAAAAACGATTCATGCGCTGGTGCACAACGAGTATCATGACCCGTATTCTTCGTTTTGTTTGCCCGGCGTC
>CAZGES010000049.1:0-2697 GCA_964524375.1 uncultured archaeon
TTTTTGGGTCGTCCTGTTCGCACCGAAATCTGTCCCCAGAATCCGGACATGTTGGTCACATTCAGCATGCTTCCGCGTCCTCCGGAAACAATAATGGGCATCGTGTCCAAAGTAGGTCGTTTCGAATCGAAGAGTTTCTTGATTTTGTATTCTCCAAGTTTAGACTGTACTTTTGCTTTGGTCTTTCCACCCAAGCGAACCATCATGAGTTCGAAACTCTCTACGGAAGTTCGTCCAGGCATCGGTTCGAGCTTTCCAGCCGCGAATTTCTCCGCCAATTCAGTCCCCTCACGAATTTCTTCGCTCAATGCTTCTTCGCGGACCTTGTCCAACTCTGGAGTGTTTTCGAATTCCGCAATGGAAATCGTCAATCCTTTCGTGGTTAAGAGTTCGTGCGTCACGTGGGCCATGCGCGAATAATATTGTTCCAATTCGTGCGCGGTGTAGTTTCGCAGAATACTTTCAACGAGTGCAGACGATGAATCAACGATTCCCTGCACGAGTTTTCCATCTTCAATTTTGACTTCCGCGTCTTGGTACAATGCTTCGTTTCCTTCGCGCGGGAGTTTAGCGACTTTGAGCAAGCGTGCGGTGTTGTTGGTGTATTCCACATTCAACTTTGCAGGCAATGCTTGCGAGTAAATGAGTCTTCCCGAGTATTTCTTTCCGCGGTCCGGTTCGGGGAGTTCAGTGATGCCCATGTTGTACAAATAGTGCATCGCTTCTTCCTTCGTGAATTCCGTTTGATCCATCGTCAAGACGAAAAGCCCAGTCATGTCATCTTCTTGTCCGCCGATCACAGGCTGTCCGTGTCGGGGGGAAATGACTTGGTTTTCCACAAACATGAGTTCGCGCGCTTCGGAAATTCCTTCCTGCGTTTGAGGCACATGCAAGTTCATTTCGTCTCCATCAAAGTCAGCGTTGTACGGTTTACAAACCATCGGATTCATTCGGATGGCCTTGTTGGGAACCACTTTGACTTCGTGCGCGAGCATAGAGAGTCGATGCAACGAGGGCTGTCGGTTGAAGAGAACAATATCGCCGTCTTGCAGCATTCGCTCAACCTTGCTTCCCACTTCCAACTCATCAGTAACTTCTTTCTTGTTGAGTTCCGTGACTTTCTTTCGCAACCCATTAGGCTTCGTAATGTACACCACGCGATCGCCTTTCTTGATGAATTTTTTCATTTCTTCTAAATTCCATTCGGTGACATATTCAGGCACTGTCAAATTGTTGGCGATGGGTTCGGGCACTCCCACTTGGTTAATCGACAAATAGGGGTCGGGAATAATCGTTGAGCGTGCCGCGTAATTGACTCGCTTTCCCGTCAAGTTGTAGCGGAAACGACCTTTCTTTCCTTTCAATCGTTGTAAGAGTGTTCGCAACGAGCGACCTGAACGATGTTTCGCAGGAGGAACTCCCGCGGTGTCATTGTCAAAGTATGTCGTGATGTGATACTGCAACAAGTCCCACAAGTCTTCAATAATGAGTTGAGGCGCTCCCGCGTCAATATTATCCTTCAAGCGCATGTTGATGCGAATCACATCAACGAGTTTGTGTGTAAGATCATCTTCGGATTTGATTCCGCTTTCCAATGTGATGGAGGGGCGAATCGTAATGGGCGGGACTTGTAACACCGTCATGATGAACCATTCCGGTCTCAAGCGTGTCAAATCGTATCCGAATAATTTCAAATCTTCTTCGGCGATTTTTTCGACCCATTCGCGAATTTGTGAAGGGTACAAGCGGTCTTTGTCTAAGTAAAAGTTCGTCGGCTTGTCCAACAGCACTTCGGGGCGGGCCGCACCGCAGTGGGGGCACTTGCGCTTGGTTTTCGTCTTCTTGACGAGCAGCTTCACGGCTTCTTCTTTGTCTAATCGTTCAATGGATTTTTTGAAATCCTCTAATGCCTCATCCTTGAGTGCGATTTTTCCGCAGTCTCTACACGTGGCGTGCAATAATTCTTCTAATTTATTCGTAAACTTAGGGTGGGCCACCGGTCGAACGAGTTCTAACGAGCCGAAGTGTCCGGGGCACTGTTTCATTTTTTGTCCGCAGGTTTTACAGCGTAACGAAGGGTTAATCACTCCCAAGTGCGGGTCCATGAGTCCGCCTTCCATGGGATAACCATCCTTATCGTAGGTTTCAGGCGACTTGATTTCAATCGCGGACATTTTTCGCGCTTGCTCCGGAGACAGGACGCCAAATTCAATCAGTTGGATTTTTTTCAATAACATGGTTTTTTCCCTCCCTATCTCCTTACGCTCGGTCCATGAGTTTCAATTTGGGATAAATTCCCAGGGCTTTCAACTCATCTAAAAGCAATTTGAATCCGTACGACATCTGCACCGGATAGACTTGTGAACTCTCGCACATCGGGCAATAGCGCTTTTTGCGAATCTGATCGTTCACCGCGATGATTCCGCAGTTTTCACAGACTAATTCGGTAACTTTGTCCGAATCATCAATGAACTTTTCTTGGAGCAGCATCGCGGCACCGTGTCCAACCAATGTTTCTCCTTCCATTTCTCCGAAGCGCAGTCCGCCTTCCTTTTCCTTTCCTTCCGTAGGCTGGCGAGTAAGGATTTGCACCGGTCCGCGTGAACGTGCTTGCAACTTGTGCGCAACCATGTGGAATAATCTACGGTACGCAATGACTCCCGTGTAAATTTCTCCTTCAATTTTCTTTCCCGTTCG
>CAZGES010000050.1:0-2665 GCA_964524375.1 uncultured archaeon
TGTAAGTTATTAAACTTCTTTGTTTTTTCTAGTTTTTCTTTTTCAGCAATTTTTTCAACGAGCTCAGCAAACAACTTTTCCACGTGCGGGTGTTGGGATATTTTTCCGCGCTTATTTTCTTTCACATGCTGAAAGGTTATTCCGCGTTCTTTCCACGTGCGGCCGCCATCAAGGTAGTTGTTGATGGTTGGGATTATTTTATCAAGCGCATAAACAAACTTGCTCTCTGCATCTACACGCGCCTCGTATTGTTCAATAAGATGGTGCAGGTTTTTGAAATCAGGAAATTCAAGTTGAAGCCGTTCAGCTGCTTTTTTCTCGCGAACTTTTTTGTCGAATTGGTTTCCTAAAAAAGAATCGGTATCGCCCGCGTAGACTTCAACCAGGTCATGAATCATCGCGTACTGTAGAACTTTATTTTTATCCAAATTCAAGGCTTGACTCTCGACAATATACCACGCCACGATGGCAAGCTGATAATGATGTTCTAAATCATTTTCCAGACGCTTTTCACCCGGAACATATAATGCACGCTTCACTTGCTGCAATTGATGTGTCATTTTGACAAATTTCAACAGGGAATCGATTTCATGCATACGTATCAAACGCTTTCGTCAATTCTGCAGCGATTTCTTTCGGGTCGCGGCCTTGAATTTGATGCCGCTGAAGGGAGAAGACGCACTTTCCATTGGTGAACAAAAACATACTCGGAGAAGAAGGGGGAATTTCGCTCGCATATTCGCGCGCGCGTTTGGTGGCGGCTTGGTCGACGCCCGCGAAGACGGTGACGCGTTGTTGCGGGAGGATTTTGTGTTTCATCGCCAACGCAACGGCAGGGCGAGCATTTCCCGCGGCGCAGCCGCAAACGGAATTTACCACGAGAAAAATGGTTTGGTCGGATTGGGCAAAAACGGCATCCACTTCCGCGGCGGAGTGCAAGGGTTTTACTCCCGCGTGTTCTAGTTCCGCTTGCATGGGCGCGGTCATGGACGCAGGGTAAAGCGACGGTTGAATGGACGTGGAATTGGAAATAGGTATCATGATTCTTCCTCCAATAAACTTGGACGAACACGCTTAACAATGTCACGTTTCTCCTTTTCGCTCAAACTCGACCACGAGGCAATTTCACTCGTTGTGCGACCGCAGCCGGTGCAGATGTCTGCGTCAAGGATGCAGGTGTTATCGCACGGCGAAGGGATGGGTCTCATACGCATACTAGGTGAAAAAAGATTAATAACTCACCTTCTAAATACGCCATTCGACTTTTTCTTCGCGGTGAATGAAGAGGAAAATGAGGTGAATCCACGAAAGCAACAAGGGCACGGCGAGAATGGAGAATGTTGGCCCGACTAATGTAAGCTGGTTGTTCACCGTGACATTTGCGGGAGAGTATAATGCGACTTGCGCAACCGCTCCTGCGGAGGGTTGAATGAACTGCGTGGCGTTGAGGATTTGAATAATGGGAAACACGGGAGAGAGGGTGGTGAACATCACTAACATACTCAACGCAAGAATGGACACACTAAACGCGGAGGCGTGAATGTAGGCGTTACCCAACCCCGGAATGAGGATGTTGGAGAAAAGAGTAATGATAATGGAACGCTTTTGCTTTCGAGGAGAATCGTGAATTTTTCCAGTTAGCCAACGGACGTCTTTGGAAATTTTAGCGAGATTTTCTCCGCGTTTGAGGGGGAGTACACGTTCGCGGATGGAGTGTTCAATCGCGTGAATGTCAAACTCTTCCGCGTCAAATGTTTGAGATGGTTTTTCTCGCGAACGGGAACGCTTCATCACCGTTAAAACGTGCCCGCGTATAAAAGCGCGATGGATTCACGCGTGTCGGTGGGGCTTCCGACGAGGCAGATTGGTTTGGTTAATCATCGCGCGAAAACGCGCAGTGGCTTCGTTCACCATCTTTCCGCCGTGAACGCGTTGAGATCGAAGCGTGGTAAATTTTCCCGGCTCTACTTGCCGCGCCACTTCTGCCTTGCTGCGATGAGTCAAGTAGGCCAGCAAGACTTTGCGGTCATACGGTTCCAGCTTGTCAAATAGTTCTTTGAGTTCCGTCAACGGATTTCCGGAATGAGAGAGGACTGCAATATCAAATTCCACATCGCGTTTCATTTTATGAGGCTTCGTTTGCTTCCGCTCGGTATCAGCGGCTTGTTTCAAGTGGATAGCTTTATTCCTGAGGACACGATGCAAGAATCGTTGCCGATCCGCAGCCGTCTCAAAATTTTTTCGAGGAGGACTCTTCCACAGAGAGATGAATGTGTTCTGTAACAATTCATGATATGGAACGCGGAAGCCCTTGGAAACCTGCCTGGCTAGCATTTCCAATTCGGCTTTATGCTTCGTCAAAAATGTTTGAATGTCCATGAATAGTGAAAGCGGCAATTGAATAAAAAGAATGACTTTTCAACGAGGAAAAGTTTTTGCGAAAAAAAAGTGCTTTATCAGCCGAGTTATCGCGAAGCGATAACTCCATACCGAGCGACCCTATGGAATTGGGGCATGCAAAACGAGGCCGGGAAAACAACTTGCGTCCCGCAAAAACGTTTGAACTCATTGGGCAACGTGAACGTGCCTAATTACTGCATTGTGTTTTTCTGCTCCATATAGCAATCGCGGCAGTAAACGGGTCGTCCGGCTTTGGGCTGGAACG
>CAZGES010000051.1:0-1866 GCA_964524375.1 uncultured archaeon
TTCCCATCCGGCCAGACTTTGGCGAGGGGCTGCCGGTTGATGGGCCGGAAAGCGTCGCGGCGCGTGGTGTGCATTTTCCGCACGGACGTGCCGCGATTGAACAGGCAGAATGAGTCGGAGGTTTCACCGTGCATGCACGTTCCCACCTCCGCCATGTCACTAATTGCCGTGCGCGCGCCGCAAATGAGGTTCATGACGGCGTCGCTGGAACCGCGGTCGCTTGAACGCTGCGCCCCCACTAAGACGACGGGTTTAGAGAGATTAGGGAGCATGAATGAGAGCGCGGCCGCGGTGTAGTGCAGCGTGTCCGTGCCGTGAGAAATGACCACTCCCTCTACGTCAGGCTTTGAAAGTTCAACGTGTGCGGCGCGGGCGATTTGCAACCAGTCACCGGGAACATTATCTTCGCTCATTTTAGTAAACGGAGAAATGATATATTTGATGTGAGCAAAATCGTTGATTTCAGGAACAATGGCAGATAATTCTTCGGGAGTGATTTTGGCGATAACACCGCCCGTTTCATAGTCGGCTTTGCTCACAATCGTCCCCCCGACGCCAATCAAGGAAATGGCTGGGCGCGCATTGGTCGGCGCCGCTGCGGTGGGGCGCGGGTGGTTTGGCAGAGTGGAGTGTAGTGATGGTTTTGCAGCCGAGCGTGAGAGCTTTTCCGCGTGCGTGATGTTTTTCAGCGAGAGGCCGGTGTTGTAGCCGCTGTCAAGTTTGATTTTGAGAAACTCTCCCTCATCAAGGGGTTGAGGGATGATGGTCCCTTCCACGTGAATGGTCTTCCACGTGAGCTTGACGTAATCCCCTACGCTCAACGCGTGCTGGGCCAAAAAGGTCGTGAGGGGGGAACTCATGCAATTACCAAGTTCCCGAGTCCTTAAAAAAGAACGTCCGTTACGCGGGCGGGGGCGAGAAGAGTTATAACGTTCCCCTGCGGACTATGTTAGTCTTGGGAGGGATGGGAAATGAAAATTTTGGCATTGATGATGGCAGGGATTATTTTATTTGGAGCAGGATGCGTGTCGCAGGCGAATACGGAGACGCAGACGCTGCAAGAAAATAATTCGAATGACGCCGGAAATAATGGAGCGGGAGCAAATTCGAATATAGTTGAAGTCAATTTAAAAAATTTTGAATTCAACCCGAGCACGATTGTTTTGAGCGCGGGGCAGACGATTCGTTTTGTGAATCAAGATGGGGCGGCGCATGATGTGCACCTCATCAAAGATGGCATTGATTTTTTTCCGCGCACCCAAATTAATGCCGGCTCCACGATTGATGTGGAAATAACGGAAGCGGGAACGTATGAGTTGATTTGCGACCGACACGCGCCCGGAATGTCTGGAATGGTTGAAGCAAATTAATTTTCAACATGGGCCCGGCCATCTCCGGGTTTCTCGCGGGCTACGGCCATCGCATGCCGATTCTCGCGGCCGCCGCCCTTTCGATGCTGAGCGTCATCACCACCGCGGCGATCCTTCCGGCGAACCCGCCGCGCTCCGACGAGGATGCCGCCGCGCTGGCCGCACGCGCCAACGTGGAGAGGCAGCTGCGTCATCCGATGAAGATTTTCTTCGAGTCCTTGTCCAAGCCGAAACTCGGGCCTGTTCTCTGGCAATTCTTCGCGTTCACCTTCACGTTTTCCATGTTTATTTCCGGCTTCCCGTTGTTCGCCGAACGCCGTTTTGTTTACGACGGGCGTCCGTTTGGCGTCCAGCAGATCGGCTATGCCCTTGCATTCATGGGATTGATCGGAGTTCTGATCCAGGGAGGCCTGGTGGGGCGCCTGGTGAGCCGGTTCGGCGAGGCGAAGCTGGTAATCGCCGGGTTCATCGCGATGGGCCTGAGCGAGGTATTGCT